>NZ_JBQENM010000004.1:40340-414177 GCF_052044795.1 Ensifer sp. 22521
GGGTATCGACGCCTTGACTGTGCTTCCGCACAGCGTCGTCTTCGCGCTACGCAACGAAAAATCGATCACAGCACTTCCGGTTTCCGTCCCACACCCGGAACGTGCCCTTGGGCTTCTGAGACGTGCGACCTCGGCGCATACCCCGGCCATCGAAAAATTCTCGGAACATATCCGCCACAGCTTCGACCAGCTTCAGCATCTCATCCATCGACATGAACAGGCCGTGGTTTGGGGTGTTTAGCCGGATTGCGCCCATGCGAACCGGCAACCGCATTGCGGATCTGTGACGGGACGACCTCGATTGCGAGGACGGCGTAGGTTCGTTCGAGCGAATTCAAGTTCAATCCGTGGATCGAATGCAGGTCGGTATCCGCTTGACGCCGCGGGCGTCGTGAAACCGCTTAGGAGTTCAAGAAAGAGATTCCCGGCAAGTCCGATACGGCAGAAATCATCGCTTTCTCCATTTCTGCCGCGCAAGCACGTGATCGGTACGTGACCGTTTTTTCCTGTAGGCGTCTCCGACATCACGCGGGCACCATTTGCTCCTCGGGCGAAAGTCTCGGCGGCCAGTTTTGTTCAAGACGGTGTTTCAGAAACTGACATCAGTTCCGATGGCGCGGCGAGCGCAATGGAGACGACGACGGCGGTGGACCCGAACGCCCAGCTTCGTGGGCCCGACGATCCAGAAAATGCTCCCTCCGAGGCGGCCGAGTCCGGCTTGCGCGAC
Organism: Ensifer sp. 22521; assembly: GCF_052044795.1. Lineage (NCBI taxonomy): Bacteria > Pseudomonadati > Pseudomonadota > Alphaproteobacteria > Hyphomicrobiales > Rhizobiaceae > Ensifer > Ensifer sp. 22521. The sequence continues at coordinate 41,068 of NZ_JBQENM010000004.1, forward strand.
ATGGATCCACCCGGTTGGGGCCGTGGATGGTCCCCGGCCCATGACTGATGCCTGCAGGAAGGTCGTTTCCTGCGCGGCCCATCGTCTAGAGTGCGCGGCTTTCGTAGCCGGCGGCCCTCAAGGCGTCGGCGATCGGGCCCGCGCCGGCAACGGTCTCGACGCTGACTTCCCTGTTGCCGAGATCGACCTTGATCGTCGCCTGCGGGTCGACGCTCAGGATCGCTTTCTGGACGGCACCGGCGCAGTGGCCGCAGGTCATGTTGTCGATCTTGTAGGTCTGCATGCTTGTCTCCTTCGTTTCGGTGTGAGAGAAACATGGCGGTTCCCAGCGTTGGAAGGTCAAGAGGGCCTTTCAACATATTTTTTCGAGGGATTCCGGGCCCTTTGTATGGTGGCGAACACGCGAAAGGCGCCGTTTCGGCGCCGACAAATGCTCCGAAAATTTTGAAAGTCTTTCCTCATCGATCCCGGGAATGGACGGCTAGCGGTCCGGCTTCGGAAGTCGCACAATCCCAAGGCTGTGCAAGAGGCATTCGCGTCGTCCGAAAGAGGGCGGACGATCGCCAGCCGGCGCGGAGCCCTAAATCGGTTTCGTGAAGCGATCGTCCCGGAACCTCCGGGCGTTCGAAATGCACTGGTCGGGAACTGGAGGAGACGGTTTCCCGGTCACTGTCGTTCGGCTGCGTCGTGGTGACGCCGCCAAGGGAGGAAAGATGTTTGAACGACTATTCAAGCTGAAAGAGCATCAGACGACGGCGCGCACCGAGGTGATCGCCGGTATCACGACATTCCTGACGATGTCCTACATCATCTTCGTCAACCCCGACATCCTGTCGAGCACGGGCATGGATAGGGATGCCGTCTTCGTCGCAACCTGTATTGCCGCCGCACTCGGCTCCGCCGTCATGGCGCTCGTAGCCAACTGGCCGATCGGCATGGCGCCCGGCATGGGCCTCAACGCCTTTTTCGCCTTCACCGTCGTCGCGGCCCTCGGCTTCACCTGGCAACAGGCGCTTGGTGCGGTCTTCATTTCGGGCGTGATCTTCCTGATTCTCACCGTGACCGGTGTGCGAAGCTGGCTGATCGCCGGCATTCCGCATTCACTGAGAAGCGCGATTGCCACCGGTATCGGCCTCTTCCTCGGCATCATCGCCTTGAAGAACGCCGGCATCGTCGTTGACAATCCGGCAACGCTCGTGGGCCTCGGCGATCTCAAGCAGACCGGACCGCTGCTCGCCATCCTCGGCTTCTTCGTGATCGCCGTGCTCGATGCGCTGAAGGTTCGCGGCTCGATCCTGATCGGCATTCTCGTCGTCACCGTGCTATCGATGATCCTCGGCGTCAGCGAGTTCAAGGGGATCGTCTCGGCACCGCCGAGCATCGCGCCGACCTTCCTGCAGCTCGACATCATGGGCGCTCTGCATGGCGGCCTGCTGCATGTCATCCTCGTCTTCGTGCTCGTCGAAGTGTTCGACGCAACCGGCACCCTGATCGGTGTTGCCAAGCGCGCCAAGCTAGTCGAAGAGGGCAAGCCGAACCGTCTCGGCCGCGCGCTTTTGGCTGATAGCACCGCGATCGTCGCCGGCTCGCTGATCGGCACCAGCAGCACCACCGCCTATGTCGAAAGCGCCTCGGGCGTTCAGGCCGGCGGCCGCACCGGTCTGACCGCACTCACCATCTGCGTGCTCTTCCTGGCAGCGCTGTTCTTCTCGCCGCTTGCAGCTGCCGTTCCGTCCTATGCGACGGCTCCGGCTCTGCTCTATGTCGCCGGCCTGATGATGCGCGAACTGACCGAAGTCGACTGGGACGACCTGACGGAAGCGGCACCCGCTGCGCTCACGGCGCTCGCCATGCCCTTCACCTACTCGATCGCCAACGGCCTCGCCTTCGGCTTCGTGAGCTATGTCGTCTTGAAGGTCTGCACCGGCAAGTGGAACGTCATCCACCCGGCCACCCAGATCGTCGCCGCATTGTTCATCGTGCGCTTCGCGTTCTTCGCCGAGTAGCGAAATTTGGCCAGGGCATCGTCGCCTCGGCCAATGAGAACTTCCCCGTAAGTGCTGGCCGGAGCAACGAAAATGTTGCCCCGGCCTTTCTGATCTCAGTATTGTCCGGCCGGCAGATGCACCACCAGGCCATCCAGATCGGCCGAGACGGTGATCTGACAGCTCAGGCGGCTGCGCTCGTTGGGATTGACCACGCACTCGATCATGTCCTGTTCTTGAAAATCGGGCGCCGGCAATCGCTCGGCCCATTCGCCGTCGATGTAACAGTGACAGGTGCCGCAGGCGCAGGAGCCGCCGCATTCGGCGGCAATCGCGTCGATGCCGTTCTGCACCGCCGCGGACATCAGCGATTGGCCGACCTCCGCCTGCACTTCTTTGGTCGTGCCGTCCGCGTCGATGAAGACGATCTTGGGCATGGGTATTCTCCGGTTCTTAGAAGTCGGTTTCAGTGCGGGTCAGGCTTGCCGGATGGCAATCTTCAGCCCCTTGGGGCCGCGCACCGAAAGGCCGCGCTTGTATTCCGGTTCCCGGTCCACGAGTTCGATGGTCGGGAAGCGGCGAAGCAGGGTGCTGAAGATGATATCCATGTCGAGCCGCGCGAGGTGGTTGCCGAGACAGAAGTGCACGCCGCCGCCGAAGGCGAGGTGCCGGTTGGGCGTGCGTCCGATGTCGAAGGTGTCGGCGTTCTCGAATTGCTTGGGGTCGCGGTTGGCCGCACCGTAGAGCAGGCCGAACTTGGTGCCGCGCTCGAAGCGCCGGCCGCAGATCTCGACGTCCTCGACGCAATGGCGGTGGAAGAAGGGAAGCGGGGATTCGTACCGGAACATCTCCTGGACACCGGTCTGGATCAGGCCGGGTTCGTTCCTCAGCCGCGCCATCTGCTCGGGAAAGCGCAAGAGCGCATGCATGCCGCTGCCGAGCACGTCGATCGTCGAGCCGTGGCCCGCCATGAGGATCAGCATGCAGGTCGAGATGAATTCGTCGAAGTTCATTGCGCCGGAGCGCTCAGCCTCGATCAGCACCGATATGAGATCATCTTTCGGCGCGCGCTCGCGCTCGGCCTTCAGCGCCGTCAGATACTCGTAGAACTCGATAGTGTTGTCTTCGGCGATCTGCTTGCGTGCGTCGGAGCGATCGACGTCGAAGAACTGCACGATGTTTTCCGACCAGATGCGCAGCTGCGGACAGTCCTCGTCCGGGACGCCGAGCAGGCGGCCGATGATATGACCGGGCACGTGGGCGGCGAGGTCGTCGACGAAATCGATCTCGCCGCGATCGGCAAGGCTGTCGATCAGGCGGTCGACATAGGCCTGGATCTGGTCGCGCAGCTTGGCGATCATGGCAGGCGTGAACAGCTTGAACACCTGCTTGCGCAGCCGGTCGTGCACGGCACCGTCGCTGTCGAGCAGGCTGAACTGCACGAAGCGCGCATGGTGCGGCATGTCGTGCCAATTGGCGGCGCGCTGTAGTTTCGCAAGCTCCTCGGTGGTCGCAATGTCCTCGAGCGAGCGCACCATGCGCTTGTCCATGACGATCGCCGAAACGTCCTCGAAGCGTGAGGCCAGCCAGATGTCGAAATCCGCGAAGAAATGCAGCCCTTCCTTCTCACGCAGGGCGCGGTAGGTCGGATAGGGATCGTGGGCGAAATCCGGGGACAGCGGCGCGAAGGTCAGCTTTGCGGCTTCGCCGTGCGGCGTGGCTTCGGTCATGGGCAATACTCCGTGCATCAAGCTGCATGATAGCGTCGCCACGGTCTCATTGGGAATGGTACGCTGTCGCAAGATGATGGACAAAACTCGCATTGACTGACAAAAAACGCGGATGCTGTCTGAAAACGAAGAGATCCATTTCCATACGCCGGCCAAATTTGCCGATGCGTTTCCCTATCTGGCGCTGGTGGCCGGAAGCCGGACTGCCCGTCCTGAGGAAGCGCCGATCCGCAAGCGGTTCCACCAGCATGTCTTTGTCTACACCACCGGCGGCCGCGGGCTGATAGAGGTGCGCGGTCAACGGTTCCTGGCCGAAACGGGCAATGTCGCCTGGCTCGATACTGCGCAGGCCTATGCGCACAGCTGCGCGCCCGACAGCGAAAACTGGCGCTATCTCTGGATGGGGATCGAGGGGCACGGTCTCGATGCGCTCTACCAGTTCCTGGGTGTCCAGCAGTCGCCATTGTTCGCGCCGAGGGATACGCAGACGGCACGCGCTGCCTTTGAGGCCGTGAGCGGGTTTCTTGCGGAACGCTCGCCTGCGACCGATGCCTTGGCGAGTGCGGCTATCTCCGGGCTGATCGTGGACATGATCGGTCCGCGTCTGACCGGCAGTGAGCCGGGCGAGGATGCATCGGGCGAGGATCGTTTGTTGGCTGTTCTTTCAGCGATGCGTGACGATCTCGCCCGCGCCTGGGCGATCGATGATCTCGCGGTCCTAGCGCGGCTTAGCCAGTCGCAACTCTTTCGCCGCTTTCGCGATATGGTGGGCACGACGCCGATGGACTGGCTGCGCCACGAGCGTATCAACCAGGCGAAGCGCCTGCTGGTCGGCCGCGATGTGAAGGTTTCCGCGGTGGCGGCGATATGCGGCTATCCCGATCCCTATCATTTCTCGCGCGATTTCCGCCGGGTGACGGGATACACGCCGACGAAGTTCCGTCGGGACGGCGGCTACTGATGTCGATTGATGGGCATCAGGAAAACAGTTGAGCCCTACGGTACGCCCCGTGACCCACGCACCGATGACCCGGTCAGTTGACCGGGCCATTCGTTCATTCATACAATCAGGAACGGCTCCTTGAAGAAGTGTTCCTCCAGATTGACGCCTTCGCCGCCGCGGTCGACAACCGCGAAATCCGAGACATCTTCGAGTGGTGTCAGGATGCCGTGCCAGACATTGCGGGCGATGTTCACGCCTTGGCCCGGTGTGGTCTTGAAGGCGATCGGTTCACTCGGGCCTTCGTCAGTTTCCCGGGAGACGACGACGAGGAACGGATTGTCGCTCAAGGGAATGAAAGCCTGGCTGCCGAGCGGATGTCGCTCGACCATGGTGAGCTTGAGCGGCAGCGGATAGGGTTCGCTGCGCACCAGGCTGATCATCGGCCGGGCCTTCTCGCCCGTCGTTTCGATCTTGGCGAGATCGTGATAGCGGGTGCATTTGCCGCCGTTGATGGGGAAATTGTGGGCGTTCTCCGTTTCGATTACGTCGCCGTAGGGCGCAAAGGCCTCCCGGGTCAGTGGCTGTATGACGATCTCCTTCATGCGACGCTCCTCCGTGCAATGTTGATCGATGGCAGCAATTCCGGGGAAAGCGCTTCCCTGGAACTTGCGGTTCAGGTCCGATCATTTCGTTTCCTCTGCGAAACGATCTAGGGGCTGCCGGCTTTCGCAATACGCCCGAAGACACGCAGCCGGCTGATGCCGCCATCGGGGAAGATGTTGAAACGCACATGGGTTACAGGGCCCGGCGCTTTGAACTCGTTTGCTCCGTAGGTGTGCAGGCTGTCGGCCGAGAGCTTCTGCTGCGGCAGAACCTCGCGCCAGAACATCGACGATGCGGTGATCGAGGCAGCCAGCTCGCACGTGGCTGCGCTGAGGTCGGCTGCCTGCAGCGAGCAGGCATCCGGGTAGTTTCCCTTGAAGTGGGCGGTGTCGACCACGATCCGCTCGACCGCACCGCGCGCGGCAAGTTTCACCACGATCCAGTCGTTGCCGGGCTCGCGCCGGCGGCGCGTCTCCCAGCCATCGCCCATGTTGATGCCGCGTCCGGGCGCAAGCAGCCGCTGGTGGCCGTAGTGCCCGTTCGAATACGCGATGATGCGGCCGCCGAGCAGCGACGAGGCGAGATCGACTGCCGTGTCGCCGATCGCCGCCCGGTCCAGGGCGGGCGTGCCGTAAACCTTGAGGCGGGCGATGCCGCCATCGGGATAGATGCGCAGGCGGACATGGCTCCAGACCGCTTCCGACCTGGCCTCGAAATGATGAAGCGCACTCGGCCCGAGCGGCCGCGCGCAGACAAGTTCCGTCCAGGCCGTGTGCTCATCCGGTCCATCGGGCGCCAGACAGGCGTCGATGGCGCAGGCGCTCGGATAGTTGCCGGTGAAATGCGCCGTATCGACCTCGAAGCCGCGGATACGACCGTTTGCGGCAAGCGCGATGATGGCATGATCGTTGCCGGGGCCGCGGCGACGCCGCGTCTCCCAGCCGTCCATCCACTTACCGTTCTCGTCATAGACACCGGGATGATAGACCGGCGGCGCGTCCTGAAGCATGCGCTCGAGCGGCGCGAAGAACTCGTCGGTTGCGAAGACCGGCCGCGCGCCGAGAGCGGCGGAGGCGAGGTTGATCGCGTTCAGCGCGAATTCGGGCGGGCTCACGCCGTCGGTCGTCATCGCGAGGCCCTCAGCTCGGCAACATGTCCTTGAGGCGCAGATAGGCGATCCGCTCCACCTGCCGGCACGCCGTCTCGAACTCCGTCTCGCGATCGTTTTCAACCCGGCTTTCGAAGGCAGCAAGGATTTCGCCCTTGGTGCGTCCCTTGACCGCCAGGATGAACGGGAAGCCGAACTTCTCGACATAGGCTGTGTTGAGCGTGGTGAAGCGCTCGCGCTCCGCGTCGGTCAGCGCATCGAGTCCGGCGGAAGCCTGCTCGTTGGTCGAGCTTTCGGTGAGGCGTTTCGCCTGCGCCAGCTTGCCGGCGAGATCCGGATGGGCGATCAGAACGGCAAGCCGCTCCTCGGCGGAGGCTTCGCGGAAGACGGCGGAGAGTGCGGCTGTAAGACCGAGCGCCGTGTCGTTGGCGGGTGAAAGCTCGCCCTGGACGGCGCGCTTAGCGATCCACTTCGAATGTTCGAAGACGCCGCCGAATTTGGTGACAAAGGCCTCTTCGCTAAGCCGCGACGGGCGATCGTCCCAGGCCTTGAACGGATAGGTCTCTGTCCAGTAGCGAGCGATGTCGACGCGCTTTGCAAGCCAGACCTTTTCATGGCTCTGCACATAGTCGAGGAAACGGGCCAGTGCTGCGGCGCGGCCGGGACGGCCGACGAGGCGGCAGTGCAGCCCGATGCTCAGCATCTTCGGCGCACCGGCGGTGCCTTCGGCATAGAGCACGTCGAAGCTATCCTTGAGGTAGCTGAAGAACTGGTCGCCGCTGTTGAAGCCTTGTGGCGTGGCAAAACGCATATCGTTGCTGTCGAGCGTATAGGGGATGACGAGCTGATGGCGCCCGGCATGCTCATGCCAGTAGGGCAGATCGTCCGCATAGGCGTCGGAAACATAGTCGAAGCCACCAGCTTCGGTGACGAGATCGAGCGTGTTGTCGGAGCAGCGGCCGGTGTACCAGCCGCGCGGTCGCTCGCCGGTAACGATCGTGTGCAGCCGGATCGCCTCGGCGATCTCCTGGCGCTCGCGCTCCGGCGAAAAATCCTTGTGCTCGATCCACTTGAGGCCGTGCGAGGCGATTTCCCAGCCGGCATCCTGCATGGCGGCGACCTGTTCCGGCGAGCGCTTCAGCGCGGTGGCGACGCCATAAACGGTCGCCGGCACGCCGCGTTCGGTGAACATGCGGTGCAGCCGCCAGAATCCGGCCCGCGCGCCATATTCGTAGATCGATTCCATGTTCCAGTGGCGCTGGCCCTGCCAGGCCTGCGCGCCGACGATTTCCGACAGGAATGCTTCGGAGGCCGCGTCGCCATGCAGCACGCAGTTCTCTCCGCCTTCCTCGTAGTTGATGACGAATTGTAGGGCTATGCGCGCGCCGTCGGGCCATGTGATCTTGAAGTTCGGGCCGTGGCCGTGAAGATCGCGGGGGTATCTCATCAAAGCAGCTCCTCCAGACATTTTCGTCTCTGCAGCAAATTTCTAGCCGCATTTGTTTCGAGCCATTCCCCCCAAAAATTTTGAAAGTCTCGAATGATCCGCTCGCTACCAAGCGGGCCGGAATGCCGGAATACTGCGAGGTGGAAAGCTGACTTCGGGAGGAGCGAAAAGAATGCAATCTCATGGTGGAAACGCCGGTCGCCTGACGACGCACGTGTTGGATACGGCAAGCGGCAAGCCGGCCGAGGGGCTGCGCATCGAGCTCTACCGGGTCGATGGCGATCGCCAGACGCACATCAAATCGGTCAAGACCAACGACGACGGCCGCTGCGACGAGCCGCTGCTCAGCGGCGAGCGCATGGAGACGGGCACCTACGAGCTGCATTTCCACGCCGGCGACTATCTCGGCGGTCAGAGCAAGCGCGGCGAGAACTCGTTCCTCGACGTGATCCCGATCCGCTTCGGCATCGATAACCAGGGTGCGCACTACCACGTGCCGCTGCTGCTTTCGCCCTATGGCTACTCCACCTACCGCGGGAGCTGAGTGATGACGATCCAGATCCGCAACACCATTCGTTTCCTCTTGAACCACCGCCTGGTTGAGCTAGCGGACGTCTCACCGGTCGAGACCCTGTTAGATTTCCTGCGCATCGACCGCAATCTGAAGGGCACCAAGGAAGGCTGCGCCGAGGGCGACTGCGGCGCCTGCACGGTGCTCGTCGGCCGCCTGCTCGACGGCAAGCTCAAATACGAGTCGGTCAATGCCTGCATCCGCTTCGTCGGCTCGCTCGATGGCTGTCATATCGTCACGGTGGATTCTTTGGCACAGCCAGTCGGTCCGCTGCACCCGGTGCAGCAGGCGATGGTTGATACCCATGCCTCGCAGTGCGGCTTCTGCACGCCGGGCTTCGTGATGTCGCTCTATGGCCTTTGGATGGAAAACCCGAAGCCGTCCATCGCCGAAATCGAAAAGGCGCTTCAGGGCAATCTTTGTCGCTGCACCGGCTATGCCGCGATTATCCGCGCCGCCGAAGCGATCTCGACGGTCGGCGACGTCGGCAAGGATCCGCTGGTCGCCGAACGCGATCGGATCGCCAAAGAATTGGCTGCCCTGCAGGATGGCCGCCGCGTCGAGATCGGAACTGAGTTGGAGCGCTTCATCCTGCCGGGTTCGGTCGATGATTTCGCCGCCGTGTTCGAAGCCAACCCCAAGGCGACGATCGTCGCCGGTTCGACCGATGTCGGGCTCTGGGTGACGAAGTTCATGCGCGACATCTCGCCGGTCATTCACCTGACCCACCTTGAAGAGTTGCGCCGCATCACAGTCGATGCGGATGGCGTCACCCTTGGCGCCGGTGTGAGCTATGCCGAGGCCTATCCTGTCATCGTCGAGCATTTCCCGCAGTTGACGGAGCTGTGGGACCGTATCGGCGGCCAACAGGTGCGCAACATGGGCACCGTCGGCGGCAACATCGCAAACGGCTCGCCGATCGGTGATACGCCGCCGGCGCTGATCGCGCTCGGCGCGTCGATCACGCTGCGCAAGGGCGCGCGCCGTCGCACCGTCGCGCTTGAAGATTTCTTCATCGCCTATGGCAAGCAGGACCGCGAGCCCGGCGAGTTCGTCGAAAGCGTGCGCATCCCGTTTGTTTCCGAAAATGCCCGTGTCGCCGTCTACAAAGTGACGAAGCGTCTGGACGAGGACATCACTGCCGTTTGCGGCGGCTTCAACATCGCATTCGACACCGGTCGGGTTACCGACGCGATCATTGCCTTCGGCGGCATGGCCGGGACGCCGAAGCGAGCCTCCAATGTCGAGGCCGCACTCAAGGGCGCGGAGTGGAACGAGGACACGATCGAGCGCGCGGTAGCGGCGTTTGACGAGGATTTCACGCCGCTCACCGACTGGCGTGCCTCGGCCGAGTACCGCCAGCTGGTGGCGAAGAACCTGCTTCGCCGCTTCTATCTCGAAACGCAGTCGAGCGGCCAGATCCGCCTCGATCGCACCATTGCTGTCGCGGTTTAAGGGAGGAAGCTATGAACGTGATGCAGCCCATCGACCGCATCCGCGGCGGCGTGCACGAAAAGGAACGGCACGAATCCGGCCACAAGCATGTGTCGGGTACGGCCGAATATATCGACGACATCCCGGAACCCCAGGGCACGCTGCACGGCTATCTTGGCCTGTCGCAGCGCGCGCATGCTGATATCCTCTCGATCGACTTCGAAGCGATAAATAGCAGCGAAGGCGTGATCGGGGTGCTGACGGCGGCCGACATTCCCGGCGAAAACGACATCAGCCCGGCCCACACGCACGATGAGCCGATCTTCGTCACCGACAAGGTGGAGTTCCACGGCCAGCCGATCTTTGCCGTCATCGCCACCTCCCGTGAGGCGGCCCGCCGCGCGGCGGCCAAGGTCAAGATCGAGTACCGCGACCTGCCGCATGTGACCGACGTGCTGGAAGCGGCGGCCGCCAACTATCCGCTGGTCATCGATCCGCTCAAGCTCGAGCGGGGCGACATCGAAGCCGGCTTCGCCAAGGCGAAGAACATCCTCGAAGGCGAGATGCGTATCGGTGGCCAGGATCACTTCTATCTGGAAGGGCAGATCTCTTTCGCCATCCCCGGCGAGGACGACGAAGTTCTCGTCTACTCCTCAACGCAGCATCCGGCTGAGACGCAGCACATGGTCGCGACCGTGCTCGGCGTGCCATCGAATGCGGTCACCGTCAACGTGCGCCGCATGGGCGGTGGCTTCGGCGGCAAGGAAACCCAGGCCAACATTTTCGCCGCCGTTGCAGCGGTTGCTGCCAAGAAATACCGCTGCCCGGTCAAGGTCAGGCCCGATCGCGACGACGACATGAGCGCGACCGGCAAGCGTCACGACTTCCATGTGGACTACAAGCTCGGTTTCGATGACGAAGGTCGTATCGAGGCGGTGGACGCGGTCTTTTCGGCGCGCTGCGGCTATTCGGCCGATCTCTCCGGTCCGGTCACCGACCGCGCCCTGTTCCACGCCGACAATTGCTACTTCTATCCGAACGTGCGCTTGCGCTCGCGGCCGCTGAAGACCAATACCGTTTCCAACACTGCATTCCGCGGTTTCGGCGGTCCGCAGGGCATGGTCGGCGGCGAACGCATGATCGAGGAGATCGCCTATGCCGTCGGCAAGGATCCGCTCGAAATCCGCAAGCTGAATTTCTACGGCGGCGAGGGGCGAAACCTCACGCCCTATCACCAGACCGTGGAAGACAACATCATCGGCCGGATCATCGAGGAACTGGAAACCTCGGCCGACTATGCCAAGCGTCGTGAGGCGGTGCTCGCCTTCAACCGCGAAAACCATGTGGTCAAGCGCGGCATCGCGCTGACACCGGTGAAGTTCGGCATCTCCTTCACCAAGACCGAATACAACCAGGCCGGCGCGCTGGTGCACGTCTATACGGATGGCTCGATCCATCTGAACCACGGCGGCACCGAGATGGGGCAGGGGCTCTACACCAAGGTCGCCCAGGTGGTTGCCGATGAGTTCCAGGTCAATCTCGACCGGATCAAGGTGACGGCGACGACGACCGGCAAAGTGCCGAACACGTCGGCGACGGCTGCTTCGTCGGGCTCCGATCTCAACGGCATGGCGGCCGCCAACGCCGCCCAGCAGATCAAGGAGAGGCTCGTGCGCTTTGCCGCTGAGCGCTGGAACGTTGCTGAGGCCGACGTCGCTTTCGAGCCGAACACGGTTCGCATCGGCGCCGAACGCCTTGGTTTCAACGAGTTCATCAAGATCGCCTATGGCGCCCGCATCCAGCTTTCGGCTGCCGGTTTCTACAAGACGCCGAAGATCCACTGGAACCGCGCGGAAGGCCGGGGCCGGCCGTTCTTCTACTATGCCTATGGCGCCTCTTGCTCGGAGGTCAGCGTCGATACGTTGACCGGCGAATACCAGGTGGACCGCACGGATATCCTGCACGATGTCGGCCGGTCGCTGAACCCGGCGCTCGACCTCGGTCAGGTGGAGGGCGCCTTCGTTCAGGGCATGGGCTGGTTGACGACGGAAGAACTCTGGTGGGATGCCAAGGGTCGGCTGCGCACGCATGCGCCTTCGACCTACAAGATCCCGCTCGCATCGGATCGCCCGCGCGTCTTCAACACGCGGCTTGCCGAATGGTCGGTCAACCGTGAGGAAACCATCCGTCGGTCGAAGGCGGTCGGGGAACCGCCGTTCATGCTCGGCATTTCCGTTCTGGAGGCCTTGTCGATGGCGGCGGCCAGTGTTGCGGAGTATCGTATAGCACCGCGCCTTGATGCGCCGGCGACGCCGGAACGGGTACTGATGGCGATCGAGCGGCTGCGGGCGGCCGCGAGGCAGAAGGGGTAACAGGGGCTGATTGTCATGGTGGCGAGCCGCGAGGATATCAGGGACTTTCTCCGACGCGAGCCGGATTGCGTGCTCGTGGAAGTGACGGGTGCGGCCGGCTCGACGCCGCGCGACACCGATGCCTGGATGCTCGTCGCCACCGATAGCCTCTTCGGCACGATCGGCGGCGGCCAGCTCGAATACATGGCGATCGACCATGGCCGGCGGGCGCTAAAGCGCGGCGACGCGCCGGAGGCGATGACCATCCCGCTTGGTCCGGAGATCGGCCAGTGTTGCGGCGGGCGCGTGGCACTCGCCTTCACACGCATCGATCGGGAGAAAGCCGCCATGCTGATTGAACGCAGCGACCTGGAAATCGCCAGCCGGCCGCATGTCTATGTCTTCGGCGCCGGCCATGTCGGCGATGCGCTGGCCATGGCGCTGTCCCTGGTTCCGGTCCGCACCGTGCTCGTCGATACCCGCGAGAACGAGCTTTCGGCTGTCGCCGACAATCCCGGCATCGAGACTTGCTTGACGGCCATGCCGGAGGCGGTCGTGCGCGACGCGCCTCCCGGCAGCGCCTTCGTGATCCTGACGCACGACCACGCGCTCGACTTCCTGATCGCCGCCGAGGCGCTTCGCCGCGACGACGCATCCTATGTCGGCATGATCGGCTCGAAGACGAAACGCGGGACCTTCAAGAACTGGCTGTCGCGTGAGATCGGCCGCCCGGATCTTTTCGACCGGCTCGTCTGCCCGATTGGCGGCACGACGGTTAAGGACAAGCGGCCGGCCGTCATCGCCGCGCTCGCCGCCGCGGAAGTCATGGCGGCGGCGCTGAATTTCCGGCAGCCGGCCCAACCCGATAGCCCGCGTCGTCCGGCTGTCGCGAAGTTTGCACGCTAAAGGCTCAGGCGCTATTGCCCTGGTGTATCGCACCGTTCAGGTGAAGCGCAAAGCCGCGCGCGTCTGCGGCTTCGATATCTGGACGCAGTTCAAGGGTCGGGATCAGGTAGTCGCCGCCATTCTGCCGGCGATAGGGAATAGGCGTAGTGGTTGTTAGCGTGCGCATCCTTTGCCTCAGCCGTTCGGCCGTCGCTTCGAAATCGGCTTCGTCAAGACCGTCGACGCGGTAGGCGACAAAAGGCGGAAGCACGTCGTAGCCGGGATAATAGAGAACGCCGTGATTGATCGGGAACAGGAGGTCGTCGATCGGTCCGTTGACCCCGCGCGGTGAGTAGTGTTCTTCCCAGCCACCTGTTGTCACCACCAGCATGGCGCGTTTTCCTGCGAGCGTTCCCTCGCCAAACCGCTTGCCCCAGTATTTGTCGCTGTGTTCGCCGACCCCATAGGCGAAGCCGTAGGCATAGACGCGATCGACCCAGCCTTTCAGGATCGCCGGCATCGAGTACCACCACAGCGGAAACTGCAGGATAAGGGTATCGGCCCATAGCAGCTTTTCCTGCTCGGCCCTGACATCAGCGGTCAGGGTATTGGTCGCGAAGGCTTCCTTCGAGGCACGGCTTGGCTTGAACCGGGCATCCGGAATGAGCGCGGGGAAGTCGGCGCGGTCGATCTCGGATTTCCATCCCTCGGCATAGAGGTCGGTGACGCGCACCTCGTGTCCCTCGGCTTCCAACGCCTTGACGGCGACATCGCGCAGCGTCCCGTTCAGCGAACGCGGTTCGGGATGGGCATAGACAAGCAGAACTTTCATGGTCGGCAATCCTTCAGTCGTGAACTGAGACTTTAGGTAGACCGCCGTTTGTTCATGCGGTAGATATCCAATATGGATATGATTGTGCCGAAAAATGGATAAATCGGATGTGACGCTGGAACGCATGCGGAGCTTCGTGCGCGTCGCCGAGCGCGGCAGCCTGTCGGCCGTCGCGCGCGAACTCGGCATCGGCCAGTCGAGCGTTACGCGGCATCTGCGGGAGCTGGAGGAAGCCGTCGGCGTGCCGCTGCTCAGCCGCACCACCCGGCGCGTCACATTGACCGACGAAGGCAGTCGTTACTATGCCAACAGCATCCAGATCCTACGCCTAGTCGACCAGGCAGGCGACGAGGCGCGCAGCACCCGCGGCGCCTCGGCCGGGATCATCCGGGTGTCCTGCACCGCCGCCTTCGGTGTCCTGCACGCAACCCGCCTGATCTTCGCCTTTCAGGATCGTTATCCTGATATCGAGGTCGATCTCAGCCTGACCGATGAGCGCATCGACCTGGTGCGGGAAGGGGTCGATCTCGCGCTGCGTCTCGGGCCGCTCACTGACAGCTCCATGAAGCTCCGGGTGCTTGGCGAAAGCCGTCGGTTGTTCGTCGCTGCCCCCTCCTACCTGGAGGTGCGTGGACGCCCAAACACCCCGCGCGACCTCACAGCCCATGAGGGAATCCGCATGTCGAACGTCGCAGGCAGTGACCTGATCTCGCTGGAAGGAGCAGACGGCCGCAGCCACGCGGTACCCTTTGGCGGGCGTTTCCTCGTCGACCACGGGCTTGCCGCCCGCGAGGCGCTTGTCGCCGGGCGCGGCATCGCACCGACACACCAATGGCTCGTCGACGATCTCCTGGCGAGTGGTCGGCTCGTGCCGATCCTGCCGGGCTACAGGTTGTCTTCGGTTCCGCTCAGCCTGCTGATCGTGCCCGAGCGCGCAGGCATCGCCCGGGTCCGCCTGCTGGTCGACTTTCTCGTCGAGCAGGTCAGCGGTATTGCCGGTATTGAGAAGACGAGAGGCTAGACGCTACTCCAGCGCCTTGCCGATCAAGCGCTGACAACGCTCGGCCATGTAGTCGATCATCAGCCTGACTTTCGGATCCTGGAAGCGCTTGTGTGGATAGATCGCCGCCAGCTGCACGCTGAGCGGCGGCGTGTCGACCAGAATCGGCACGAGCGCGCCGGAATTGATGTGGCTCTTCACTTCGAAGAGAGGCTTGTTGATGATGCCGCGGCCGTCGAGCGCCCATTGGGTGAGCACGTCGCCGTCGTCCGAATCGTAAGGGCCGGTCACCTCGAGTTTGCGCATGCCTTCCATGGTCTGGAGCGTCCAGAAATACTCCTTCGAACCAGGATAGCGCAGCAGCAGACAGTCGTGCTTGTCGGCGATCAACGCGTCAGGGGTTTGGGGCACGCCGCGCTTCTCGAAATAGTCGGGCGACCCGCAGACCACGCGCTCGCAGTTCATGATGCCTCGCATGCGCAGGTTCGAATCTTCAAGGATGCCGAGCTTGAACGCGACGTCGACGCCTTCGGAGAGGATGTCGACATTGTGGTCCGACAGACGAAGCCGCACCTCGATGTCGGGATACTTGTCATGGAATTCGGGAATGCCCGACGCAATCAGGCGCCGACCTATCCCCAAGGGAGCGGTAATCTTCAGCGCCCCCTTCGGATTTCGCGAGAGATCGGCGATCGCGTTTTCGGCCTCGTTGACCGCTTCGAGGATCTTCACCGCGCCGTCGTAGAAGACGCGACCATGCTCCGTCGGGGTCAGCTTGCGCGTCGTCCGATTGAACAGGCGAACACCCATATGGCGTTCCAACTCTTTGATTCTATTGCTGGCAACCGCCGGCGTCACGCGCTGGTCGCGACCGGCCGCCGACAGGGTTCCAAGCTCTACGACGCGCACGAAGACGCGCACATTGTCCAGATAAGACATGCCTCCGTCCCACTCCTCCGGCTTCTCTCTAGCCTATCCATTGCGTCGCTATTTTATAGATTTTTTTGAAAGTGTTGGTGAAGCAGCGACGTTCCCGCGACCTCCAGCAATGACACATAATGGCCCGAGGAGAAATGGGAGAATTGCATGTACGAGTATGCCATAGCCTGGGATTGGCTCACCTTTGCCATGAGATGGCTGCACGTCATCACGGGTATCGCGTGGATCGGTTCGTCATTTTATTTCGTTGCGCTTGACCTTGGCCTGAAGAAGCGACCGGACCTTCCGGTCGGTGCCTATGGCGAAGAGTGGCAGGTGCACGGTGGCGGCTTTTACCACATCCAGAAGTATCTGGTGGCGCCGGCCAACATGCCGGAGCACCTGATCTGGTTCAAATGGGAATCCTACGTCACCTGGCTTTCCGGTTTCGGCATGCTGTGCATGGTCTACTATGCCGGTGCCGACCTCTACCTGATCGATCCGAATGTGCTCGACGTTTCGAAGCCGGTGGCGATCGCCATCTCGCTGGGCTCGATCGCCTTCGGCTGGCTCGCCTATGACACGATCTGCAAGTCGCCCTTCGGCCGCGACAACACCAGGCTGATGGTGCTTCTGTACTTCATCCTTGTCGGCATGGCCTGGGGTTACACGCAGCTCTTCACCGGCCGCGCTGCCTTCCTGCATCTCGGCGCCTTCACCGCGACGATCATGTCGGCCAACGTGTTCTTCATCATCATTCCGAACCAGAAGGTTGTCGTCGGCGATCTGATCGCCGGTCGCACGCCGGATCCGAAGTACGGCGTGATCGCCAAGCAGCGCTCGACCCACAACAACTACCTGACGCTGCCGGTTCTGTTCCTGATGCTGTCGAACCACTACCCGCTGGCGTTCGGCACCCAGTTCAACTGGATCATCGCCTCGCTGGTCTTCCTGATGGGCGTGACCATTCGTCACTATTTCAACACCCGCCACGCCGACAAGGGCAACCCGACCTGGACCTGGCTCGTCACCGCGCTGCTCTTCGTCGCGATCATGTGGCTGTCGACCGTGCCGAAGATCCTGGCCGGCGGCGAGGAGGAAAAGATCTCCGCCGCGCAGCAGCCCTTCGTGACGGCGGAAGCCTTTCCGAAGGTGCGCGACACGGTGCTTGGCCGCTGTTCCATGTGCCATGCCAAGGAGCCGGGCTGGGAAGGCTTGGTCGTACCGCCGAAGGGCGTGACGCTCGAGACCGACACCGAGATCGCCAACCACGCGCGTGAAATCTATCTGCAGGCCGGCCGTTCGCACGCGATGCCGCCGGCCAACGTCACCGGCGTATCGGACGAAGAGCGGCAGCTGCTCGTCGCCTGGTACGAGTCCGTCGTGAATGGAGGAAAGACCCAATGACCGATTTGCTGATCCGCGGCCGCGTGCTGACTTTCGTCGAGGAGCCCAGGGGCATCGACGACACGGCTTCCTATCGCTATTTCGAGGACGGCGCCGTACTGGTGCGGGGCGGCAAGGTTGCCGATATCGGCGAGCATGCCGAGGTCGCTCGTCGCGCCGGCCCCGGCGTCAAGGTGGCCGACCATCGCCCCAATCTCGTGCTGCCAGGCCTGATCGACACGCACCTGCACTTCCCGCAGACGCAGGCGATCTCCTCCTACGGCGCGCAGCTTCTCGAATGGCTGAACACCTACATCTTTGTCGAGGAGCAGAAGTTCCGGAAGCCGGAACATGCCGACTACATTGCCGGCCGCTTCATGGATGAACTCCTGTCCAACGGTACGACGACGGCCGTTGCCTATTGCTCGGTGCATCCGGAAAGCGTCGACGCCTATTTCAGCGCCGCGGAAGCCCGCGGCATGCTGATGATCGGCGGCAAGGTGATGATGGACCGCAATGCGCCCGACGCGCTGCGCGATACGCCGCAACTGGGCTATGACGAGACCAAGGCGCTGATCGCCAAGTGGCACGGCCGCGGCCGTGCGCATTACGCCATCAGCCCGCGCTTTGCCATCACTTCCACGCCGGAGCAGATGGAGGCGAGCCGCACGCTCGTCGCCGAGCACCCGGAGTGCTACGTCCAGACGCATCTTTCCGAGAACAAGGATGAGATCGCTTTCGCGACCTCGCTCTATCCGGAGGCCAAGGACTACACCGATATCTACGCGCGCTACGACCTTCTGACACGCAAGACCTTGCTCGGCCACTGCATTTATTTGAGCGATCGCGAGATCTCGGTTCTCGCCGAGACAGGCGCGGTCGGCACCTTCTGCCCGACCTCGAACCTGTTCCTCGGCTCCGGTCTCTTTGACAGGGATCGCTTCGACAAGCTCGGCGCGCGCTGGTCGGTCGCGACCGACGTCGGTGCTGGTACCAGCTTCTCGATGCTGGAGACGATGGACGAGGCCTATAAGGTGTTGCACCTGCAGGGCCAGCGGCTGACGCCGTTCAACTCCTTCTACCGCATGACGCTCGGCAATGCCCGGGCGCTTGAGCTGGATGATCGCATCGGCTCGCTGCATGTCGGCGCCGATGCCGATATCGTCGTGCTCGACAGTCGCGCCAAACCATCGATGGAACTGCGCATGCGGGTCGCCGGTTCGCTGGCGGAAGAGCTCTTCATCCTGCAGACGATGGGCGACGACCGGTCGGTGGCCGAAACCTATGTTGGGGGCAAGCCGATGAAGGGTGTTGCGACCGCGACCAAGGATACCGCGAACGCGGTGACGAGAAGCTTCGAGACCGCATAGGGCGGACGCCGACTGCGCCTCATTCGCCGTCGGCCGGACACCGATTGGTGCTCAAAGCAGAATCTCCCAGCGCCGCGCGTCTTGATCGATGCGCGGCGCTTTCGTCTGGGCCGTTACAGGTCTTCCGGTCGTTTGCCACCCATTGCCCTCGTCAGGGCGTCGGCGCGTTCGCGCACGATGGGGCCGAAGGTCGAAAGCTTCTGGTCGCTGACGCGGACGGACGGGCCGGAGATCGAAATGCCGGCGATGGTTTCGCCATATTCGTTGAAGATTGGTGCTGCGACACAGCGCATGCCGAGCGTGTGCTCCTCGTCGTCGACGGACCAGCCGCGGTGACGGATTTCCTGGATGTCCTTCAAGAGCGCCGGCAGCGTGTCGCGGGTCTTGTCGGTGAAATGCGCGAGTTCGCGGCCACCGAGCAGCTGGGCGATCTCCTTGTCCGACCAGGTCGAAAGGATCGCCTTGCCGATGCCGGAGGCATGAACCGGACCGCGGCGGCCGGGGCGGAAGAAGGCGCGCATCGGCGCGTGGCTTTCGACCTGCGAGATGAAGACGACGTCGCCGCCTTCCTCGATGCCGATATTCGCCGTCTCGCCGCTTTCCTCCATGAGGCCCTTGAGGAAGGGGCGGCTGATCGTTCCGAGCTTGCGGAACCGCAGATAGGCGTTGCCGATCTCGAATGCCTTGAGGCCGACGGTCCAGGCGCCGGTGTCCGGGTCGTTCATCACCATGCCGTGGCCGGCCAGCGTCGTCAGCAGACGATGCACTGTGGATGGCGCCATGCCGGTCTGGTCGGCAAGCTGGGTCAAGGTCGAGCCGTCCTCCTGGGCGACGACCGTCAGAAGAGCAAGGCTGCGATCGAGCACCTGTACGGATGACGGTGCTGCATTCTCGCCCGCCTTGCGTCCGCGTTTTCCCCTGCCGTTGCCGTCCATCGAAGCCTCTCTGCAAATCACGTCTCTCGCCATCATCCTCTATCAGGCCACGGAGGGATTTTCTCCGAATTGTTGAAAATCTTTATTTCCACATGATGGAAATGATTTCCATTTATGTGTTGCGTATCGAAAATTATGGATTATGTTTTCAGGAAATAGGAGGAGTTCCCATGGCTAAGATGCGTGCCGTTGACGCGGCTGTTTATGTTCTGGAGAAGGAAGGCATCGACTGTGCCTTCGGCGTACCTGGCGCCGCCATCAACCCGTTCTATTCGGCTCTGAAGGCTCGCGGTTCCGTCCGCCACATTCTCGCCCGCCACGTCGAGGGTGCCTCGCATATGGCCGAAGGTTATACCCGCGCCAAGCATGGCAATATCGGCGTCTGCATCGGCACGTCGGGCCCGGCTGGCACCGACATGATCACCGGCCTCTATTCGGCTTCTGCGGATTCGATCCCGATCCTCTGCATCACCGGCCAGGCGCCGCGCGCCCGTCTCGACAAGGAAGACTTCCAGGCGGTCGATATTGCGAAGATCGCCGCACCCGTCACCAAGTGGGCGGTTACCGTCATGGAGCCGGCGCTGGTTCCCTTCGTCTTCCAGAAGGCTTTCCACATCATGCGCTCCGGCCGTCCCGGCCCGGTGCTGATCGACCTGCCGGTCGACGTCCAGCTCGCCGAGATCGAGTTCGATCCGGACACCTATCAGCCGCTTGAGCCCTATAAGCCGAAGGCGACGCGTGCCCAGGCCGAAAAGGCGATCGCGATGCTGAACGAGGCGGAGCGTCCGCTGATCGTCGCCGGGGGCGGCATCATCAACGCCGACGCTTCGGACCTCTTGACCGAATTCGCCGAGATCACCGGCATTCCGGTCATCCCGACGTTGATGGGCTGGGGCACCATCCCGGACGACCATCCGCTGATGGCCGGCATGTGCGGCCTGCAGACCTCGCACCGCTACGGCAACGCCAACATGCTCGCTTCCGACTTCGTTCTCGGTGTCGGCAACCGTTGGGCCAACCGCCACACCGGCAACGTTCCGACCTATACGGAAGGCCGCAAGTTCGTTCACGTCGATATCGAGCCGACCCAGATCGGTCGTGTCTTCGCGCCTGATTTCGGTATCGTCTCGGATGCCGGCGCTGCGCTGAAACTCTTCCTCGACGTCGCGACGGAGTGGAAGACGGCCGGCAAGCTGCGCGATTGGTCCGCCTGGGCGGAAGAGTGCCGCGAGCG
This sequence comes from Ensifer sp. 22521, assembly GCF_052044795.1. Classification (NCBI taxonomy): domain Bacteria; kingdom Pseudomonadati; phylum Pseudomonadota; class Alphaproteobacteria; order Hyphomicrobiales; family Rhizobiaceae; genus Ensifer; species Ensifer sp. 22521. The sequence continues at coordinate 61,800 of NZ_JBQENM010000004.1, forward strand.
CAAGCGCACCATGCTGCGCAAGACCCATTTCGACCAAACGCCGCTCAAGCCCCAGCGCGTTTACGAGGAGATGAACAAGGCCTTCGGTCGCGACACCTGCTACGTCTCGACCATCGGTCTCAGCCAGATCGCCGGCGCGCAGTTCCTGCACGTCTACAAGCCGCGTAACTGGATCAACTGCGGCCAGGCCGGCCCGCTCGGCTGGACTTTGCCAGCGGCTCTCGGCGTTCGCGCCGCTGATCCGGACCGGCCGATCGTTGCGCTTTCCGGCGACTACGACTTCCAGTTCCTGATCGAGGAACTGGCCGTCGGCGCCCAGCACAAGCTGCCTTACCTGCATGTGGTCGTGAACAATTCCTATCTCGGCCTCATCCGCCAGGCGCAGCGCGGCTTCAACATGGACTTCGAGGTCAGCCTTGCCTTCGACAACATCAATGCCTCGGGCGATGCGGAGAAGGGCTACGGCGTCGACCACGTCGCGGTTGCCGAGGGCCTCGGCTGCAAGGCGATCCGGGTGCGCAGCCCGAACGAGTTCCAGGAGGCCTTTGATCGGGCACGGGCGCTGATGGACGAGCACCAGGTTCCCGTCGTCATCGAGTTCATCCTCGAGCGCGTCACCAACATCTCCATGGGCGCAGACATCAATGCCGTCGTCGAGTTCGAGGAATTGGCGATCCGCGGCGAAGACGTGCCGACCGCGATCACGGCCGCCCTGCTCGACTGAGCAAAATGCGGGCGGTTTTCCGCCCGCATTCCGCTCCAAAGACAAACACAAGGAGGAGACATCGCATGGCGAAGTTCGCTGCGAACCTGACAATGCTGTTCAACGAGGTGCCGTTCCTCGATCGTTTCGCCCTTGCTGCCAAGGCCGGCTTCGAAGGCGTGGAATATCTGTTTCCCTACGAATTCGAGAAGGTGAGCCTGCGCGCCGAGCTTCAGCGCCACGGCCTGACCCAGGTTCTGCACAACCTGCCGGCTGGCGATTGGGCCCGCGGCGAACGCGGCATCGCCATCCTGCCCGACCGGGTTGACGAATTCCGCAAGGGTGTCGCAAGCGCCATCGACTACGCGACGGCGCTCGACTGCAAGCAGGTCAACTGCCTGGTCGGTATCGCACCGGATGGCGTGTCCGACAGCATCCTGCGCACGACGCTCGTCGCGAACCTGAAGCTCGCCGCGGCTGAACTCGGCAAGCATGGCATTCGCCTGCTGATCGAGCCGATCAACCGCTTCGACATTCCGGGCTTCTACCTGAACACGGTGGGCCAGGCCGCTTCGATCATCGAGGAAGTCGGCAGCGACAACCTCTTCATCCAGTACGACCTCTACCACCAGCAGCGCACCGAGGGTGAACTGGTCGGCACCTACAAGCGCTTTGCCAACCGCATCGCCCATGTTCAGCTTGCCGATAATCCCGGCCGGAACGAGCCGGGCACCGGCGAGATCAACTATCCCTTCGTTTTCGACGCGCTGGAAGAGGCCGGCTATGACGGCTGGATCGGTTGCGAATACAAGCCGCGCACCACCACGGCCGATGGCCTTGGCTGGCTCGGCACCGAGCGCCAGCGCACCCAATCCGCAGGCATCATCAAGATCAGGAGCTAAGCACCATGGCAACAATCGGTTTCATTGGACTGGGTATCATGGGCACGCCGATGGCGCGCCACCTGCAGGATGCCGGCCACACCATCGTCACCTCGAAGTTCGTCATTCCGCCGCGCCAGGAACTGCTCGACAACGGCCTCAAGTTCGTCGACACGCCGAAGGCGCTCGCCGAGACCGTCGACACGATCATCCTGATGCTGCCGGACACCCCTGAGGTCAAGGACGTCCTCTTCGGCGAAAACGGCGTTGCTTACGGCCTTTCCAAGGGCAAGCTCGTCATCGACATGAGCTCGATCTCGCCGATCGAGACGAAGGAATTTGCCAAGAAGGTTCGCGAAACCGGCGCCGAATATATCGACGCTCCGGTCTCCGGCGGTGAAGTCGGCGCCAAGAACGCCTCGCTCTCGATCATGGCCGGCGGCGCCCAGGAAAGCTTCGACCGCGCCCTGCCGCTCCTGCAGCTGATGGGCAAGAACATCACCCTCGTTGGTGACTGCGGCGACGGCCAGGTCACCAAGGTTGCCAACCAGATCATCGTCGCGCTGACGATCGAAGCGGTTTCGGAAGCGCTCGTCTTCGCGTCCAAGGCCGGCGCCGACCCGGCACGTGTTCGCGAGGCGCTGATGGGCGGTTTTGCTTCCTCGCGTATTCTCGAGGTACACGGCGAGCGCATGATCAAGCGCACCTTCGACCCGGGCTTCCGCATCTCGCTGCACCAGAAGGACCTGAACCTGGCTCTCCAGGGCGCAAAGTCGCTCGGCATTTCGCTGCCAAACACCGCAGCAACGCAGGAGCTCTTCAACAACTGCGCCGCCAACGGCGACAGCGGTCTCGATCACTCGGGTCTCGTGCGCGCGCTGGAGCGCATGGCGAACCACCAGGTCGCCTAGCGCAATTCCCGGAAAAGTGTGAAGCGGTTTTCCGTTCGGAATTGCGCCGCTTCAAGAGCGCAAGGCATGAAATGCACATGATCCGTCTGGCGTCCCATTGTGCCGGGCCGGTCATGTGTCCGGGCGGCGGTTGGAGGAACCGCCGCCCGAGACATCATCAAGCAGTTCCAGGAAAAGTGTGAAGCGGTTTTCCGCCCGGAAATTGCGTAAGTGCTCTAAGGGGAGACAAATGCCAGCCATCACCGACCCACGCCGCTTCCTGGAAACGCTGTTCACCTCGGCCGTTGCCGCGGCTGACCCGGAAAAGGTGATTGCGGCCAATCTGCCGGAGCGGCCGAAGGGGCGCACGGTGGTCGTCGGCGCCGGCAAGGGCGCGGCGCAGATGGCGGCCGCCTTCGAGCGCCATTGGGATGGCCCGCTTTCTGGCGTGGTCGTCACCCGCTATGGCTACGCTGCCCCTTGCGAGAAGATCGAGGTGCTTGAAGCATCGCATCCACTCCCCGATGAGAACGGTCTACTTGCCTCGAAGCGTTTGCTCACCGAAGTCAGCGGGCTGACGGAGGACGACCTCGTCGTGGCGCTCGTCTGCGGCGGTGGCTCGGCGCTTCTGCCTTCGCCTCCGCCCGGCCTGGCGCTGGAAGACGAGATTGCCGTCAACCGGGCACTGCTTGCCTCCGGTGCACCGATCAGCGCCATGAACGCCGTGCGCAAGCACGTCTCGATGATCAAGGGCGGCAGGCTTGCCGCCGCCGCCTATCCGGCAAAGGTCGTCTCGCTGATCGTCTCCGATATTCCAGGCGACGATCCGGCGCTGGTCGCTTCCGGCCCCACGCTTGCCGATGCGAGTACTCGCGAGGATGCGCTGACGCTCATCGAGCGCTACAGCCTGGATTTGCCGGCCAATGTCATGGCTTGGATAAAAAGCCCGAATAGCGCCGCGCCGTCGCCTGACGATCTGCGCTTTGCCCGAAACGAAGTCCGGCTCATCGCGTCCGCGTCCGTCTCGCTCGAGGCTGCGGCTACCGAGGCGCGTGCCGCAGGCATTGAAGCCATCATTCTTTCCGATGCAATCGAGGGCGAGGCGCGCGATGTTGGCGGCGTGCACGCGGCGATCGCCCGTGAGGTCGCCGGCCGCGGCCGGCCGTTCGCCAAGCCTGTCGTGGTACTCTCGGGTGGAGAGACGACGGTGACGATCCGCGGGAAGGGCAAGGGAGGACGCAACAGCGAATTCCTGCTGGCGTTGGCGCTCGGCATCGATGGCGCCAAGGGTGTCTCGGCGCTTGCCGCCGACACCGATGGCATCGACGGGTCGGAGGACAATGCCGGCGCCTTTGCCGATGATACGACCATCGCCCGGCTCGTCGCCCAACGGCTCGATGCGGCAGCGCTGCTGCAGAAGAACGACAGTTGGACGGCGTTCGATGCGCTCGGCGATCTCTTCAAGCCGGGGCCGACCGGCACCAATGTGAATGATTTCCGCGCCATCCTGGTGCAGTGAAACGGGCGTGTGCGTAGCCAGCCACGTTCGCGCTACGCGAAGTGGCAGCTCACCGAGCCATAGGCACCGAAATCGGCGACGATCGTGTCGCCGCTCTTGGCCTCGAGCGTGCGGATGAAGGAGCCTGAGAGGACGATCTGACCGGGCTCGATTGCATCGCCGCATTGCGCAAGCCGGTTGGCAAGCCAGGCGATGCCGCGGGCCGGATGGTTGAGGACGCCGGCCGCAAGCCCCGTCTCCTCGATCACCGCATTGCGCGAGACGATAGCGCCCATCCAGCGCATGTCGACCCTATCCGGACGTACGGCGCGACCGCCGAGGATGAGGCCGCCATTGGCGGCATTGTCAGAGATCGCATCGACGAGGGTTCGCGCCTTCTTGCTTTTCGGATCCGTGCGGACGATGCGGCTGTCGAGGATTTCCAGCGCCGGCATCACATAGTCCGTGGCGTTCAGCACCTGGACGATATTGACGCGCGGACCCTTCAGCCCGGCCTTCATCACGAAGGCGATCTCGGCTTCGACCCGTGGCTGAATGAAGCGGTCGGCCGGAATGCTTGCGCCATCATCGAACAGCATGTTGTCGAAGAGTACGCCGGAATCCGGCGTGTCGATGCCGAGTGCCTGCTGCATGGCATTGGACGTCAGGCCGATTTTCCAGCCGATGATGCGGTGGCCGTCGTCGCGCTTGCGCCTGACCAAGGCCGCCTGGATCGCATAGGCGTCGTCGACAGTCATGTCGGGATGTTTGAGCGACAGAAGCCCGATCTGTTTTCGATCCTGCTCTGCCTGATGCAGGCTTTCGGCAGCCTTGGCGATCTCGGTTGCATTCAGCATGGTCCGGCCCCTCCACTCCAGCGTGTCTCACGATACACCAAGGTAGCCACGCGGGCACCGGTCGTCTTGTGATAGTCAGATCGGCTGGCTCGCCAGCATCAGGCCAAGGCCGATGAGGATCGAGCCGCAAGCGCGGGGCACCAGGTGGCCGGCGCCACCAGCCAGCCGCCCGAGCGTGAAGGAAGCGAGGAACACGGCGGCGACATCGGCCACCGCGGCAGTACTGGCTGCAAATCCCCAGGATGGCGTGCGTGAACGGAGCGCCGCTACTCGATAAAGACGCGCACGCTGGCGGCGCGGCCGACCGCGTCGATGACGGTGAGTGTCGAATAGCCGACGCCATCCGGCTGCCATTGTGTCACGCGGCGCCGGGTCAGCTCAGGGAGAGGCCGGCCATTGGCGAGCCAGCGGAATGGCGCTCGTCCGCCTTGCAGCTTGAGCGTCAGCGGCGAAATTGCCTGATGATCCATCCCAAGTTCGACGCGCGAGCCTTCGGGCGGGAAGACGATCTGCGGCGCCGGTTCGCGCGCTGAAGCGTTGACGAGGCCGCTAGCGGTCAGCGAGAAGCGGCGCTGGCTGATCGGCAGTTCCGCTTGCGAAATGCGGATCGCGCCGGCAGGAGCATCCGGTAGCGGCGTTATGCCGAAGCCTGACTTGGCGAAGCCTTCGAAGAGAATGGGGGCGGCACTGCCATAGCCGGTGAGGCCTGGTACGGCACCGTTGTCGGGACGGCCGACCCAGACACCGAGCACGTGGCGGCCGTCATAGCCGACCGACCAGGCGTCGCGGTAGCCGTAGCTGGTGCCGGTCTTGTAGGCGATGCCGCGCTGGCGGCTGCCCGTCGGCGGCAACACGCCCGAGAGCGCATCGGAAACATTCCAGACGGCGACGGGGGAAAGTAAGGGTTCGGCCTCGATCAGGCCGGCCTTGCCATCGATGCCGTCGCCAAGACGAAGGGGGAAGCCGCGATTGGCAAGTGCTGCATAAAGCTGGACGAGATCGCGCAGCGAAAGTCCGACGCCGCCAAGGCCAATGGCAAGTCCGGGCGCTTCGCCTGCCGGCAGCCCCGGTTTCACCTCGGCGCGGCGGAAGCGCATCATCAGCTCAGCCGGGCCGACCGCATCGAGAAGGCGGATCGCCGGCACGTTCAAGGAGAGTTGCAGCGCCTCGCGCACGCTGACATCGCCCTGATAGCTCATGTCGAAGTTGCGCGGCCGATAGCCGAAGAAGTCCGCCGGCCGATCCTCGATGATCGTTTCCTGGCTGACGAGCCCCTCTTCGAAGGCGAGGCCGTAGATGAACGGCTTGAGGGTGGAACCCGGCGAGCGCGTGATACGGGTCATGTCGATCCAACCGGAGCGGCTCGCATCAAAATAGTCGGCAGATCCGACCGAAGCGACGATCTCGCCGGTTTTGGCATCGGCCATCATCATGGCGACCGAAACCTTCGGCCCCAGCTTGGCAGCGCCCTCCTTTGCCACGGCCTCGAGGTTACGCTGGACGGCGAGGCGCAAGGTCGTCCGATGCTGGGCCGCGTGCGCGTCCTTGCGCAACGCGCGCTCGGCGAGATGGGCGGCATAGGACGGCAGCTGTAGGCGGCGCGAGGGGACAGATGTCGCGATTGCGCGCTCGGCTTCGCCGTCCCCGATGACGTCAGCGACGGCGAGACGGGTCAGCACCCGCTCGCGGGCAGCGACTGCCGCGGCATGATTGCGATCCGGCCGGCGCTTTTCCGGCAATTGCGGCAGGGCGACGAGCAGCGCTGCCTCACCGGCCGTCAGCCGCTTCGGCTCCTTGCCGAGCCAGGCGAGACTTGCGGCGCGCACACCCTCGATGTTTCCGCCATAGGGCGCGTGGGTGAGGTAGAGGTTGAGGATCTGGTCCTTCGATAGGCGCCTTTCGATCTGGATAGCGCGGGCGATCTGCAGGAGCTTGGCGGTGACGGAGCGCTGCGCGCGCGGCTCGATCAGGCGTGCGACTTGCATCGAGAGTGTCGAGGCGCCTGAGACGATCCGGCCGTTGCTGACGAATTGCAGAGCAGCGCGGCCGAGCGCGAGGAAATCGACGCCCGAATGCTCCTGGAAGCGCTGGTCCTCATAGGCGATCAGCATCTTGAGGAACTGCGGATCAACATCGTCGACCGTCGTCTTCAACCGCCAGAGACCTTCCGGTGTTGCGAAGGCGCGCAACAATTGACCGCTGGCGTCGTCCACCTCACGTGAGACGACGGCAGCCTCCGCAAGTGGGGGCGGGAAGGCCTCGTCGGCCTTCTCGATCGCAAAGCCCGTCAGCCCCGTCAGCAGCAGGCAGACGGGCAAGGCGATCAGCAGTTTGCGCCCAATCGACATGGTCGTGCCTATTGTGCCGCCTGAACCTCCATGCGCCCGGTGGCAGTGCGGGCCGAAAGCTGCGGCCGGTACATATCCTCGACGGAGGCAGCCGGATGGTCGTAAACGCCCGGGGTCACGGCACGCACCACATAGGCGAGCGTGACTTCGCGCCCGGCCCCGATGCTGCGGTCCAGCGCCGCGACGAAGCGGTCGTTGCGGAACTCCGTATGCGTCGCAGTGATCTCGCCGAGCCACTCGAAGTTGCCGAGCTGGGCGCTGTCGACGAGGCTCGGATTGTCGATCTGGAAGCCGGCCGGCAACAGGTCGGTGACGAGCACGCGCGACGGCCAGTCGTTGGCTTCCGTCACTTTCAGTACGACGACATAGCGCTCGTTCTGTCGGGCTTCCATGACGTTCGCCTCGGCGCCGTCGAGCGTGTAGTAGGTGCGCTCGATGGTGAAACCGTCGCCGCCGGCCGAAAGCGGTTGGGCGGGTGCGGCAACCGTGGTGACGACGGCCGAGACCGGATCGGCGCCCTGGTTGCGGATCACGATCGGATGGGTCGTAAGCGCGTCGCCGGTCATCTGGGCGGCGTAGCTGCCGGTCTTCGATGCGCCATTGACCTCCAGTGCCATGTCCTCATCGCCGTTCTGGATGGCGCGGGCGGCAAGCAGCATCCAGGCCTGTTCCTGGGTGCTGGTGTAAGTCTTCTGCTCCCATTCGCGCGCGACGATCTTCGACAACTCGGGAACGATCGGCGGAACCGGGCGGCTTTCGGCGGCGAGCGCCAGCACCGCCGCGTTGTCACGCAGCGACGAGCCGTAATCGGAGCGCGACAGGCTGACATTGATGAGGCCGGTCGACATGTTCGCCGCCTTGGCAAAGGTATCCTGCGACCCCTGGGCGTCGCCATAGAGTGCCAGCGCCGCGGCGATATGCGCCTTGGCGAGCGGCGTGGGGAAGTCGTCGATCAGCGTGTTGGCGTAGTAGCGCAGGTCGTTGATCGCCGCCTTGCGATTGCGGGCGAGCACGTAGAGCGCATAGGCGATCTCGTTGCCGCGGTCCTTGGCATTGGTGTCGTAGCTGACGCCGTTCTGCAGGTTTTCAAGCGCCTGGACCATCGCGGCCTCCGGCACGTCGTACTTCTGTTCGCGGGCGCGGGTGAGGAAATCGGTGACATAGGCGTCGAGCCAGAGATCGCCATAACCCGGGCCCCAGAGGCCGAAACTGCCCGACGACGATTGATAGGAAAGTACGCGATAGATCGCCTCCTGCACCCGTTTCATCACGCCTTCGTCGTCGGTGAGACCGGACTGCTTGGCGAGATCGCTGAGGTAGAGCAGCGGCAGCGCGCGGCTCGTCGTCTGTTCGGCGCAGCCATAGGGGTAGCGATCGAGCGTCATCAGCAGCGCCGGCATATCGAAGGCGGCCGAACGCGTGACGCTGAGGTTGACCGAGGCGCCCTGCAGAATGCTGTCGGCGAGCAACTGCCCGTCGACCGTCAGGCTGCTTCCGGGCGCGATTGCGACGACCTGCCGCTGGGTCACCGGCAGGGTTGCCGGACGCACAAGCAGATCGAGCGATTGTTCCAGTGAAAGTCCGTTGGCACCGGTCAGCGCCACCGTAACGACGCCGTTGCCGGGGTATTGCCCGACCACCGGCAAGGTGATGGAGGAACGGCCGCCCTGGTCCAGGGTCACCGTGTTGCCGGTGCCCGGTTGTTCGACTGTGGCAGGACCACTGGTCGTGACATGGATCTGGTAGTCGCCGGCCGGTGCATCGGTGTTAGCGATGTCGAGCCTCAGTTCCGACCGGTCTCCCGGCGCCAGGAACCGCGGCAGGCTGGCGGTGACGACGACCGGATCGCGGATCACCACGTCGCGCATGGCGTGGCCGACGCCGGATTTCGTCCAGGCAACGGCCATCAGCCGCGCTGTGCCGTTGAACTGCGGGATGTCGAAGCTGACGGTCGCCTTGCCGTCGCTGTCGAGCTGTACCGGCCCTTCGAAGAAGGCGACCAGCTTTTCCGTGGGCGGGCTGCCCTGAAGAGCGACCTGTCCGCCGTCACCGCCGGTGCGCAACCGCCCGGTGGCGCCAAGCGAGCCGTCGATCAGGCGGCCGTAGAGGTCGCGGATCTCGAGGCCGAGCTGCCGCTGGCCGAAGTACCAGGCTTCCGGATCTGGCGCCTCGTAACGCGTGAGATTGAGGATGCCGACGTCGACCGCGGCGATCGTCACATAGGCTTCCTCGTTGGCACCGGCACCGGCAACCTGAAGGCTGATGTCGAGTGCCTTGCGCGGTTCCATCTTTTCCGGTGCATCGAGTGTGACCGCGAGCTTGCGCTCGGCCGGATCGACCGAGAGCCATTTGATGCCGATCGAGCGCATCGGCATGCGGCTTTCCTGCGCATCGCCCGGCCGGTAGAGCGTCGCCGTCACATAGGCGCCGGCGCCCCAGGCTTCGGTAACCGGCAGCTCGACTTCGCCGCCTTCCGCGGCAATCGATGCGGTCTGGGTGGTGATCAGGTTCTCCGTGCCGACAGTGACCAGCAGTTCACCGGCAAAGCGCGGCGAGACCTTGAGCTTGGCCGTGTCTCCGACCGCGTATTTCTCCTTGTCGAGCGCGATCTCCAGGCCGTCGGGCGTTTCGGTGGAGGTGGCAGCGACATACCAGCCGGCGTCGAACTCGACGCTCGACGTCGGACCGTCGATCGAGGCTGTCTCGACCTCCAGGCGATAGCGCCCCCAACCAACCGGCACGGCGATTTCGCCGCCGTCTTCCGTCAGGTCGACGCTGCCGTTTGCCACCTGCTTGGTGGTGACGACAGGCTCGTATTTCCAGGCGCTGCCGTCACGGTACCAGTGATAATTGCGCTCGACGCTTATGAGTTTCCACAAGGCCCCGGGCATGGCGATCTTGCTGCCGCTCGGATCGACGGCGATGACACGGAACTTGCCGACGGAATTTTCGGCGAGTTCGCCTTCGAATTCCGGCTTGATCCCGAGCATCGGGCCCTCGGCGCGCACGGGCAGTTTCAGCGAACGTTCGACGGCGCGGCCGCCGGCCTCGCGCATGCGGACGGTGACGGTCGCGTCGAGCAGTTGCGTGGTCGAGGGCACTTCATCGATGAGGATGTCGAAGCTGGATTTACCTTCCTCGTCGAGCGGTGAAAGTTCCTCAAGCGGCAGGCGCGTGTCTTCGCTCGCCTCTTCGTCGGCGAGGCCGAAGGAATAGCCCTTGAAGGCGGCACTTTCGCGCGTCGGCTTGATCGTCACTTCGCCTTCGAGCTCGAGGCCGGCCGCGGGCGCGCCGTAGAGATAGCGCCCGTCGACAGCGACGCTTGCCGTCTCGCCGACAGCGATTTCCTTGGCGTCGCTCGTCAGGTCGAATTCGGTACGATCGGGCACGAAGTCGTCGACCAGGAATTGCTTTTCGCCGATCGCCGGGGATTTCGGATCGGTGAAGATCTGCATCGTCCAGGTGCCGCGCATTGTGTTGGCCTGGGTGTCGAGATCGAGCGTATGGCCGCCGAGCTTACCGCCGGGGCTGGTCATGCGGCGATACTCGACGCCGTCCGGGCGCAGGAAGACGAAGGTCAGCGGCAGGTTCTCGATCGCCATGCCGTCGACGTCGCGCGCAAGCGCCGCCGCATGCACCGTTTCGCCGGCACGATAGATGCCGCGCTCGGTCCAGGCGAGTATGTCGATGGCGCCGGGCGCGGCGCGGCCGGTGACACCGCGGTCGGAGAGGTCGAAGCCGGCGCGGCTCATGTCGAGGAAGACGTAATCGTCTTCGCCCTTCTTGGCGGTGATGACCGCAGGGGTCAGTCCGGCCGTGCCGCGGATCAGACCCGCCGTGAATGTGACGCGGCCATCGCTATCGCTGGTCGCCGTGCCAAGAATCTCGTTGTTCTTGGCGACGAGCTGCAGTTTAACGCCTTCGATCGGTTCCGCCGAGGCGAGCGAGCGAACGAAGACGTTCAGCCCGTCGGTGCCGGCATAGGTGGAAACGCCGATATCGGAAACGACGAACCATTGCGTCGCGCGCGCATCCCATTCCTGGCTGACGCCGGTGGTCGGGGCTGCGGTTAGAACGTAGACGCCGGGCTTGCGCTCAGGCAGCGCCTCGTCGACCGGGAAGCTGGTAACGACCTCCTTGTTGACGTCACGCGCGATGTCGATCGTGCCCTGCCAGACGAGTTCGCCGCTTTCGTCCTCGATCCGCTGGGCGCTGTAGCCGTCGAGCTGGGTCAGGAACTGCGAGCTCTGCAGCACCTGGGCGATGCTGCGGTCGCCGACGCGGTAGAGCTTGAGTTTGGCGCTGTCGGTATTGACTGATACGAGGGGGATGCCGCGGCGTGCGGTCGAGGGCAGCACGAAGCTGTCGCCGGTGAAGCGCACCATCTGACCGCGGTCCGCGACATAGATGTCGAGGGTGACAGGCGCTTCCAGCACCTCGTCGACCGTGGATGGCAGGCCGGTCCTGAGCGTCAGTTTGTAACGCTCGCCATGCGAAAGTCCTTCGACGCAGATCTGGTCGCCCTTGGCTTCAAGCGCTTTTGGCGCCGCACCGTTGACGGTGACGAAGGAGGCATAGTCGGCGCCGCTCTTCAGAAGCTGTTCGGAGAACTGCACGCAGGCGCGGGGCGTTGCTGCGTCCGAGTCGATCGTATGCTCGACCACGCGGAAGCCCTTGCGCTGCTTGAGATCGAGATAGGCCGCCTCGACGGATTTCGCCTTCACCAGCTCCAGGCTCGCCTTGTAGGCGTCCAGTGCGGCGCGGTAATTTTCAGCGCCTTCGAGCGATTTCGCCATGACGGCGAGCGCATGCGCCCGGCTCTCGGTCGTGCGGGTCAACTCGTAGCCGTTGATCGCGGCGATCGCCGCTTGCATCGACACGGCCGAATTGTTGGTGATGCGGTTGGCCGTGCGGGCTGTCTCAAGCCAAAGCTCGGCGTCGTCGGGCGTGATCGCTAGCGCACCCTGGAAGGCCTTCAGGGCGTTCTCGATATTGCCCATGCCGGCCTGGCCACGCGCCATGTCGAGGAGCGTATTGATGCCCATTCCCTGCTGGTCGTCGGCAAGGGCGAGATTGGCCTTGGTGTTGCGGGCGTCCTGCAGGATCTGGTCCGACAGGAATTTCAGCCGCGGCGGCGCACCAATATCGGCTTCGGCGGCCTGCGGCTGGACGATCTTGCCGGCGATCGCGCCCGGGAAGGAATTCAGCTGATTGTAATCAGACTTGAGGAAGCACCACTTCACCTTGGGATTGTAGGTGAAGGCGCGGCAGGACTGATCGGCGATACAGGTCTGCTGGCACTCGTCGAGCGAGACGTTTTGCTCGGTCCTGAGATCGAAACCGAAGTAGTCGCCATCCTGCGTTATCTCGACTTGGCGACCGGTCTCCTGCGCAGCGGCGGGACTTCCGATGGTCAAAAGAGACAAAAGTAGGGTGGAAAGGCCGAAAAACGCGCGCACAGACATCAAGTCCTCCCAACGCTGCCGGTCTCGATAGAGGCTTCACTTTTCAGGCTTCCGCGTCGCTTGTCAACCGAGGAGAGATCAAGCTCCGGTGCAATTTCAGCGGGAGTCCTAGTGTGAAGAGTCAAGAATCGATCCGGAATGAAACAAGATAAAACGATATGTAAATCAAACTATTATGACGGTTGGCCAGAGTGGCGGGAAAGCTGCGCCGCTAGCCTCTTTGTTCTCTGAGGAAGATGGTCAACGAGCGACCGGCATCAAGGATATGGTCGCGCGTCAACGCACAAGCCCGCTCGGCGTCGCGTGCCATACAGGCATCCAGGATCGCCTTGTGCTCGCGACGCGCCCGGGCAACGCCTGACGTGAGCGTCAACTGCGCACGAAGGTAGCGATCGATACGGTCGAGCGAGGCGCGGACGATCTGGAGGTAATAGGGCCGCCGCGCCGCCTCGTAGAGACTGTAGTGGAAGTTGCGGTTGATCTCGCCCCAGCGATCCGCATTCTCCTCGCGTTCGAACTCCTCGCAATGCTGGCGTGCAAGCTCGAGTGTGCGACGGTCGAGATTGGGCACGGCCAGACGAATGACTTCGGCCTCGATGAGCGCGCGGAACTCGAAAATCTCTTCGATTTCTTCGATCGAAAGCCCGGCGACGACCGCGCCCTTGTAGCGCTCCGTGGTGATCAGGCCATGCTGCTCAAGACGTGAAAGCGCCTCGCGCACCGGAATGCGGCTGGTGTTGAACATCTGGGCGATGTGGTCCTGGCGCAGGTTCTCGCCCTCGGCGAGGTCACCTTCGATGATCGCCTTGCGCAAGGCTTCATAGACGATATCGGCGGCTGAGGCGGCTTGCCTGACATCGACGGCATCGAGTTTCATCGTGTTCAAACCTACTGGCCAAGCGTCGGGCTTGGCGGATCCGGAAGCGTTTTAGCGTTGTTGGTCAATGGTCATAGGTCCAATCCGGACGCCGGGCAACTGTTGAAAGTAAGCACAAGTTGCCCAACCCCTGTGCAACCTATTGATATCATTGGACCGGAAATCGCCAAGAGTAAACCTCGATTCCCAAAAGGAACTCTCAAGTTTCCCACGGAAAATCGCCAAAAAAAGAAGCCGGGCATCCCGGCTCGCTTTTTTCAGGACATCGCCGACATGGCGAGTGATGCTTTCGCGTAGCAATCCATTGGATAGATGTTCATTCCTATTCGGTGCTCGGATATCACCGGAGCGATGTCCAAAGAGTTGAGCCAGCCATTTGGCTCAAGGCGGGTCTTCCGGGAAACCCATTTATGGAAGGACGGCCCAAGTACGTATTGTCGGCGGAACTCCTCTATGTCGGCTCTTCGTATTCGCAGCGGCGACTGCTTGGTAGGAGCATCGATTTCTGTCAGATAGCCATCGTCAATCAAGGCAGCCGTGAGATCTTCATTCGTGGTGCCGAGCTTCGCGGTTGCATGCGCGATGGTCAGCCATTCGGCCGGCACGAAGTTGTTTTTGTCGACCGCTGCGGCCAAACGGGCCGACAGGGAAAAGCGCTTGTGGGCCTCCGAGCCGGCAAAGCCGCTTTCAAGCAGGGCGCGGGCGACGTCGGTAACCGCCTCGGCTTCGAAAGTCATTCTGGCGACAGCCCAGGGGCTGAGGCCCAACGGCACCAACCTTTCTTCTTCCAGGGCTGCCCAGAGGATTGTGAAAGGGATCTCATATTCCTTGGAAGCGCTGTGGATCGAGTGAAGTTTGCGTCGGGTGACCGGTTCCAGGAAGCCTTCATTTGGACTCAGCGGAAGCATGTCTCGAGCGACGCTTTGCAGGATCGTCAACAGGTCACGATAACCAGGCACATCCTGATGGAACAACATCTCCGCGGCCAGCTCGCGATAGATGATCAAGGCGGAGATCTTTCTTCTTGGCGTGTAGTTGCGGGTGATGACGGACGCGAGAAACTCACGAAAGGCGTTCTCCCCGGACGCGAGGATGGCGAAACCGTCAGGCGCGCAGTCGCGGATTACCTTTTCGTCTGCGCGTGGTGAAACAGCAGTCTCGCCCCTTGTGACCATCCCTACGACGGTTGCCAGGTGGCCCACTGCTTGCAGCGGGATAGTGTCGAGCCAGAGACCTGAGGCCGCGCCAGCGAGACGGGCGAGCACGAATTGCTGGAAGTCCGTGTTCACGGCGGGCTCCGTCCGTTTTTGACACTCGGCCAGCGACGTTTGGTTCGACCGCAGATATAGCGCGAAGTCGGGACCCAGTTGCCACCTGAGCGCGTCGAACTCGATGAATGTCGTTTCATGCACGGGGCATCCCTGGATCAAGCGTGGAAGCCAGATGATCCTGCCGTAAGCTCGAAGGCCAGGTCGACCCGTTCCTTGCTCTTCGTCTTCGATCAGGCACGATGGGCAGAAGCGCTTCTGGCTCGCGCACGCGAAATCCCGGGTGAACTGATGGCCTCGAATAGTGAGACGCCTCTTTTCGTAACGCGTCAGGGTCGCCTCGACGCTCTCGGGAGTATCGCCCAGCGCTGCCGCCGCCTCATACACATCTGGACTCGCTCCCGCTGCCACCTTGCGAAAGCGAAGACCGAACACGCTCGCAAACGCGGACGCGGTAGGCTGACCGTGCAGGGCGGCGACCCGCGAGAAGTGACTCGCCAGGGATTCGTCGTGACCGCGGGGCAACGTGAGGGTCAGGTGTCTCATGGCCGGTCTCCGAAGGCGACGGTCTTCTTTTTGGACCTTGGCATTGCGGCGGCCTCGCTGAACGAACTGCGCCAGTCATGGTCTTCCGGTCTGGCATACGCGCGAAGCGGTTTGAGACTGACCCATGCGTCGCCCTTGAGACGGAAGACGTTGTTGTCCGGTGTGCATCCGGTGAAAGAGTCGTAAGTTGCAGCGAAGTCAGATTTCTCCACGACCGCGCGACCTGTTGCGATCACGATTTCCGCTGCGTCTCGGATCATCTGGATGACGGACCCAAAGTCGCCATCGCTCGCATGACTGAGGCGAGCAGCGAAATCGCCGTCGAGGTCTTCCCCCAATTGAAGCCCCGCGTGTTCTTGGATGACCTTTCCAAGGACTTCGCGGATGCTCTCGAGCCCACGTTTGCCGTGGAGCTTCTCGAACCTGATGAGAGTCCTCCGATTGAACAGCTGTTTTTCGGTCGACAAGAATTCGTCGAGTGGCGGCACGCCCGCAAGGATGAGCCGCACAGGCCAGTCAGGCATCTGCACCAAGTTCTTGAACGCGTCCGCGATCTTTTGGGCCTCAATACGGTTTGCCGTATTGACCGCATGTTGCGCTTCGTCGATCAGCACGAAGAGTACCCTGTGGGCCTTGAGCTCGTTTCGAAAGAGGTCCCAGGCCGCGTTCTCCTTGATTGTCGATTTCACGTCCACGCCCAATGCCCTTAGCCCTTCCTGAGCCAGCAGGTTGGGGGTGCATGGGGAGGGTGCTTCGTACCCGAGGAAGGGCGAGTACATGGTTCCCTGGAGCAGGTACGGACGCATGGCGGGAATTTTTCCCGTATGCTCCAGCAGCGCACGCGTCTTCCCTGAACCGGAATCCCCGCAAACAGCAAGAATGCGCCTCTTGTTGGGGTGTTTGCGGCCACCGGGGCGCTGTCCGGCAATGTTCAGCACCAACCGTTTCAAGGCGAGTGCCACCGCCGGATCGCGCCCAAGGCCGAGGTAAGGAATGTGGAACTTGTGCACGCGATCCGCCATCTCGAGTTCCTCGGGAGACAACGTGGAACGAAGTTGCACGATGGCTTCAGCGAAATTTTCCGACCAATCCATATCACTCTCCCGTGCTGTCGTAGGAGTTGTCGAGTGTAAGGCCGCCGATGCCCTCGGAAGTAACCGGATCATCATCGGAAGGAAGCTCGCGCGGGTCGAGCCAGCCATCGGCTTCGTCTTTTTCCGCGGTCTGCTTTTCCTTGCGCAGGTCCTTGAGCGCAGGCAGCCCGGTGATCCCGACCGCCTCGTAGAATTCGTCGGACAGCACCATTTCCTGCACGAAGTCCTCGGGCAGCGAGCTTGCCTTGTTGGTGATCTTGATGGGGAAGTTGATCTTCTTCTCCCAGGCCAAGTAGACGTCCTCGGTAAGGCCCTCGTGGGAGAGACCGGCTTCGATCTTCATCATTTCCCCATGGGCGGCCAGATCCGCCTTGGCCTTGCGCAGCGTGGGACGGGAAAGTTCCGCCGCCTCGAGGTTCTTCTTGCGCAACTCGCTGCACGCGGCCGACCAGGCCCAGTAGCTCATGCCCTGGAACTCCTCGTGGACCGCCGGGATCGACACCCAGCCGTCGCCGTCCCAGACGGATACTGCTCCGAGGTTCTGCCGGTCGATGCGGACCAACACCTCCGGGTTACGGCGGCGACGACGGATGTGCTGCAGCTCCCGCGACTGGTAGTGGATGCCGAGATAGCGAATGCCGTTTGCCGCGATCATTCGCATCACGTTGATGCCGAAGATGTGGCGACGACGCTCCCCCGTCGGCGGCGGAGTGATGCCGAGCTTGCGGAGGCGCTTCCAGGCATTGCGGGGCGTCTCGCCATTCAGGCCCGCGTGGGGTGTGTTGTGATAGACGTCCACGAAGAACCGGGTCAGGTGAGGCGCAATCTCGTCGAAGGTCACGCTGGCCTCTTCGTCGGGATTGCGGTCACCCTTGGCTTCGATCGAGCCCCAGGTGCGGCCGGTGAGCTCCTCGAGCGCCTGGGTCGAGCAGGTGCGGAAGAAGCGCTCGATCGTACCGCGCGCGGAAGCCTTTCCAGCCGGCGGCAGGAACAACGTCGCACCAAGGTCAGCGACCGTTACGCGGAACGCCGTCGCCGTGTACCAAGTCGCGGAGTCCACCGCGATCGACGAAGGCGTGAGAGCGAATTCCCAAGGATCGATGCAGCCGTAGGCTTTGGCGATCGCGGTCTTGTCGATCGTCGCCATTTCGAGCGTGCCGATCGCAGTCGTGCGGGAGGGCGCCTTGCGATGCACCCGGAACCCCAGCAAACAACGCGAAGCCAAGTCGATGATCGCCGTCATCCAGAGCGTGATCTTAGGCACTCGCTCCTTCTGTTCTGGGGTCAGCGTTTTCCAGAAAGGGGACAACGACAGCAAAGTGCGAAGGTCGATGCGCCATTCGTCCATTTCCGTGCGCTGCCCGAGGCGAACGACTTCCTGCCCCCGGTGGATGGCGTTGAACTTCCGGCTTGCCGCCTCCTCACCGTTGCGCCCAAGTTCGATGAACGCGGGAGGCAGGTCATTGACCCGATTCTGGAACGTCTTGAGCGACGGAACCTTGAGCTGCTTGTCCGCCGGTCGCTTGGCGTTGAGAAGGTCGATGGCGTCCTTCATCTTGCCGTGAAGGCGATACATCGGAAGGCGCGCGTCTGTTGCGTACTGCAACGTGTACTCACGCAGGAGCCCTTCCACTTCAGGGTCGAAGTAGGTGTTCTTCTGGCAGCGGCCACGGCGGCAGACGAGCGAGTGCGGGTTCGGATCGCGCTCATAGGTCCGGATCCAGTTGCGAAGAGTGCGCCAGCTGGGAGTAGCGTGCTTGTTCTTCCACGTCTTGCCGCTCTGGATCTCCTTGAAGATCTTGGGCACGTAGATGCTCATGCTGTTGTCCGAGCGCGTGACTTTGGGGTTTTCCGCTTGCCAGCGAACGAAAGTTTCCGCGAACTGAGTCTTGAACAGTACTTCTTCCTGGTCGTTGACGTCGTCGAGGTCGCCAACGAATGTCTGCGGATGCATCGCCGCCCGTGCTCCTTTGGGGAGGTAGCGGCCCGGATAGTAGACCAACGGATTGATGGGATCGTCGAACATCTCCTTCATCTGCTCGTCCGTGAAACCAACGTGGATGTCGTTGGTCAGGTTCAGCAACAGGTGTCCACCGGGCTCCGCGGAAACGAACTTGAATTCGTGGCCGAAGCGGGTGAAGCCGTCGCCGTCATTGAAGACGAAGATCGGAACGATGGGCTTGTTCGGTTCAAAGATGGAAAGCGTCATGTTAGTCTCCTTGGGAGTTTGGGAATGGGATTGAACTGGCTTTAGGAACGACCATGGCGGACTACGCGGAAGCCTTCAGCCTCCGCGATCTCCAGGATGCGGGCGATGAAGTCCGATGCTTGCGGCATGCGAGCACGGTCCTTTTCGAGAGATCGCATGCGTTTGGTTTGGCGGTCCCGAATGCGCTGCATGGAACGGGCCAGCGAGCGCTCAAGGCGTACCCGGCGCTGGAACGTCCTCACCGAAAGCGTGATTACGCGGGACGGACATTCGCAGTCGTTTTTCAAGCCGCGGAAAGCATGCACGGCGGTAGGGCGATTGGGCTGGAAGATGGCGTCGATCCAGCGCTGCTGCCGTGCCTCGAGACCGTGCTGGTCCTGATAGGCCGCAAGCCACTCACGAACGACGACGGGTGGCGTGGCACGTACAAGCTCCAAAGCCCCCTCCCACGCGTCCTCTAGCGAGCACCCCTGCCAGAGCAGGGCAACCCGGAAGGCCTCTTGGAGGATGTCGTAGTTCGTGGCGTTGGGCGTGTGGCCGCTGTTGTGGAACTGATAACACACGTCGAGCTTGAGGCGACGGAGTGCTTCGAAGGTTTTCGTAGGCGTGCGCATGGGAACTCCTTTGCGGTTCTGGAGTAGTTGTCGGCAGAACTGGTTCGATGACGTGGGTCAGTTCCGGAGATGCACGACGTACGCGTAAGGCGCGTCGCGGAGGGTCCGGTCGGGGTAAGTGAGCTTGAGAAAGCCGTCGTAGATCAGGCACCACATCGCATTCATGGCTGCGGCGAAGTCGGGAAAGCGGTTTACGACCTCGTAGATGCGGAAAATCCCGGGAACGTCTTCCAGGAACGTTCGCAGCTCTTTGCAATCGGCCTCGTTGCGATGGCGGCGGGCATGCACGATGTGCTCGGCGTTGTCGCCGCGAGCGATCGTGAGGTTTCGTTCGGTGAGAATGAGCGCCTGATCGGCAAACCCATGCAGGTTCGGCTTCACCCGCGCGATGATCTCGCGGATTTCGCTCTTCGCGAGGAGATGGCTCGGCTTCACGGCGATGGCCACGCGACGTCCGTCCGCCAATGTCGCGCGATAATCGAACGTGTGCTTGCGGCAGACGCCTTCGGCATCAGGGTAATGGACAGCCGGAGGCTGGTCCTCCAGGTGCACGACGTCCTTGTTTGCCAGGAGCATCATCGCGCAGCGCATCTCGTGCGTGCTTTCGAAGCCGATCGCGCGCTTGCTAACCGGATCGACAATGTAGCCACGGGAATGTCCTTTGGTACGTTCCGCGGGCTTGCGGGTTCCCGTGGATTTCTTCGTGGGTACCCACTTCTTGTAGACAAGTGGCTGCCCGTCCTCGTCTACACCCTCGACGATTACGTCTCGTCCGGAGGAAATCTCGTCAGCGACGAGATGCTCGCGGGCAGTTTTGATGTTGTCACGATCGATGCCGGCTTCACGGTCTTTCATGAAGCGGAGGATTTGCTTGGCGTTCATGGTCGTGGCCTTTGCTAAAAGGAGATTGAGGACGGGGAGCCGATGCTCCTGGACGGCTCGCTCGGGCCGCCGTTTGGGTTTGGGTGCGAGAACGGCAGGTGATTGGCGGTCCAGTGAGGCGCTGCGAGAACGCTCAACGTTCTCTGGTGGGCACCCACGTGAACGGCCGTGCTCAGGCCGAGCCCTGTGCCCGAGGTCGAAGCGCGCGCGCCGACTGTCGGGCATGGAAGGAAGACTGGGAGGACCCGGTTTCGCATCCGCGTTTCTGTGTGTGTAAAGCACTGTGGTGTTCCTCGAATTTGCGCATAGCTTCGCCATCCCGCATTCCGAAGGCGGGCCGAAACGTTGCGTCTGAGCAACAGTCGCGCGAGCGCAAGCGTTCGAAGGAGGGTGGACGGCTAGCCCCGATCGGAAGCGTGCTCGAAGGCAGTCGGGCGCGGATATCCGATCCAGCGCATGGATGCGCGTGGTCAGAGGTGAGCTTGGGCCGTTACTTCTTTGAACGAGAGCGATCGCGATCCGCGCGATCGGCGAGCAGCGGGCTACCGAGCCATAGCTGCACGATCACGCTGACGGCTGCGTATTCGCAGCCTCGCGCGAAGGTCGCCGGATAAAACTGGTCTGCGATCGTTGAGGAAGTGACACATACTCTTGCTCCGGATATGGGCCGTCGATGATCCGATGTCCGATGCACCAGCCAAGGTGCGGCCATTCAAAGGTTAGCGTAGCCTATGCAGGTTATGCTTTTCATCGTGATGCCTTCCGGTCGTCCACCGTCTATCGTGGCGGATGTCACTCACGCAACAATAGGCATATGCAGGTAAACCGAAAGTTAATCACGTCCCGTGGACCGTTGGTTACTTGGTCCTAGATAAGGTAGGGATAGGGCCGCCAGGTTTTCCGAAGTGTTCCGAGAAGAAGAACGGGTCTTCCGGAAACTGTTCTGCAAGATCATCGAAAGTCTGCTCTTCGGAGTAGACGTCGATATCGGCGAGATGAAGTATCAAGGTTTGCTTCTTCATTTGCATATCTATCTCCATCGGCTGGATGCCGAGTTCGTTCGCAGGCTTGCTGCGAAGCCTTGTTGCGATAGTATGAGCCCTTGAAGACAACCAGCGGTAGGCACCCCAAGGGCGCACTTCGGCGGCCGCGGGTCCGCCGGAAATGCCGGCGCGCGCTTACTGACCGTTTTCCGGTTGATTTTTCCCGTGCGACGCAATATATACGGATTGACGCGCGAGCCTTGGACTCGAGAAGGTGCTTAGTGCCTTTCCGGTTCGAGTGTCTGATGGGCACACAGAAACCTCGGTTTGGGTGTGCGATTAGTCATCCCGACAGATAGCCGGGGTGGTCGTGTTTCGGAAGGCGGACGTCGTTCTAAACTATCCAGCCTCTCTAAAAAGGGTCACTCGCCAAAAGTGGCCCTTTTGCTTATTCGGAGCCGGCTTCCTCTTGCGAACCCGCCGCCCGATCCAACAGATTTAGAATATTTTCAGCGGATATAGAAGAGGGTTGGCGTCAACAGCGCCTCCTTTGACTGCTCGGTGCATCGTTCACGGAGCGAAAAACGACGCCTATCTTTACCCCGAGCAGAGGACATAATAGGCAGGCACGGGCGTCCATTTTGTCTTGCCGATTTTGCCGCAAAAAATGGTCCGGCCCGCGATCGTAGCTCAACTATGACGAATTCCCCTGCCGAAGCAGCGGTCCCGCGTCGGAAAAACCGCAGCTTTTTCTGATCGCTTGTCGAAGTCTTGATTTCGTTATTCACGTCTGGATTCGGCCGGCGGCATCGATGTCTTGCATCTGATCTCCACTGACGCTCGGTTCGCGCAGAGGACGGCGTCCGAGGTGTTGCCGCGATGATGTCTTTCATTCTTCATCGCGGCGGCGTGACGGTTCCCCGCAGATTCCGGGCTTCGATTGCGCGTCACGCGTGATTACCTGCTCACCGGGAAAAAGGGTTGGAGTCTTTCAATTTCTTCGGGCGCGGCCGCGCGGGCTATGGGCGGGGCGTGTCATTGGACGTTGTAATCGGTATCTTGCTTTTTTCACCCACACGTTATCTGCGGGCCGTTTGTCCTATGCCGCCGGTGGCCGACACCCTTACGTTGAGCACGTTCGATGCTCCGAAGGGGTTCGCCGCTATCCGCGGCCCGGCCTTTGCATCGTCCGTCACGCCGTCGGGACCGGCGAAGGCGCCTTAATATCCGGGTAACTGAAAAGCGTTTCGCGCAACGAAAAATGCGGGTCGATTTGAGGAAAAATTCGCTCAAAAAAAGTTCAAGACGCACTCGCTCGGGGCGTGAAAACAGGCGTCGTTGATCGAAAACGAGAGCTCAAATAAGGCAGAAGAAAGGCAAAAAACGGCGATACCCACCTAAGATAAGGGTGACTTTGAAGTTCGGCAGTGCACAGATCGAGGTCTCCTAAAAAGGGAAGGACCTCGCGCAGCATGATCAGAACTGCTCCGCATTGTAGGCGACGTGGGGTGGGGCCGTAGGCTGACCCATTTGCCCGAAGGCTGGAAAGCAGGCGGCGCTATCAAGTTCGGACGACTCTAAAACAGCTTGCGGCTCGTGTGACAATTTCGTCCGCCATTCGCGGTAATCGGTCGCTACGCAGCTTCATGCCGCCATTGGCTGGTCATCCTCAAGCTTCGCTCGATCCTCGTTTTGGTCGTGAACAAATCCTCCTCGATGCTCATGATGTCCGGTTCCCTCTGGGCAATTCTGAACTCTATCATCCCCAACAGGCAGTCTCTGATCTCCGCGAAGACCTTGTCGCACCGGCTCCAGTGATTGTGGCTGCCGTGCTTCGCCCATTCGACCGCGCATGCCAGCAGCCGGATCTCTTCAACCGACTTCAGCGTACGGTAGTCAAACCTGGAAGTCGCCGCACGGAGTTCACGCAGCTTACACTCCGCCGTCCGCTCGAAATACATGGGTGTACACTCGAAGGTCGCGTCTTCTTCCGCCAGTTCTTCCAACGCCTCGCGCGCTTCTTCGCTATCGTCGATCAGCGGACAGAATTGCGGGGAGAGGAACGCGTCGACCACTTCGGCTTCGGCACAGGTCGGCGCTTCCAGGACAGGGCCCTTGTCGTGAAACCAAAGATGGCGGTATCCGCCCTCGACAGCTTGCGTCCAAAGTTTCAACTGTTCAGGAGGGAGAAGGTCGCGCGGGGCGGACGATATATCCCGTGCGGTACTGGCCTGAAACAGGAAGCCCGTACCGTACGAAGTCACTCCAAGCCCATGACGATGCCTATCGTATCGATGAAGGACGCTGACACCGTCTGCGGATAGATGAAACAAGCTTGCTTCCAATATATTCGTGAGCATCGGGTCCCCTCACAGCTTTTCTGGCGTTCGTGTTAATAAAAATTGTTCTGTCATTGTGAGGCGGTGTCAATATAACTTAGGAGGGTACCTTGAAAAATTTGCGGCACTAAGCATATTAGCCCGTCTTCATGGAAGTTTGCTTCGATTGACCAAAAAAGGAGTTGCCAGGGGCAACTTTTCAGTTGCCTACGTCTCATTTCCGGAGAACCATAAATGTAGACAACCGCACTTAGGCTCTCTGAATTCATGACACACACAGACAACGCTACCTGCAAAAAAATGCTCGTGACGAGCACCCGCCACATTTCCGAACGAACCATCTCGCTTCTCCGGGCAACGGATCCGTACGACTGGCCATATGGAGGAGGGCCGATTGGCAAATCCGGCTTCTTCTATAAGTCGACGAATCGAAACGGCGGTTATTTGCCGTCGGATCTCTTTACAGTGCTCTCCTGGGCTGCAGACAATGAATTCGACAGCGTGACGTTTTCAGACACGGCTCCGGTCATCGAACAGTTCGAAGTGTATCGAGAGCCAGGCTCATACGGAGATGAGTTGATGTCGGCGAAGACACCCCAGCATCTCAAATTCCAGCGCAGCCTATACGACTCCGCGCTAAGCGCGTTGAGCGTCGGTGAGCTTGCGTTCGAAGTATCGCCGGAGAATGTTGCGTTCGCATTGACCGCAGGGCTGGAAACAGTGGACCAATATCTCACTGCGCACGAGGACGAAGGTTTGTGGAACATCCCATTGCCAAGCCTGCAGTGGATCGCCGACGTCGCAACCATCTATTTGGACAAGCGTAACTACAAAACGGGGACGTGGGACGAAAGCATCGCCGCCGCCGGCCAGCTCCATCGGATGCTGAACTTCGAGCTTGAGCGGTCAAAGAACTTGCCACTTGACCCGCAGCAGCGGATCATCCGTGGCCTCGCCGAACAGATCAGGTTGTTCCTTCAAGAGCCTCTTTAGGCGGATATTCGCGGTGTCAGAGGCGGTTACTGCGCGTCGCGCGGATATCAATTAGTGTTATATTTCCGACAACCACTAGAACTTGGCTTGCGGCCGACGAAATCCCGAAGGACGATAATGGTCATAGACCGTTGATGGAATTCTCGTCGTGAAAAAGTCTCGTAACATTCGTCTTGGCGGATATACGCTTCGGTTTGCTCCGCCTCCGCCTCCGCTTCCGTTGCCCGTTTCTAGCCCCGAGGCACGCGCGGCAGTAGATGCCTTTTGCAAACATGTAAATGAGCTTCCAGTCCAGGCGGTTGAGATGCTCGAAGTGTCTGACACGGGTATCAAGTTTCGCAGACGTGCGGGCCGGGTTAAGTCAAGCGCATTCTGCGCCGACCTTGGCCTTCACGGAACGAAGGCAACTTCTGAAACCGTCGCGGCGGTCTTTCAGCGAAGCGATTTGCGGACAGACCTTGAGCACATGTACGACGCAGTTCAGGCCCATAACCTCTCCGAAGCAAAGTTTAGGGCGAACATGATCTCCGCTGCCGTGTATGTAGAGGCAAACTAGAGCGTTCGCATTAATGCGGCACTGTGAGATGCCCATGAAGAGGGCAGCGCCGCTCCAGGGTGCCGGCGAAATTGCCGGTGCCCGCCAATATTCGTTCCGCCATCGAGTTGTGACCCCGTTTGACGTCAAAGCCCTGATGTCAACCGCCTGACATCAGGGTTTTGCTAGTTCAGTGAACCTCGGGCAAGGCGCCCTCGTAAGCCCGGGCCGACTTCACGAAATCACGTACGGACTGCTCGGCCTGACGCATGTGGCGAGAAGGCATACGCGTATCGCCGTAGGCCTTGACCAGGAAGTACGCGAACTCAAGTGCCTCGCACTCGAGGGAATACCGATTACCCCGATTGCGTTCGCGGCAGGGAGGCCGGGAGCCAATGGCACCACGACCGCATTGCGCGAGTAGTCGCGAGCCGGAACGGTAGCGAGATGGAGACCATTGCGGTCGACTACGAACGCTTTCCCATCGAGCTTGCCGCAGTCAGTTTTTATGTGTGATATCCAAGTCTTTCTGGTGTCTATCTGCGTTCAGTTTTGCAATTTTTATGTAGCATCTAAATTTATTTCTGTTGATAATCTTTAATATGCGGAGATATTATATAGTAATATCCATTGTAGTTATTGGGTATACAAGCCAATGAGGTGTTTATGATTAAGGGAACTATTCCGCTGCGCGAGTACAGCGACGAGGAAATACGCTTTCATAAGTCGGAGGTGTTTCGGCTCTCAAGGGAAGCGGCAGAGGAGTTGCTGGTTGGTGCGCTAAACACGCTTAACCAGGAGCACGTACCTTCAGCTGAAATCAGGTTTAGACCGCGCCCGCGTCTCGAAGGCGTTCATGGCCAAAGGCTTCCTTCGTTGATGCCCACCAGGCGTATGTGGACGGCCTACAGTCGTTTGACGGGATCGCGCGAAGGGCTCGGGGTCCGCAGCATCTGGCAGATCTGACGGGCGCTCTATTCGCACTCATCGAGACTGCCAATAAGATTGCGCTCGAGGGCTGGGACGTGAACTGGAGGCAAAACGTCCAGTGGGCACTCCGAGGGTCACGATACGGGCTTTCCGACTATTCGCTCGTAGAGCGTTACGAAAACCTCCCAGACCGCACCACGCTATCCGAGCGCCTTGAAACTATTGGCGGTCCGATATTTTACAGGCAGAAACGGAAGCGCGAAAAGCTCGGCAAAATCACACCCGTCTTATTCGGCGGTGAGGTGGAAAGGGCCTACGGAGCGGTAATTCTGTCGCTCAACACGGGTGTAGGACGCCGCTATTGGAGCGACTGGATCGTTGACGAGCGAGGCGGGTGCTCCCGGCTGCTTTCGGACTAACTGCCACGGCGACGGGCGCATGATTGAGCGATGCGAGACGACGGTCAAAGCGTTGGAGCAAAACGGTTTTGTTAGTCGCTTCGACCGCTGTCTCTTGACGAAGTGCCACCGCGCGTGAGTGCTCTTGTTGCTGTTTGGGCCTACGGCTGAAGTGTCAAAAAGGTCAACGTTCCCAGGTCTCGAAGAAAACAATGCGCCAGCGATCGTTAGAAGGCGATAACGTGCGTTGCGCCAATCCGCCGGTGGCCTCACGATTAACTAACCGAGGCGAGGATACGCTGCATATGCAGGGCACAGATTTGACCACACGGGAAATAGAGCGAGCCGGACGGCTAGATCGCGAACTAGATAGCCGGCTTGGTGCCGTCCTGCCTCAGGCGATTGAAGCAGCAGATTACGCGTGGAGAATTCTCGCAACGGAAATCCAACGTCTCGGGTACTCGGTTGAGAAACCAGTCCCTGAGAATGAAACGTTGTACTGTTACTTCGACGCCATAAAGTGGGACGCGCTTGAGATGTCGGATTCTATTTACTGGTCGCTCTCAGACGAAGAAAGGGAGAAGGACGATCGGGACCTGGAAGATTTTGAGGCCAGCTATCTGCTTCAGGAAGATTACTCTGCGCGCATCAAAGCTCTCGCATTCTTGACGGTTGGCAAGAACCTTGTTTGTCCCGAATACTGTGTTCCGGCGTGCAAATTTGACCCCCTTGGCGGGGTAATCGGCGTCCAATTTTGACCCCCCTCAGATTTCATCTGACCATCCGGCTTTTTGCGGCGGATGGAGCGGGAGTTGAAGCGAGTGGATACGATTGCGCGTGTTCGACGGGCCTTCCATGTGCAGGGCTGGTCGATGAAGAAGATCGTCCGGGAACTCCACGTGTCGCGCAACACGGTACGCAAGATACTGCGTTCCGATGAGACAGATTTTACCTATGCACGAGAACGGCAACCGTTACCGCGGATCGGAGCCTGGAAGGCCGAGATCGAGCGGTTTCTGACGGCCAATGAGGGCAAGCCGTCGCGTGAACGGCTGACGCTGATCCGGATTTACGAGGAGGTTCGGGCACTCGGCTACGATGGCAGTTATGACGCGATCCGGCGATATGCCAAGACCTGGGTGAAGAACCGCGGAGCCGTGACGGCGGAAGCCTATGTACCGCTCTACTACGCGCCAGGTGAGGCTTACCAGTTCGACTGGAGCCACGAGATCATTCTGATCAACGGCGTGACGACGACCGTGAAGGTGGCGCATGTCCGGCTCTGCCACAGCCGGATGATGTTCGTCCGGGCCTACATGCGCGAGAGCCAGGAGATGGTGTTCGACGCACACGACAAGGCATTCGCCTTCTTCCATGGCACCTGCACGCGCGGCATCTACGACAACATGAAGACGGCGGTCGAAGCCGTGTTCGTTGGAAAGGAACGACAATACAATCGCCGTTTTCTGCAGATGTGCAGCCATTATCTGGTTCACCCGGTCGCCTGCACGCCCGCATCTGGGTGGGAGAAGGGACAGGTCGAGAACCAGGTTGGTCTCGTGCGTGAACGCTTCTTCACCCCGCGACTGCGGGTCAAAAGCCTGGAAGAGCTGAACGTCTGGCTGCTCGATAAATGCATCGCCTACGCCAAGGCTCACCGCCATCCCGAGCAGACCGAGCGGATGATCTGGCAGATGTTCGAGACGGAGCGCGCCAGCCTGGTGCACTATGTCGGGCCGTTCGACGGTTTCCACTGCGTTCCGGCCTCGGTGTCGAAGACCTGCACCGTCCGCTTCGACAACAACAAATACTCCGTCCTCTCGACGGCGGTCGGCCGCCCTGTCGAGGTTCATGCCTACGCCGAGAAAATTTTGATCCGGCAGGATGGCGTGAACGTCGGTGAACATCCTCGTTGCTTTGGCCGTGGCGAGATGGTCTACGATCCCTGGCATTATGTCCCTGTTCTGGCTCGCAAACCCGGAGCTTTGCGCAACGGAGCACCGTTCCGGGCATGGGTCTTGCCCGCAGCGATGGAGAAAGTGCGCCGGCGGCTGAAGAGCGTCCATGACGGTGATCGGCAAATGGTCACCATCCTCGGCTGCGTTCCCACCGACGGTCTGGCGGCCGTCGATGCTGCCTGCCAGGAGGCTTTGGAGCACGGCGTCTGCTCGGCCCCGGTGATCCTCAACATTTTGGCCCGGAGCCGTGATCCGGCTCCGACCGCAACCCTGCAAACCCCGGATGCGCTGCGTTTGACCCATGAGCCGGTCGCCGACTGCGCCCGCTATGACAGCCTCAGGAGGGCAAGCTGATGGAACGCACACAGGTTCTCGAACTGATGAGTACGCTGAAGCTCTTTGGAATGCGTAGCGCTTACGACGAGGTCATGGGCAACGGCATCAAGCGGCAGCACGAACCACCCCGCATCGTCGGCGATCTCCTGCAGTCGGAGATCGCCGAGAAGCAGGCTCGCTCCATTCGCTACCAGCTCAGCATCGCCAAGCTGCCGCTCGCCAAGGACATCGACGACTTCGACTTCACCAATACGCCGGTCAATGAATCCCTGGTGCGGGAGCTGTCGACCGGCACCTTCGTCGCCGATCAGCGCAACGTCGTCCTCGTCGGCGGCACGGGAACCGGAAAGAGCCACCTCGCCATTGCAATTGCCCGTGCACTAATCCGCAACGGAACACGCGGGCGCTTCTTCAATGTCGTCGACCTGGTCAATCGGCTGGAAACGGAAACGCGCAGCGGCAAGCAGGGGCGGACGGCCGACTATCTCAACCGTCTCGACTTCATCATCCCCGATGAACTCGGCTATCTGCCATTTGCCCAGGCGGGCGGCCAACTGCTGTTCCACCTGATCAGCAGGCTCTACGAGCGCACGTCGATCATCGTCACCACGAACCTGGCGTTCGGCGAATGGCCGACAGTGTTCGGCGACGCCAAAATGACGACGGCGCTCCTCGACCGCCTGACCCACCACTGCGAGATCGTCGAAACCGGGAACGAGTCCTGGCGCTTCAAGAACCGCTCTCAAAGCTAAAGCCGAAGACACCCATCACCCGCACTTGGCCTACCCTCTGCAACCCCGGCCAGCGCCGGGCCGGCCAAGCGCTGATCTACACCACCAGGGGGGGCAAAATTGGATGCCGATAAGGGGTGAATTTTGGACGCTGATTGACACTGAGCCGGCATAGGCGTCGCGAAGTGCGTCGGCCACGAGAGGCGGGAATGGCCGAGTAAGATACTCTTTCAGTGTGAGCAGCGTGTCAGCGTGACTGAGCGTGAGCCAAAGCCCTTTGCGCTCTCTCACGGCGGAGAACGGGATTTCTTCCATCTTGCGCCCTCCAAAAAGCTAAGCCGAGCAACGATATCAGAAGGCCGAGTTAGGGTGGGCTCACAGCGCGAGGTCGCAGGCTTCCCCACGCTCGGGGGCACCCGCTGACCTGTGGTTGTGTCAAACGTCCGGCGCCGTTTGATTCAAAGCCGCATCCCATTCTTCGATTTCCGTGTCGAAGCCTTGATTGGGCTCCAGATTGTTCTTGAAAATACTGTCGTCGGGAACGGGTCGGAGATCGCCCTTTGCCGCCTTGATGAGCGCGGCGACCTCCTCATGTGGCTCCCGGACGTACTGACGTTTGCCACCAATGTCGAAGGCGGAAAGTATACCGTCTTTGCGCTTTGACGGACCAACGGGCATCGGCCCGCTGGCTGCTTGGGCATTGAACCAAAATCGCTCGCCGACGGGTTGAGTCAAGCTGGAAAGGGTTGACAACTCAGCCTGCACCGCCGTTACGACCTCGGGCGGAAGCTCTTGCACGTATTCGGATTTATTCACATCGAGAAGCGTGTTGCCCAGGTCTTCATCGAAGCCCTTTATTGTTTTGCGAATCCGTAGCACTTTCGTGCCATCAAGCTCGAATTTCTGACCATTTGCCCAAGTGAATGTGATCATTTCGCCCTCCACCTCTTGGGGTTCTCCCGGCCGTACACGTTTGCAAGTGCAACGTGTATTAGAGAAACATAAAACTGCATCTCGGGCAAGCGGGGCGCTTTAACGGGGGCTCGCGTGCCGGGACTTTCGAGTCTTGACGCACTCCTTTTAGTCGATAATGGGTAGCGGCCAGTTCTGACCACGGCCAAACCGGGATTCGCGACCGCTACTGCAGTCGATGCAGTCGTCGTCTCGGCGAGGCGTAACAAAGCGAAGACGCCGTTCGAGCGGGCGAGCTTGTACGGTTCCCTGGAATGCTTCCGCCGCGGTCAGGCCCGTCATGTAGAATAGGAAGTCATTCGCGGCCTGCGAGGCACTAAGGCTATTTAGCGTTATCACACTCGGTGCAGAGGCATCGGCGCTGTCAACATAACGCTCTCTTTCACGCATTTCGGCCGAAGTGCTTTCCTCTCTGAGTTTGCGAGGGTCGATGGCTTGATTGCAAAGGAGGCAACCTCCAGCCGGCGTAACAAGCCGCGCGGCTGTATGGACGTTCACCACATCGCCAGTGATCTCTTCGACTTGTATCCGGCTTCCGAGCTGAACCCCTGGCACCAAGTACTGATGAACCAGGCTATTGAAGAGCAGTCGGGCGCGATGCCCGTCGGCCGCCAAAAAAATGTAGTCGCAGGTCTTGAGTGCATCGACGACAGCTTGGGTCTCCATCGAAGTGAAATGTCTCTCGACATGGGCACTCCGATTGGCGCGCTTGATAACTCTGCGAGAAAGGTCGACCTTTCGTGTGGCCAGCCTCGACCCCAGGCGTCGCAGCCACTCGGGACGTCCTTCGGCTGTGAGCCAGGACTTTGCATCCCATCCTGTCGCATCGACCAGCCTGGGGACGTTGCTGATTTGTACGCGATCAGGGTCGACGAGAACAAAAGAACCGACACCAAGCCTACCCAGTAGCTCAGCGAGGAGGGAGCCAACACCGCCGAGGCCGATAATGGCGACGCGGCTCTGCGAGAGGATTTCTTGGCCACGTTCCCCGAAAATCCGAACCTGTCGGTCATATCGTTCTCGCCTGACAGCATCGATGACGCGCGGGGCTGGCAGAAGCTCAGTCCGCCGAGGCCCGACGACGATCATCCGGCTGACGTCGAGGCGCTTACCGCCTGGCAACCAGATATCTCCGGCAACAGCTTCCTCGGCGAATACAAGAGACCCGACGGGCATACCCTCGACAAGGTCGAGAAGCGCGGGAAAACCCCGCTCATGGGATTCCAAGTCAACGTCGGAGAAGGCAACGCGGTTTCCCGGGCCATGATTGTGAACGGCGATGTAGACTAGCTTCTCGTCGCGACAACGCCGTGCCTGCTTGGAAATAAATGGTGCGATCAATTTGCGATAGCCGCGCGTTCCCGGCACCCAGTCCCTGCCTTCGACCGCCAAGACGACTTTGCGAACGGTCAGTACCGGGCCACCGGGCGTATGAATGAGGCCGGCATGCATCACGGCGCCATGTTCGTCGCCGTCACCGGGAAACAGATGCGCATGAAGCTTCGCGTACATTTCCGAAGAGACGCGGATTTCGCATTGGGTCATTGTTGTACCATCCATTTCAAAACAGTCTTGAGTTTGAGAAGCGGTGACTCGTAGGCAAACGATCCCCTATTTCGCTGCCGCCTTGAAACCATCACGGCGTCCCGGGTTTCTGTAGACGAGCCATCAGCGGGGAATCGCTGGTTGATGTAAAGTGGGCTTAGCAACGCCGTGCCGTCGATGCGGGACAGACTGCCCGTGACGTAAAACGGGTAGGTGTCGTCGTAGGGACAGGCATCCGAAAGATAAAAACCCACCCACGTTTTCGCTTGGTTGTAAGGGGGACCAAGCGGAACATCCTCGATGATAACGTTGGCCCCGCCGCCGGCGCTCGGCAGGACCTTCACGTCGCAATGGCGAAAGTGTTCGCGGATCGCCTGTATTGCCGAGGCGACGCCAGCCTTGAGTTCGGTCATCTTTAGCTGTCCTCATGGTGGTCGACCGCGCCGAAGCGCTCGCAGCCTTCAATGAAGGTACGGTCGTCGTCACCGATGATCTGGGTGTCGCCCCCGCCCGCCGGTTCCTCGTCGAGGGTGAAATCGAGTTCGATCCTCACCCCCTGGGCGATGGCGGCGGACTTGATTTCCAGCCCGGTCATCCACCCGCGCGGCAGGTTGATCGGGTTGCCATTGACGGTGACCTTCACAACGGGCCGAGCGACGATGCGCAGACGCTCGGTACCGCTCTCGCCAAGCTGGATTTCACCGCCGTCATCGACGAACGCGTCGGGTCTGTCCTCGCGGTCGAGCTTGAAGACCTGGTCTTCGCCGATTTCGCAAATCCTACGGAGATCCGCCTCGTCGATAGAGGCCTCGCCCCAGTCGAAGCCACGTCCGTCCACCGTCAAGCGGTAGACACGGTCCGCGTGAAAGGCGCGAAAAACTTCTTCGCCCTTTTCGCCGAGGTCGGTCTTACGCTCGAGATCCAGCGCGAAGGTGCGGCGATCGGCAATACGGATGAGGACATACTCGTCCGCCGGATGGTTGCCGGATATATTAAGGATTTCGCGCGTATCGATATGGCGATCGTCCGATACGTACTCGTTGCCGTCCACAGTGAAGCGGAATGCCTTGCGGGCGTCGGTGCGGCTTTGCTTTTCTACCACAGTCATTTTGCAATTTCCTCTTGCAAGCGCAGCGCCATGCCGGGCTTTCAAAGAGTCAATCGTTGGGCGTGGTGGATTCCGGAACGGTGTCCGTTAACTTTTTTGGGGAGCGGGGCAGATAAAGAAGTGTTTGCAGCGCGGGCACTGAAAATCGCTTCGAATAGCTGGGTACAACCCGTCTTCCATGGCTTTGACCGCATCTTTAGCCGCCGTGACGCGGTTGCCTTTTTTCACAGGTGTCTGATCGACGGGACCAGCGGTGCCGTCGATAACGTGGAAAGTCTCAAGACGGAAACGTGCGCCATACTCCATCTGCGCACCCTCCAGTAGCAGTGAATACGAGATCCTGTCGGCCTCAGACGAAGAACGCTTTCCGGAACGTACAACGGTCAGGGTCGGGCTTTCCGCGGGCCCACGCACAAAGTCCGCAGCAACGTTGATGTCGCGGCCGCGTACCGAAACGACGAACGACTTGGCCTTGGCCGCCGACAGAAGCGTCGGGGTCAGATTTCCTAGCATCCTCTCTACCAGGTCTCGGTATGGCTTCTCGAAGGGATGCCCCGGCAGTTTTGTCTCGTTCCAGGCCCGCTCGAAGATTTGCCGCATCTCATCGCTGGTTAGTGGTGCGTCCGCTGCACGCGCCGCGTCAACGACGGCAAGGATGCATCCGTGGGCCTGCAGGTATGCAGAGCGCGCCATCGAGCCACCGAGTCCTGCCACTCGATCGTAGAAGAAGCGTCGAGGACATCGTTCGAAAGCCTCTATGTCGGCGGCTGTCAGAGTTGCCGGGACGTCCATGTCTGAAATGGGTTCGAGGCCACTTTGCGGAAAGATCCTCCGCAGCGGGGCGGGGCCATGCGCAGTAGAGATGGGCAGACGATCAAGGAACTTCGACGGATTGGAGTTCTTTCCGCCCGACATAGAAGGGCGATAAAGCTTGAGATACGACTTTGCCCGGGATAGAGCGACGAAAAACAAGCATTCCTCTTCTGCTTCGTGCGCGTCGACCTCTACGTTCTCCGCGATCATGCCCGCGACCGGAGGGCAGGCGTCCGGTCTGTTGGCGGCGGGGATCGCGCGCCGGGTCAATTGCGGCAGGTGGACCGCGTCGAACTCAAGGCCTTTGCTGGCGTGAATCGTCATCAGATTCACCCCATCGATATCTTGCATCTCGTCGGGCAGTCGTCGAAGCTCACGATCGTCTGAGAGCAGGACCAGATGGCGAATGCGTTCGAGGCCGCGCACGATCGGAGCCTTGCTGCCCCGCAACGGCATGGTTCTGAGGGCCTCGATCAATTGGCGAACCGCGGCTCGGCGCACGTCGTCGGATGGCATCTGTCCGCTCAATACCGTTGCGACATAGTCGCTTCGATTGAATAGGTAATCCATCAGCACGAACCAAGGAGTACTTCCCGGACCGTAGCCAGCGATTTGGCTCGACAGGATTGCCAGACTTCTTAACGATTTCTGATCCACCCCCGTGACTTCGATCTGTCGATCAAGCAACTCCCGCACCGTGATTTCCCGCGACTTGGCTTCCTGGATCACCCGCGCGAGTTCCGGGGCACGAAGGCCATATTCGGGAAACCCTCCCACCCGGAACACGCTGGAACCGTCATGCACAATAAGGGAAAGCAGCGACAGGAGATCACGGACTTCGGGCCGATCGAAGAGGGGCCCGATGTACAAGACGGGGATACCGCGTGCCTCGAGTTCAGCCCCTAACGTCGCCAGAGTGCCATTCGTGCGGGCGATGACCGCTTGATCTCTCAACGGGACGCCTTCGCGTTCCAGTTCCCTGATGTTCCCTGCGAGCAAGTCGATTTCGCCAGCGGGATCCGCTCCAATCGAAGTTGACGGACGGCTTGGTGCCTCGCCGCGATAAGCTCTCAGGTCGAGGGGCAGGGCATATGCCGAGACCAGCATTCTCGCCCCGAAAGATTTGAAGGTTGAGACGATCGGCTCTGTCGAGCGGTAGTTCACCTTGAGTTGCCCGCGGATGCCCTGGGGGTAGTCCCGGGTGAAACGGGCCATGTTTCTACTTGAGGCGCCTCTGAAGCGATAAATCGATTGCCGTGCGTCGCCCACGACCCACAACCGCTCTCCTTCCCCTACGACCCCTTTGACCATCATGGCACTAGCGCGGTTGATGTCCTGGTATTCGTCGACATGAACCCATTTGAATTTGGCGGCGAGCAGCGCCTGGAAGGACGGGTCGGACTGCATTTTCACCGCGGGCAGGCGGATCAAATCGCCATAGTCCACGGCTTGGATCGACTCCAGAATTCTCTGGTAATGCCTATAGACGAGGGCCACTTCTTTGCATTTTTCGGCAGCCTTCCAGGCGGCGGAGTCGTTGCGGTCAGTGACTCGCATCATTTCCTCGGCCAGTTCGTAGTAATCGTCTGGTCCTACAAGTTCGTCTTTTGCCCTCGATATCGTCCTCAGGATGTCGCGTAGAGCCAGCGCCGGCTCAAACAAATTCTGCATGTGGACGATAGGGAGAGCGGGTAAGGCGTCTTCAAGGAGATTGATCGCCTCGCTCGTGTCGATGAGGCGCGGGTCTGGTGGGAGATTGAACCGCTCGTGATGCTTTCGGAGGAGTTCCAGACCAAAGGCGTGGAAGGTCCCCGTCCAGATATTGACCGCTTCCGGCCCGACAGCGCGCTCAACGCGGTCGGCGATTTCTTCGGCGGCCTTGTTTGAGAATGTAAGCGCCAGGACCTCGTCAGCGGTCGCATGTTTTTCGCCGAGCAGCCAAACGATGCGCTCGACCATGGTCTTGGTCTTCCCCGTTCCGGGGCCCGCCTCAAGCAGAAAAGGCGAGCCAATGTGCATCGCCGCCATGTGTTGGGACTCGTCGAGCTCCTGGGGCGCTCGCGCCACCTTTTGCTTTGGTTCTGCCGGCTCCGGCAACAGAAGGGAGTCTGCTAATTGCTGGTAGACCGTTTCGAGCTTCAGCCCTAAGGCAGTTGCGATTTCCGCCGCGCGCAGGCCTTCCTGAAAGAGCCGGCGAGCGAGTCTTCGCGGCAACAGCAGTTCCCGGGCGAAGGTATTGGCCTGGGCTTCGCGGCGCTCCCGTTTGCTATAAGCCTCAACGCGCTGCACAGGATCACCCGCACCGGGGGCAGCGTAGGCGCGCTCAATCCGGACCTCGTTCTCGAGGTGAATAACGAAATGGGCGATCTCGTGCGCAATTACCTCCGCCTTTTCGTCCGTGGGGAGGGCCTTTGAGACAAAAATCGTCTGGTATTTCCGCTTGAGGACGCCCAAACCACCCGCAAGAACGTCATCATCTGCCGCCACTTCGTCGACCGTCAGTTCCTGATCGGCGAGCGTCCGGATTAGGACCTCCGACGCAGTCATCTGCTGGAAGCGCGGATCTATCTTCTCTCTTAGTCGATTTGCAGCGCGTCGGACGGCGTTGATGTTTTCCATGGCATCATTCCGAAAGATCTAGCCACTTCTGCTTCTTGTCCTCCGGCATGGAAGTTTTGCGGATCGCATCGGCAAAAGAGAGCTTGGCCCGCTGGACGGGGGCTTTGTCAGAACGGAAATCCGATGCGGTCAGCGCCTGATCCTGCTCGAGAAATTGAAGTAGACTGGATGCAGTGGTTTTCAGTTCCTCGGCGAGTTTCCGGATTAGTATCAGGGGCAACGATGTGGCGTGAATGGCCCGTTCTTCAATCCTGACCAAAATGGACAAGGGAATATCGCATTTCTCCGCGATGCTCTTGAGAGCAGCAGGTCGCTGACTTTCGAAGGGATTTGCAGCGTCGATTTCCTGATCCCAGAGTTTGGAAAGGTCGGAACCTCCTTCGCCTGGCGGGATCGGAGGAGCGCCTTTTCCGTCGTCGTCCGCCAGCCACTCGATGTAAAACGCCAGGATGGACTCCCGATGTTCGGGATATCGCTCAATAGCGGCAACAACCTCTTGTTCACCAAATCCGTCGGCTTCAACAAGTTCAAGAAGAATGTCTTCAATGTGCTTGATTTTTTGCATTATTCCTCCTCGTTCGCCGAGGCTCGTTTTTCCGCATTGGCGAGAAGTTTGCGGATGCGTCGATCGGATATACCTAGTTTCGACGAAGCGGTGATTTCGTTGGGGTCGCTTGAGCTTTCCGCCAGTCCCTCCCCATGAACAGCGAGGACGGCGTCCCTTTCTCTGGGTGTCAACTGCGACAGTATTCGATTCAATTGAGCTGCGGCTTCACCACGAGGCATACTGCGGCCGATGTTGCGGAGATTTATGGCGTCTACCAAGTCACGGTAGCTTCCATCGTCGTTCTGGAATTCGACGTCGTTTTTCTCGATTTGGTCGCGCCGTCGCACTTTTCGGATTTCATCGAGTGTCCTGAGAATGATCACCTTCTTGAAGCAGGCTTCGAACACGTCGGCCTTGTCAGTCTCGGAGAAAAGCTCCTCGCGGAACCAGTCACAGACCGCTTGGCTAACGTCTCGAGCACGCTGTGGAGATAACCCCTCTGCTTGTTTGTAAGCCATGTATGATACGCGGCGACGCAACTCTTCCCAAAGCTCAATGAACCATTTTGTTTCTCTAGGTGGCCTGAGATGACGCATGACATAGACCAGGACCGCGCTCGAAACGGTACGCTTCTTGGCCACCAGATCATCGACCGGACGCTGTAGGACCCGCCGGAGTTCTTCAACTACCTCGGGGGCTCTGAAAAATAGCGTTCCGTCCTTCTGCCGTCGTGTTAGGGGCCGCAGGTCTTCGTCATTCTCGTCATCCGCATTTGCCATCTAGTCATTCCATCGTCTCGGGAAGCCGAATGCGGAACCCTGTCGCAAAAATGTTTTTGCCGCGAATCGCTTTGGCCTACGGCTTCTCATTAGAATAGATCGATTTCTTCTAATGTGCGTTGCAAAGCTTTGTTAAAGCGTTCGAAAATGAAATCCGAAGGCTAGAGGCGTCTCACGTCTGCCTATGGGAGAAAAGGAACCCCGGCGTCGAGAAGCTGATCAAGCTTTGCCTCTCGGGTCCCCGACAACGACGCTGCATCGTCCACGAGCCTTCTTGCGACGAGTCGTGCGAGGCTGCGCGCGCGGATACGCTGTTGCGTTGAAATTGGCGCAATCCCGCCTCTTCCGTGGACGAAAGTACTTCTGAGGTCGAAAAGCTCCTGGTAGTCCGCTACGCAACTGGGGTCCCGCAGCAAAGCGGCCAGTCTCGCCGCGACCCTATCCGTGGAGGACACGTCTTTGTGCGGATCAGGCTTGGGGCGCAGTTTCCTTTTGTGATCGCTGATGGTTCCAAGCCCGGCCTCTATCGTGGTCATATGGGCCATGATCTCGTCGATGTCGTCCGCCAGGAAAGCTCGGACGAGGAAGTGACCGACTGGGGTTTCGAACAGTGCAGTGGTTCGTGCCTTCTCAAATGCGGACCATGTCTCGCCAACAAACTGCAGCCATTGAGACTCGTAACCGTCGTCGAGCGGAATGATTATTGCCCGCTCATCACCGGTCTCATTGTCCCAGTGATCGTACTCGGGTTCCGTCGCAAGGGTAGTTGGGCTTTGCGGTACCGTCGGCCCGACGAAGAGGTCATCGTCCAGCGAGTATATCCAGGGCAATCGAAAACCACGCCAACCCGCTTGTTGGTATCGGACCCATTCTTCCCAGGGAGCAAGGAGAAGGAAGAACAGGGCGACCTCGACGGCTTGCGGGAAGCGGCCGAGGTGTGGGTTGATCTCTCCTAGATCACGGCTGAAATCCATGGATAGGAATGGCAAGGCGCGTTGCAGTGGGGGCGCCTTTACGATGACTTCTTCCTCGACGACCAACCAGCGAAATTTGGCGTAGTCCCTTAGAGCCAAGCGATATCCGGGAAAGTACCTTCGAAGACGTTTCGCGTCCATGAACTCACCAAGCTCAGCGCTCGTAAATTGTCCTGCGCGGCTTGTGCCGAACACGACTTCCGGCAGGTGGTCTGCGTACTCAAGAGGACAGAGATGGCGGCGGAGAACTGTTTTCCGGAGATACGCGTCGTGGAGCCTTTCGGCCGCCTTTGCTGGATGAAGACACAATTCCTTCGCATCGGGTGGCAGCATACAGGGAACGCCAAGCGATCGGAGAGCGTTCGCAAGCGCATAACCGCCTTTACCTTGCGCGTAGACCCGTTCGCAAACGGCGTCTAACTCAAGGACCTCTGGCGTTTTTCTGAGCTCGATTGATTGCAGGGACGGCATCGCCCAGACATTTTCGATCGCGCGAAGGACTTCCGATGGCACGTACATGTAAAATCCGCATGGAAGGCTAAAGATGACGACGCACCGCGGTTATGAGGAGACCAGCGGTCAGGATTCCCACGATTGCGATTGAACGGCTTCGTCCCAAGCAACCTCCAATGCAATCCGTAGTGTTTGTCTAGCGCGTAGGTGGCGTTGGGACAATCGGTGTGTCACACGGGGCACGTTGCGTACACGACCTCGCCTTGCACTGGTGGGCATTGCTTCAATGCGGCTCGCAATTTCGCCAGAAGTGATTTATCAGCGTTAAGAAGAACCAATAAGTCCATGCATTCGTTAATGTAATTAGGGGACGGCTTTGAGCGGACAGGAAAGCGCGACCGAGTATTTGGATTATTATCTCGATCAGCAGGCAGAGCCGGATTCTGCCGTTTTGTTGGAAGGGCCTTGGGGGTCGGGGAAAAGCTATTTCATCGCGAATTATTTCAAGGAACGGCTGGCCAAGGCTCGCAAGGCCGATGCTCTAGCCGTCGATCCGCTCATTCACGTGACACTTTTCGGGGTCAAAGACCTCGCTGAGATCACGACGCAGATGTTCGAAAAGGCACACCCGATCCTGGGAGGGAAGGCGGCGAAGGTTGTAAACACCGTCCTCTCTCGAGCTGTCGGCGCACTTGGGGTAACTGCCGACGCCAAAGAGAACGCGACCCTTCTGCAAGATCTAACTCTGAAGCTTGACGGACGCGTGCTTGTTTTCGACGACCTTGAACGCTCGCACCTGCCTCTGGTGGAGGTGATGGGCTATATCAATCGTTACGTAGAACACAACAAACTGAGGGTTATTGTTGTCGCGAGCGAGGCTGATATAGCCTCTCATGAGAGGCAGGACTATTCCAGACGGAAGGAAAAACTGGTCGGGAAAACGATACGCGTTGGTTCCGATCCCCAAAACGTGCTCGACAATCTTCTCCAGAACCTCGACTGCAAAGAAGTTGTTACAGCTGTTCAGACTGCGCGGGATGATCTTCTCTTAACGTTCAAGGCCTCGAAGAAGCAGAATTTCAGAAGTCTTCGTTCGATCCTGTTCGATTTCGAACGGTTGGTAACTGCGACTGATCCGAGGCTGCGGTCCAATCCTCAGGCTCTACGTGTCCTGCTGCTCTATATGGTGGCCGTTGGAATGGAATTCCGGAGTGGGACTTTGGATGACGGTTCGCTGCGGTCACTGCGAACAGATATTCGGTCGGTTGGACGTCGGCAGGACGATCCGGACGAGGTGAACGGGCAGAACATTGGGCAACGCTATGAGTTGGTTGCATGGAATGATCCGATCATTCCACCAGCCCATTTGGCGGACCTCTTCTCTAGCGGGGCCGTGGATGTTCCGGCTGTCAATGCCTTCCTAAGTGAGCATCCGGCCGTCGTCGGGCACCGCGTCGCACCTCCGTGGCGTCGCCTGTGGAGCTGGTACGAGCTAACTGCGACAGACTACAAGACGGCAAGAGACGAACTCGTCCGGCAGCTTTCGGGGCGTGAGGTAGTTCATCCGGGGCAGATTTTGCACGCAGCGGGGACCATTATCCGATTGAGGGGCTACGATGATGATCTACTGAATGGTGTGCCGACCGAAGACTATTTCCAAAAGTATCTCGACGATGTTGTCGCAGAAGGGAAGCTGACCCCTGCGCATGAATTGTTCGGGATGATGGCGGGCTCGTATGGCAGCTTGGTGTATAATGAAGTGGAGAACCCCGAGTTTTTGCCCATTCACGCGCTAGTCGAGAAGGCGTCCCAAAAGGCGCTTGATCGCAAAATGGCGCTAGAAGCCGGTGAACTGCTGTCATCGTTGCGCACGTCGACTGACCACTCATCGAAGTTGATCGAAACAGGGTTGGACAAGAAGAACTATGGTGGTGTCGCAGTCCTTCATCACTTGGGAGTCGACACGTTTGCCGACCTGTTGA
This sequence comes from Ensifer sp. 22521, assembly GCF_052044795.1. Classification (NCBI taxonomy): domain Bacteria; kingdom Pseudomonadati; phylum Pseudomonadota; class Alphaproteobacteria; order Hyphomicrobiales; family Rhizobiaceae; genus Ensifer; species Ensifer sp. 22521. Next base: position 102,927 of record NZ_JBQENM010000004.1, read on the forward strand.
TCGATGATGGCTCGCCAAATGACAAGCTTTTCGCCTCTCTTCATGAACGGTATCGCGGCGGGTATGATGACGAGTTGGCGCCGGAGTTCCCATGGTTGGCCAGATTGAGAACGGAGCTCGAGCGACGAGCCGCTGCGGCGCTTCCACCGCACAAGGCTCTTTGCGAAATGCGTATCGAGTATTGGTTTCAGGAGGTGGCCGGGAAGATCGCCGCCTTCAACAAGTCGCGCCAACAGACGAAGCCTAGCCTAGCGACGTCGCGGAAACCGGCAGCTCACAAGCGAGCACGGAAAGATGCGAAGTGACGGTATGGGCTACCAAGGTCTTCAGTCCGTGCTCCTCATGTTCTGACTGATCTGCGTGTCGCTCCAGAACGCGGCAGCGAATGATTGCCGCCCAGACCGCGACCTATGTCCGGCGTATGTCCGGTGCATTCGCAGTCATCGCTGAAGGTCAGCTCGGCACCGATAATTGGGGATCTCGACAACAAGTCGACGATCGGTGGAGCTTTTGGCCTCCGACTGCCACGGCTTGCTCTTTTCTACCTCCGAGCTGTTGCGGACCCTCTTTACGGCCCATCGGCCACTTCATTGCTCACAACAAGCCGCTCGTAGCATTTGGGGCGGTGGCAGCATCGCTCGCCGAAACTGGCGTTTCGATGGCCCGTTCTCCGAGCCCCCACTTTCCTCGACTTGCCGCCGGTTGCCAATCGCGTTCCGCTAAAAAAGCGCTTGTGTTTATGGGTATGACATCATACCTTATACCTACGCGCTGAGGAGTGAGCGCGTGACGCCTGTGGGAAGGCGCTCTTCAAACATCACTACGGGCCGGAAGCCGAGCGGCTTTCCGGGAGGAGGCTTGCGCCCTCAGGGTGCTGTCGGTGACTACTGGGAGGATAAATCGTTGAGGAACAAACGACTGCGTTGCGTCAGTGCGCAAACGAGCACGCTTGCCCGAATGGGGAGGCTGCCATGACTGTTCACGGAACCATCCAAGATGTAGGCGAGCAGACGTCGAGCTTGGCAGCCGTGGCACGGCGGATCGAGGGCGCGTTGGTAAAGTGCCTGGAGGTCCCGGTAGCACTTTTGGTGCTCTGCGAGATACTTCTTCTGTTCTCCGCCGTCGTCGCTCGCTACGTCTTCCACATGCCGTTGGTCTGGTCCGACGAACTGGCCTCAATCCTGTTCCTGTGGCTTGCCATGCTTGGCTCGGCGGTCGCCTTTCAGCGGCAGGAGCACATGCGCATGACGGCGCTGGTGACCGCGCTAAAGGGTGACACACGACGCTTTGTCGAACTCGTGTCAGTTGCCGCGGCACTTGCCTTTCTTGTGCTGATCCTGCCCGCTTCCTTCGAGTATGCCATCGAAGAGTCCTACATCTGGACGCCCGCGATGGATATTCAGAACTCTTGGCGTGCCTCTGCATTGCCAACCAGTTTTGCTTTGATGTTCGTATTCGCGGTGTTGCGGCTCCTGCAGAGCTCTAATCTCCGTCTTGCCCTAGCGGCAGTCGTCGCCGTTGCCGCCATCTTTTGCCTTTTCTGGGCACTGAAACCCGTTCTCGCGGGGCTCGGGAATTTGAACCTTCTGATCTTCTTCGTCGGGGGCGTGGCCGCTTGTGTGTTCGGTGGGGTGCCAATCGCCTTCTCGTTCGCGATCGCCACATTCGGCTATCTCATTCTTACAACCAGAACTCCGCCGTTGATCATTGTCGGCCGGATTGACGAAGGTGTCAGTCACTTGATCCTTCTCGCAATCCCGCTGTTTGTCTTTCTCGGTCAGCTGATCCAAATGACGGGTATGGCTCGTGCAATGGTCGCGTTCCTTGCCAGCCTCCTTGGTCATGTTCGCGGCGGGCTCCACTACGTCTTGGTCGCGGCGATGTACCTTGTATCCGGGATTTCCGGATCGAAGGCCGCTGACATGGCTGCCGTCGCTCCCGTCCTGTTCCCCGAAATGAAAGCGCGCGGCGCTGACGAAGGCGATCTGGTCGCGCTTCTTTCGGCTACGGGTGCCCAGACTGAAACGATCCCGCCCAGCATCGTCTTGATTACGGTGGGGTCCGCGACCGGGGTATCGATCGCCGCGCTGTTTACGGGCGGTCTTCTTCCCGGACTTATTCTGGCGATTACCCTTTGCTTCCTCGTTCGGTGGCGCTGCCGGAACGACGATACCAGCCAGGTCCAGAAGGCAAGCCGGCGGCAGATCGGAAAGTTGCTTCTCGCCGCTCTTCCGGCGCTCGCGCTTCCGTTCGTCATCCGCTCCGCCGTCATCGAGGGCGTCGCGACGGCGACGGAGGTCTCCACGATCGGCATTGCATACTCAGTCATTGCCGGCCTTCTGTTCTACCGTCAGTTCGAATGGCGGCGGCTCAAGCCGATGCTTGTGGAGACGGCTAGCCTTTCGGGTTCGATCCTTCTGATCATTGGCGCGGCCACCGCGATGGCTTGGGGCTTGACCCAATCTGGCTTCTCGACGGCTCTAGCGCAAAGCCTCTCTGCTCTCCCCGGAGGTGCGGTGACGTTCATGATTGTCTCGATCGTCATCTTCATCATCCTTGGCAGCGTGCTTGAGGGTATTCCCGCGATCGTCCTGTTCGCGCCGCTCCTGTTTCCGGTTGCCCATCAACTCGGGATCCACCAGGTGCACTACGCGATGGTGGTGGTGCTGGCGATGGGTATCGGGCTCTTCGCTCCGCCGTTCGGGGTTGGCTACTACGCCGCCTGTGCAATCAGTCGGGTGAGCCCGGATGTGGGGATGAAGCCGATCGTTGGTTACATCATCGCCATGGCCATTGGCCTCGCTGTCGTCGCTGCTGTTCCGTGGCTCTCGATCGGGTTCCTGTAATCCGACGTCATTCATCAACATTCACAAAATTCATTAGGAGGAGAACGAAATGGTAAATTTGACTAGACGCGCATTCACTATGACGACCACTGTCGGTCTCGGAGCCGCTACGCTCGGCTTTTCGGTGAAGCGTGCGGCCGCTGCTGAGTACTCACTGAAGTTCGCGTTCAACCTGGCCGAAACCCACCCGATCACAGCGCGTGCGAGGGAGGCCGCAGCGCGCATTCAGCAGGAAACAAACGGACGGGTGGAACTGCAGGTCTATCCGAACAACCAACTCGGCAGCGACACTGATATGCTGTCCCAGGTGAGGGCAGGCGGCATCGATCTGTTCCTGAACTCCGGCATTAACGTGCTTTCAACGATGGTTCCCTCAGCGTCTATCTACGGCCTCGGCTTCATTTTCCCGGACTATGATACCGTTTGGAAGACCATGGACGGCGAACTTGGGGTCGCGCTTCGCAAGCTCATCGAAAAGGTCAACCTCCTGCCGATGGAGAAGATGTGGGACAACGGGTTCCGGCACATCACGACTAGCACCCATCCCGTCAACTCGCCTGCGGACCTCGAGGGCATGAAGATCCGCGTGCCTGTGGGGGCGCTTTGGACTTCCATGTTCCAGACGTTCGGAGCCGCTCCCGCGTCGATCAACTTCAACGAACTCTACTCAGCGCTGCAAACGAAAGTCGTCGACGGCCAAGAAAACTCCCTCGCGAATATCAAGACGGCCAACATCGTCGAGGTTCAGAAGTTCTGCGCATTGACCCGCCACATGTGGGACGCATTCTTCTGCGTCGCGAACAAGCGCAACTGGGAAGGCTTGCCGCCGGATGTGCAGGAAGTGGTCAGCCGCAACATCAACCAGGCCGCGCTCGACGAGCGTCAGGACATGGCGAAGCTATCGGAGTCCCTCAAGGACGTATTGGCGAAACAGGGCCTCGTGTTCAATCAACCAGATACCGAGCCATTCCGCCAGAAGCTGCGGGATGGTGGTTTCTATACCGGTTGGCGCGAAAAATATGGCGAAGAACTGTGGGCCATTCTGGAAAAGACCGTCGGCAAGCTCACCTAAGTCAGTCAATTCAGCTCCCAGCGGACGGAAACCCTGCCGTCCGAACTCCAGGTCCCGCGAATTTCGCGGGACCTTTTTTTGGCATTAGCTGCTTAACGCGAACTGGCCGGCGTGAGTGACGCTCGGCCACATCGTCAGTTTGGATGTACCGCACCCTGGCCGGGAAGTTGCTGAGGCGCGGCAGGCGGTTGAGGTGCGAACCACTCGGCCACCCACTTCACGAACTCGATTATGTCCTTCAGCGGTTCGTACTTGCACGCCGCCCCGATGACGAGGAGTGACGTCGCGGACGCCAAGGTCAGGACTGCTGCCAAGCCTGACCTGGACAGTACGAACGCGCACGTCACTGCCACGAAGATGCGCTCATGCCACGCGGCGCAACTTCGATACATCTTCACGCAGTGCCTGCTTTTTTCTTTCAGTCCCTGAAAGCCAAACAACCCAGTATCCCGCGCGAAGTGTAGGATATACAAGTTGAAAATCAGTACGCATACAATCGCGCAGAAGCAGAGTGTTTGGTCAGACAAGTGATCCTCTATGGCTTTTGGAGGAACGTGATGTGGAATTTCGCCAAGTGGGTAGTTAGCAACATTGCTGTTTCCGGGTAGTGCACTACGTACGATTGTATAGCGGTTTCGGTTGCCAGGAGTTTTGCGTCGGCGCGCCTAGCTCTCGTCCAGTTGTTGAACGCCGACTCCAGAAGAACGTTAAGGGCTGCCCAAACCGCGATTCCCATGATCACCGCGCATCCCACGAGGATGATACCCGCCAGAATCATGGCGTTTTCCGAGGTAACAAGCCCCGCTCGGAGTGCTCCGGCGGTTCCGAGGGCAACCACCAACGGACCGGCTCCCATAATAACGAATTTCCGGAGCTTTCCTTTCACGACACGTGGTGAATCTTCCCGCTCCACGGTCGCCAGATACCCGTCGATGGCAGCCGATTTCACTTTCACCCTTGAAATCAATTCATTGACCGCGATGCCGCTTTGAGCCAGTTCCAGATCGACATCCTTGTGGTCCATTTCCAAAACGCGGAAATTATCTGCGTCCGCCGGGTGCCCAATGCTGAGGTTCAGGAGATGTGCCATCTTACTTTCTCTCACCCTGCGCAAGGTAGTCCTCTGACGCCCGTCGCAGTCTCTTTTTGATCGAGTGAACGTTCTCGATCGTGATATCCAAACTCTCTGCCAACTCGCGTGGACGTTCTACACCCAGTAGGATCATGGCCGAAGCAACGTCGGCCAGTGCGCTATCGCGGTTCCTGAGGAAGGAGAGGAAAGCACTGATCTCGTCGCGGTCGATCGTCGTTTCTTCTGGGCTTGGCTCGTTGGACGCCAACGATTCAACTGCGGCCTCGTCAAGGCTCTCGCTCTTAAAAGCCGCAGACTTGCGGACAAGATTGTAGAGGTCACTCGACACCACGCCCATCAAGTGCTGTGTCAGACCCACTTCCTCTGGTCTCCATTGCCTTGCGCCGCTCATTGTTTTTCCGACGGCGTCAAACACCAAATCCTCTGCGGAAGTGCCGGCCCCCGCAAAAGGTCTCTTTTTCATAAGACGAACCGCGAAGAGGAGGACGCGCGGTAGAACCTGATCCCACTGAATTTCACTCCACACAATGCCCTCTGAGGGCATATCGAACTCCGATCATAAGAAATGCGTTGTCTACCTACATATGCTCATGGGATGGTAGATATTGCCATGCAACCGAAAATTTTTTCTGATTGCGAGCGCCGTCGGATCCGTACGGTGTACGGCCGCCCGACGGCCGGTCCAGTTGGGAATGCCAAATATAGTGTTTCCACGTAGGGTTTCATAGGCCATTCGTCTGTCCGCGCCCGATCTACGCCTTCAACCACGCCGCAAACGCGGCCTTCCACTCCGGATGCCACCGGGACAATGCCGGTCGGTTTTCGATCATGTCATCGGCGGCCCATCGAATACGCTTGGCGTCAATTGCCGAGGTGACCTCGTTGTCCGGGCAGATCACGTAGAACTCGTCGTTGTACAGCCCTTGGAAAAGTCGTTCGATTACCTGTTCCGCAGTCCACGGAGCCGAAGGCTTCTCGTCGGTGACCGGATTCACTCCGGGGAAGTTCATCGGTGTCCAGGTGTAGCCCGGGACAAGCAGATGGGCAGAGACACGACCATCGGTGACCTTCAGCAGTTCGTGGGACAACTGCTCCGTCAGAACCTTCACTCCTGCCTTCGCGACTGAATAGGCGGCGTTGCCGGGAGGAGTGGTAATGCCCTCCTTGGACCCGAGGTTGATGACCGCCGAAGGACGGGGAGCCTCAATCATTTGTGGTACGAAAAGATGCTGGGCGGTTAGGATCCCTCCAAAATTCACGTCTAGCTGTCGCTTCCACGCCGACGGGGCGTCCCATGGCCCAGCGCCCTTTATAATACCTGCGTTGTTCATGAGGATCGCGACATCGCCGAACCGTTCGAGGGTTTCATCACGTAACCGGCCCAAATCCGCCTCATCAGCCACGTCTCCGATGATCGCAAGCACTCTCACGCTAAATTCGTTTGCGAGCGCCATCAGCGTCTGCTCGTCTTTGTCAAAGAGAACAAGATCCATACCTTTGGCTGCAAAAGCTCGAGCAGCGCTTGCGCCAAGTCCCTTGGCGGCACCTGTCACTACCGCCACTCTGCCGGGTGCAAGTATTGCATTCATCCGTTCTGTCATTGTTGGTTTGTCGCTTCCTGAGTTACTTTAACCTGCGATGCGATCGCGGTCGGCGGCAATGGTCTTGTGAGATGCCGAACCTCGCGGCGTGCCGACCATCCCATTTGATCAAACCGCTTCTTTGGGCCTCGCTACCCAAATCAAGATTGTAGTTGACGCCGTTGCGGCCATGGGACGCGCTTGAATATAACCGTGCCGTCGACTTTCGTATGCAGCATTCCGTTGTACGGAGCGATGAAGAGCATTCATCGAAAGATGCTGGAAACTAGGTTGTCGATCAGTCCCTGCGCCGATGTGGTGCTGGAAATATTGCTTAGCCACCGCGGATCATCAGACAATCCAAGTTGATATCCACGGGGAAAGCCGCCATATGTATTCAGAAAGACGGTTATGCGGCTGTGCGGCCGCTTGTTGGTGATGGTGATGCAGACAGATCTACAGATTGTGAGACAAAGTGCTTCCCTGCGCGTAAAGGTCGAAGAGACTCTTCGTCAAGCGATTGCAACCGGCCGGTTTAAGCCGGGCCAACGCTTAGTCGAGCGTGAGCTGTGCGAGATGCTAGGTGTCGGCAGGACCTCAGTTCGGGAAGCACTCCGCCAACTTGAGGCTGAGGGGATCATCACAAGCTATCCGCATAAGGGGCCGGTAGTCAGCACGATCACTTACGAGGAGGCGGCCCAACTTTACACAGTTAGAGCGCTTCTGGAGGGATTTGCAGGGCAGCAGTTTGCAGAACACGGTACGCCCGCGGATATTGCGACACTTCAGGCTGCCGTAGTTGAGTTCGAAGCCGCCGCCGCGAGCGGGGTAGGTAGCCGTCTGATCGACGCGAAGAATGCTTTCTATGACTGTTTGATGGATGGCGGCAAAAACACGTTCGTTAGACAGATGCTTACCTCACTACACAACAGGATCAATCTTCTCCGTATGACGTCGATGACACAACCGGGACGGTTGGCGCACAGCATCGCGGAAATCAAAGAGATTGCAGAAGCTATCAAGAACCGTAACGGTCCGCTGGCTGCCGCCGCCTGTAAGCATCATATCGACCAGGCTGCAAAGGTGGCGCTGGAGTACTTGCGAAAGAACGCGGCCAACGAATCTTAATTTTGCGATTGACAGATTGTCTGATAATCCGTTTATTCGCTTCTGAAGAAGACAGGCGCTGCAATCGCTTGTTTGAACTCGGAGGAAACATTGTCAGCGACAGTCAACACACCGCGTATAGCCTTCATCGGGCTGGGCGCGATGGGCCAGCCTATGGCTCAACATCTTATCTCAGCAGGTTTCGACGTCTCCGGATTTGATCTCTCGGAAGACGCTAGGCAAAATCTCGCGAGAGCAGGCGGCCGCGCCGCCGAATCGATCTCCGATGCCATGGCTGGCACTGACTTCGTCATCACCATGCTTCCGAATGGCAAGGTCGTCCGCGACGCCCTTTTAAGGGGAAACGCCTACGAAGGGCTAAAGCCCAATGCCCTCGTCATAGACATGAGTTCATCGGCTCCGAACGATACCAGGGAACTCGGCGGCGAGCTGGCTGCCCGGGGTCTCAGGCTAATCGACGCTCCCGTATCTGGCGGCGTCAGGCGGGCCGTCTCTGGCACATTGACCATCATGGCGGGAGGGGCGGAGGTTGATATTGCCGAGGCGGAAGCCATCCTGAAACCGCTGGGATCGCAGATATTTAAGACGGGACCCATCGGATCAGGCCATGCGATGAAGGCCATCAACAACTTCGTCTCCGGCGCTGGCGTACTGGCGGCGATTGAGGCTGTGATCCTTGGCCGTTCCTTTGGACTCGAGGCCGATACGGTCGTTGACATCCTCAACTCTTCCTCGGGCAAGAACAACGCAACCGAGGTCAAGATGAAGCAATTTGTCTTGTCGGAGACGTTTGGATCCGGCTTCGCTCTCGGGTTGATGGCGAAGGACATCCGTATCGCCGCGGACCTCGCGAAAACGCTCGGGCTTCGTCTGGAAACTCTCGCAAGCACTGCGGACGCATGGGATGCGGCTCAGAAAGACCTCGGGCCTGCAGAAGACCATACCCGGGTCATCCAGTACCTGAAGCATCACGCAAAATAAGCCATCAGCGTCGTCTATGGGTGTTAAAATGATTTGACAGATTGTCTGACAATCTGTCAATATCATCTAACCGAATGCTAGGGAGCTTTATGGAATGACCGCAACGGAAGCAGCGAAACTAAAGACCAGCGGCAGAGAACGGCCGGTGCCGTCTGAGCAATTTGCTCATGGACTTGCGACGCGTCGTGAAGTCATGGGGGATGCATACGTCGACGCCGCACTTGGAAAGGCGACCGACTTCACATGGCCCATGCAGCAGCTAGTCACCGAGTACTGCTGGGACACGATCTGGAACCGCCCCGGTCTCGACAGGCGTTCGCGGTCCATCCTCAATCTGGGAATGATCTCGGTTCTGAACCGCCCGCACGAACTCAAGGGGCACGTCCGGGGTGCGATTAACAACGGTCTGACCAAGGAAGAAATCCAGGAAATCTTCCTGCAGGTAGCGATCTATGTGGGCGTACCTGCCGGAATCGATAGCTTCCGCCACGCCCAGGAAGTGTTCAACGAAATGGGAATCTGAATTCGTCGTCGCCCTGGGAGGGGCGACCAAAACTGTGATCGCGGAATTGTCCGCGTCGATCAATTAGGGAGGAGCCGAAGTTGGCTATCGATCTCGAGATGTTCACCCGACTCGCGCGCGAGGACTTCGAATTCAAACGCGAAACCCGTTACCTGAACGGCATCATCAAATGCGACTTTCCTAGCCGCAGCGTCGCTCTTCATTTTGAAGACGGTAAGCTGGTGAATGTTGAAGTGGCCAACTATGACGACGACAAGTGCAAGATCGTCATCCGTGGCTCAGCGGAACAGTGGGATGCTCTGCTGCAGCTCAAGCCGCTGCCATTCTACCAGTGCCTACAGTCCTCCAACATCAAGCACGGGCTTCACCTCAGCAACAACAACGAAACCTTCGCGTATCTGCCTGCTCTGAACCGCATGACGACCCTGATGCGCAATGCCCGTCCGGAAGGAGTAGCAGCATGACCAAGCATGATCCGATCACTGGCCGTTACATCTATCTCACGATCGAAGGTATCGAATACCGCGTCTATTATGAAGAAGCCGGGCAGGGCATTCCGCTGCTCGTCGGCCACACGGCCGGTTCCGACGGGCGGCAGTACCGCCACATGCTTTGCGACGAGGAAGTGACGAAGAACTTCCGTGTCATCGCGTTCGACCTACCCTACCACGGCAAGTCACTCCCGCCCTACGGCGTCCGCTGGTGGGAGAAGGAATACAACATGACGAAGAAGTTCATGATGGACTTCCAACTCGTGTTTTCGAAGGCTCTTGGTCTCGATCGCCCGGTCTACATGGGTAGTTCCATGGGCGGCCATCTCGCGATCGACCTCGCATCGAACTACCCCGACAACTTCCGCGCCACGATCTCGGTTGAAGGCGCACTGCGCTCGGCCGCCGAATACGTCGATGTCGGCATGGCGGGCATCCGCAAGGAATTCGACAACCCGAACGTCAACCGCACATCGATCGGTGCGGCAATGTTGCTGAACATTTCGCCTTATTCGCCGGAATCCAATGTCCGCGAAATTCAGTGGGAATACAGCTGTGGCGGCCCGGGCATCTTCGCGGGCGACCTCTATTACTATTACTACGACCACAACGTTTCTCCGGAAGAAGCGAGCAAGATCGATACGTCGAAGTGCATGCTCTACTTCCTGACGGGCGAGTACGATCCGAACACCTCGCCGGCGGATACCAAGATCGCCGCGGACCTCGTCAAGGGCAGCAAGTTTTGGACGATGGAGAAGCTCGGGCATTTCCCGGTCACCGAAGACTACACCGAGTTCCGCAAGTATCTGCTGCCGATCCTCGACGAGATTCAGCAGTCATCTGACGCACGCGCGAAAGTCGCCTGAAGCCCCTTTGGGAGGAGGATATCGAATGAATGATTTGTTGAAACATACCCTCGGGATGCTGGTCGCTACCTGCGCGTTTGCCGGCGCGGCCCATGCCGACGGGGTGGACCAACTGCCAGGGTCCGAGCAGGCGATCTACGCGGTGGTCGATCCGCAAATCCCGCTTGGCGCAAGCGTCTACAAGGATTTCAAGCCCAAAAAGGGGCCGCCTTGGAGGATTGGCTACGCGAGCAGCTACGCAGGCAACACGTGGCGCGCTGCTGCGCTTGACGCGATCATGAGCGACTTGCTGCCGCGGTCGAAGGAGGCCGGGCTGATCTCTGAAGTGGTGGTAACCCAGTCGGATCTCAAGGACGCGGTGCAGATCCAGCAGATGCGTCAGATGGTAGACGACGGGGTAGACGCGATCATCATCTGCTGCTCCAACGTCACTGCGCTGAATCAGACGATCGATTACGCCTACAAGGCAGGGGTTCCTGTATTTTCGTTCTCCGGCTACGTGACGTCGCCCTACGCGATCAACGGAGCGGCCAACCATGCCCAGGGCGGCCGGGAAATGGCGGCCTGGCTGGCAGAGAAGATCGGGAAGAAGGGCAACGTCCTTCTGGTATCGGGTATACCGGGCTTTGCATCGTCGGACAGCTTTGACAAGGCCGCCAAGGAGGCTCTCGCCACGTACCCGGACATCAACATCGTCGGAGAAGTCGCAGGTAAGTGGACTGATCAGGTTGCTCAAGTCGAAGTCCAGAAGTTCCTGGCAACCAACCCGACCCAGATCGATGGTATCCTCACTCAGGGTGCACAGGAAAACGGCGTTCTCAATGCCATGCTGCAGTCGGGTCGACCCATGGTGCCGATCACGCTTGGTGGTGAAGCATCGGCTGCTTGCTATTGGCGGAAGAACCCCGACTGGGTCGATGCAAGCTTCCACATCTGGCCGCCGCGTCGCGAGATGCAGCAGATGTGGGAGATCATGCTCCGTACGCTGCAGGGGCAGGGGCCGAAGGTACAGTCATTCCTGCGGCCCGTGCTGCCTTACTCAATCGAAGACGTGAAGGCGACGCTTCCCGAGGATTGCGATCTGAACTCTACGGACTTTGTTGAACCGAAGGCCGACGGTTGGTTCCCGGCGGGTATCGCTGATCAGTACTTCGAGCTTCCTGCTGATCCTTGGAAGCCTGTCGCGAAGTAAGCGAGTATCCACCCGGCGGCTGTGGCCGCCGGGTGGAGCGCCATTCGCAGGAGGAACGACCGCTGTGCGCGGCCACTACGGGGGAGAACCCTCATGACCGAAGAAATTACAATCAGAATGGTCGGCATCGCCAAGTCTTTCGGCGAGACCCGGGCCCTCAAAAAATGTGACTTCGAAGCCCATGCGGGCGAAGTCCACGCGATCGTCGGCGAAAATGGAAGCGGCAAAAGCACCATGGCCAAAATAATGTCGGGTGTGCTCCTGCCCGACGCGGGGCGCGTGACTATCCTCGGCGAACGCGTGACTTCACCTACCGAGGCCAAACAGATAGGTCTCACGACGATATTCCAGGAAGTGCTCGTCGCCGAAGAGGCGTCCGTCTTCGACAACCTCTATGTCGGCCGTGACGGCATCTTTAAGTCTGAAACGGGCGCCGACAACAGGCGCTCTGAGGCGCAGCAAATACTCATCCGCCTTGTTGGCAAGTCTGTCGATCTCGACGAGGTTGTCAGCAGCCTTCCACTTAGCGTGAAACAATGGATCGTGATCGCCCGCGCAATCTTGAGAAAGCCACGCGTTCTAATTCTCGACGAATCATCTGCTGCGCTCGATCTCGATTCAACGATCCGTTTGCACGAAGAGATTGACCGCCTCCGCACCGAAGGCGCGACGATCCTAATCGTGACCCACCGGATTGCCGAACTCGTGCGTATTGCCGACCGGGCGACTATCCTGAGGGATGGCGTCACAGTTGGCGTATTGGACAAACACGAAATCACCGAGGAAAACCTCCTTGCGATGATGACCCCGGCCGACCGTCGCGCGAGCGATGCCAAGGACTACGCGTCGGCACGGGGGCGCGAGACAGGTCCGGCAATTCTGACAGTTCGCGGTCTTTCTACCCACAAAACAGCAGGCCCGTTTGATTTCGAACTCCCAAAGGGAGCTATCGTCGGTGTCGCGGGGCTTGACGGACAAGGCCAGGACGCGTTCGTGCGCGCTGTCGCCGGGATCGTTCAGCCATTCGGCGGTGTGGTACAGGTCCTTTCCGCTGACACGGGCAAAATGGTACCGGTCACTTGCCTGAGCGATGCGACGAACGCGGGTATCTCCTATGTTTCCGGGGACCGTAAGCGCGAGGGCATATTTCCGCAGCAAAGCATTTTCGAGAACCTTGCAATTGGGGTTTACAAGCGAAACCTCGGTCCGTTGGGCATAATTCGGAAGAAGTCGCTAAAACCGATGTTCAAGCGTGAGGTCGAACGCTTACGCATCAAAATAGGAAGCCCTTCGAACAAGATCACGTCGCTATCGGGCGGCAATCAGCAGAAGGTACTTATAGGTCGAGCCTTCGCTAACGACCCGCAGATGATCGTCTTGAACGATCCGGCGCGCGGCGTGGACCTCGGAACCAAGAGGGATCTCTATCGCGAGCTTCGCGCATTCGCCGACAAGGGCGGCAGCGTCGTGTATCTCTCCAGTGAGATTGAGGAATTCATCGGCTTTGCCGATCGCGTCGACGTTTTCTTCGCGGGAAAGCTATTCAGATCCCTTTCTGGTGATGAAATTAGCGAAGAACCCATCCTCGCCGCGATGTTCGGGAAGTCGAAAAACGCTTTGGTAGAGTTCGATTTGGAAAGGACCGCATGATGTCCGGAACCATCATCCGTCAAGTCACCCAGGATCGCTCGCTTTTTGTCCCCTCCGGGCTTTTCGTCGTGCTTCTGATCGCGGTCGCCTTTCGCGCTCAAGGCTTGTTCACGAACAACGGTCTGTCCGGAGCAATTCTGGTGGCCACGCCTTTGATCCTTACAGCCCTCGCGCTCACGCCAATCGTCATGGCGGGTCGGGGAGCGGTCGACCTTTCTATCGGTCCGCTCATGGGCTTCATCAACGTTACGCTCATCACCTGGCTCGTCGGCAACGGTATCACCAATCCTGTCGCAGTAGTCGCGTGGGCCATTGGCCTCGGGGCCGTATATCAACTTCTGCAAGCACTCGTGATCATTTATGTCCGCGTGGCTCCGATCATTGTCACGCTGGCGAGCTTCCTTGTTCTATCGGGTATCAATCTCATGGTCATGTCCCGTCCGGGCGGCATTGCGCCGGACTGGATGCTGTCTTGGGGTGCGGGAACGAGCGTCTTCTCTCCGGTGTTGCTGCTCCTCGTGGCTGCCTACGTGGTATGGGTATTCCTGAGACGCACAATGTTTTATCGGAACCTGCGTATGACGGGTGCCGACGAGCGAATGGCCTACACCAGTGGTGTGCGGGTCGACGCAGTTCGCATCATCGCCCATGTCGTCGGTGGCATCTTCGCTGGATTGGCCGGCCTCAGCTACACGGCGCTGATCTCGTCGGGTGATCCCACTCAGGGCAGCACCTACACGCTGCAGGCGGTGACCGCGCTTGTTCTCGGCGGCGCGAGCCTGTCTGGTGGTAGGGGGGGTGCGCTGGGATCGACCCTCGGAGCGATCAATATGTTTTTGATTTCCTACCTGCTATCCACGTTCAACTTCGGCACTGTCTCAGGTTTCGTCACGCAGATGGCGTTCGGGCTCATCCTCATCGGATCGCTCCTCGTCAACGTTTTCGTCATCAGCCGCCGCGCTGCCGCATGAAGGGACAAGTACAATGGTTTCCAGGCTCATGACTAACGAGATCAGCACTGTTCAATCGTCGAATCCCGTTCGTACGCACAAGAGCATCTCGATCGGCTTCGCTCTTCTCGCGTGCCTACTGTTGTCAGGGGCATTACTTGTTCCGGGATTCGTTTCGTCACAAAACGCGCGCTCGATCCTTCTTCTCGCGGCGTTCCTGGGTCTTGCCTCGATAGGGCAGACTCTTTGCGCGCTGGTTGGCGCTCTCGACCTGTCAATTCCATATGTTATTGGCGGAGCGAACATTCTCCTTCCCAGCTTGATGGTGGCGGGGTTGCCTGCGCCCCTTGCAATGCTGGTTGTTGTCGTACTCGGCGCTTGTGTCGGGGCAGCTAACGGGGCGCTGAGCTTCAAGCTGCAGGGACAGGCGCTCATCATGTCGTTGGGTGTTGGCTTCGCGGCGGTGGGAGCTGTGCAGATATACACGTCTCTTGGCACTCAGTTCGGAGGGACCGTCTTCACACCGGTTCCCGAGTGGCTTCGAAACATCTCGGCCTTCAACGGCACCTTCTTAGGCCTGCCCATTCCTCCAGTGATCATCATCTGGGCCGTCGTCGCAGTTGCACTGGGATGGACGATGTACAACACGTGGTTCGGACGCAGCATTTATGCGATCGGCGGTGCCCGGACCGCCGCAGCGCGGCTTGGCATTTCGGAATTCAAGGTGTGGACCGCCATCCATTGCGTCAGCGGGGCAATGTCGGCGATTACCGGCATGCTCCTTCTCGGGTTCTCTGGTGGCGGATTCGTGGGCGTTGGCGATCCCTACCTCTTCACCACAGTCGCAGCGGTCGTCATAGGCGGGACCTCGCTCCTTGGAGGAGCGGGAGGATACGGTGCCACCGTCCTCGGCGTACTGGTGCTCACGGTCTTGACCTCGCTTCTCGTCGGCCTCGGCCTGAGCTTCCCCGCCCAACAGGCGGTCGTGGGACTGCTCATCGTGCCAATGGTCGCGATCTACGCGCGCTCCCCGCACATCCGAAACCAGATCTGAATCGAATTACCGAAAGGAATACCATGGCTATTTCCAGCACCCTTCTGGGCCGACTGAAGGACCCGTCTCTTGTTCGCGAGGAAATGTTGGTCGGTGGGGCATGGCAAAAGGACGGTGAAAGGGGAATCCGCGTCGAGGTGCAGAATCCCTCGACAATGGACATTCTCGCCTCGCTGCCGAGCGCGGGGCTCAGCGATGTCCGCGCGGCCATTGATGCCGCCAAGACCGCGCAGAAGAAATGGGCGAAAGTCTCCGCCAAGGAACGCTCTGCTATCATGCGGAAGTTCTACGATCAGGTCGTTGCGAACGCCGAAGACCTTGCAATCATCCTGACGTCTGAAATGGGAAAGCCGCTGGCCGAGGCCCGTGGTGAGGTCGCCTACGGCGCGTCCTATATCGAATGGTTCGGGGAGGAGGCCAAGCGCGTCTACGGCGACACCATCCCCGGCCATCAGGCGGACAAGCGTCTCCTCGTCATCAAGCAGCCGGTTGGCGTCGTAGCGGCGATCGCGCCCTGGAATTTTCCGTCCGCTATGGTCTGCCGTAAGATCGCGCCCGCACTCGCATCCGGTTGCGCAATCGTCTTCAAGCCCGCAGCCGAGACTCCGCTGTCGGCGCTTGCCTTGGCAATACTCGCCGAGCGCGCCGGTATTCCAGATGGCCTGTTCAGCGTCCTGCCCACAAACAGCGCGCGCATGTTCGGCGAGGAGGTCTGCTCGAACCCGATCGTCAAGAAGTTGACCTTCACCGGTTCGACGGAGGTCGGACGTATTCTAATGGCGCAGGGCGCTCAGAAGATCATGAAGCTTAGTCTCGAACTCGGCGGCAACGCACCGTTTATCGTGTTCGACGACGCCGATCTCGATGAAGCCGTCGAAGGGGCCATGCTGTCGAAGTTCCGTAATGCTGGTCAGACCTGTGTCTGTGCCAATCGTCTTTACGTTCAAAGCGGCATTTACGATCAATTCGTGCAAAAGCTCGCCGAGCGTGTCGCTGCTCTAAAGGTTCTCGATGGTTTCGACGAGGGCGCGACGATCGGTCCGCTTATCAATGAAGAGGCGGTTGTAAAGTTGTATAATCACATCGATGATGCAGTGAACCGTGGTGCTTCCGTCGTCGTGGGTGGCGAGCGCGATGCAAGAGGGGGTACCTTTGTGCAGCCAACCCTTCTCTCCGGAGCAACCAAGGATATGAAGGTCGCTCGCGAGGAAACATTCGCTCCGCTTGCGCCTGTGTTCAAGTTTGAGACGGCAGACGAGGTCATCGAACTCGCGAACGATACCGAATTCGGTTTGGCTGCGTACTTCTACGCGAATGACCTCAAGAATGTTTGGAAGGTCACCGAAGCTCTCGAGTACGGGATGGTCGGTGTAAACACGGGCCTTATCTCGACCGAAGTGGCACCATTCGGCGGCGTGAAGCAATCGGGCTTCGGCCGCGAGGGCTCGAAGTACGGATTGGATGATTTCCTGTCGATGAAGTACGTCTGCATGGGCGGTATCCCTGCCTGAGATATCGTTCGCTCGGTCGTAGGTCGTCGTTACTACATGGATTTGCTTGGGTTGCGACCCCGCGCATGAAGAACCGCCCGATCAGCGCACGAGACCACGGAGGACTGCATGAAGGAAATCTCATCGTCCGGCGAACCGAAATCCAACGAAGACCGAGAGGTTGGTGCATGGTTCGGGAAAAGCACTGCCGACGCGACGCCGGACGCGGAAGTAGATTGGGCTGATCTCGCAGCCCGGGCAAGTATCGAAGGCAGAGGATCACCAGCCAGGTCCAATGTATCCCGCGGATCTGCTTGATCCTTGGCAAATCCATCGTTGCAAACGAAGACCCGGGATACGGTGAACCGGGTTCTTCGTGCTTTATATTGCTTTAGAGTCGTATGCGGTTCGGGTCCCGTCTTGCCGCTTTCGCTCAGCTGATGCGCCTAGAGCGATACGAAGTCGAGGTGAACGTCGTCGGTCAGGGATGGCGAACGAACATGTTTCGTGGAAAACGAGCTCTAGGAGCTCGATCGGCCGAAGATTTCTTTGACGCGTCCGCGGATGGCGCCCTCACTTGGACGGCGGCGCTGAATATTTCCAGCGCGCCGTGCTTCCCACTACAGCCGAGGCCATCGGAGAAAATCCCTAGCGTACGAGACAAGTTACGGGCGAAGCCATTTCTAGCTCCGCCCGTGCCTTGGGAGGCATGTCTATTTAGTTCACGAAAGACAAAGTCCGCTTACCATCGACCCCTCGCAGGACTGCGATGGAGGGTTTCTTCGTGCGGCGGTTCAGTGCCTAGTGCTTCATGCGCAGTATTGGCTTGATAACCTGCCCGCTTTCTGAATCTGCCATCGCCTGGTTGATCTCGTTGAGTTCATAAAATCGGACGAGCTTGTCAAACGGGAAGCGACCGTTTCGCCAATGGTCAATGAGCTGGGGAATGAAATCTGCTGGAATGCTCTGGCCCTCGACGATGCCGACCAGCGTTCGACCAAAAAGGAAGCTGCCGATGTCGATCGACGCTTCGGTTCCCAGGGCCGACGAGCCGACGAGGCCGCAAGTTCCCGGAACGCCGAGACAATCGACCGCCTGGCGGAACACCTTTGGTGAGCTGGTACATTCAAGGCTGAAATCGACACCGTTCGGAGCGATCTCCTTGATCGCCTTCACGCTGTCCTGTCGCCGCGCATTGACCGTGTGCGTCGCGCCCAATTGGACTGCAAGCTCCAGGCGCTCAGCATTAAGGTCCACGACAATGACGGTGCCGCAACCAGCGATTTTTGCAGCCATTGCGGCGGCCATTCCAACCGCTCCAGCGCCGAAGATGGCGATGGAAGAGCCTGGTGGCGGCTTGAGGCAATTTAGGACCGCTCCCGCTCCTGTCTGGAGACCGCAGCCGAGCGGGCCGATCAAATCAAGCGGAACGTCTTTAGGTATCTTAACGGCATTTCGCTCTGATGCGATCGAGTACGTCGCGAACGACGACTGCTCGAAAAAGCAGCCGCTGATCTGAGTGCCCTGGGAATCGTGTAGCGGGCAGGTTCCGTCGGGCCGCGTTCCCCGGAAATTCCGGCCAAAGAAGTCCTCGCAATAGTATGGCGTTCCTGCGAGGCACTTGTCGCATGTCCCGCAATATGCGTAGCTGAGTGCGACGTGATCGCCGGGCACGAGCGCTTTCACGTTGCAGCCAACCGCCTCGACGACGCCGGAACCTTCGTGGCCGAGCACCACTGGCTGAGGTACATCGTACCCTTGGTCACGCACAACCATATCGGTATGGCAAACGCCTGATGCCACGATGCGAACGAGAATCTCGTCAGGACGAGGTTCCTCTATACCGATGCATTCCAGGACGAGCGGCTTGGATTTCTCGCGCGATATGGCTGCGTATGCTTGCTTCATGAAATTGACTCCCTCCCACGACGCCGTTTAGCGCGGACCGATGCAGAATTACGAAGTATCAGACAATCAGTCAATATTAATCAGAGGGCGTCACTAAACGTGCACTCCCCTCGTTCAAGGGTCTCCGCTCATAAAAGCGTAAATTCGCGCGTAGAATTAGCTACTTATTCATTTTTCCTCGTCCAGTTCTGTGAAACTGCGAACTATGCGCGACCCAGTTTCGCATTGAAGGCGACAGATTGCCTGATTAAAATCGCCGTTTTTGCGTCCCGCGAGGGAAGCCATCGACTTTCAGTCTGGGTGTCGGAAAGCTCTTTCAGCGTTGACTCACGACGCCATCGCGGCGGCGTACGGTCGCGATCCCCAATGACAGGATGACCCTTTCGAGTTTAATTGCTCGGGCTAAGATTGTCTTATATCAAAAATCCAGACTCTAGGCATAAAAAAATGAATAATATCAGGATAATAGGACAATTTATGATTTCATTGGAATCTAATCGGTTCAGATGATTGACAGATTGTCTGATGATTTATAAGCATTGTCATCGCCATTCTGAGGAGAGTCTGGCGATGAACGCGAGATCACAGCTCTCGCGTAAGCAGACAATTTTTACCGCTCCGGCGTTATGAGGAGGAAACTTATGAAAAGACGTACATTCCTGCAGGCTGGTGGAGCGTTGGTAGCGGCTGGAGCGTTCGGCGTTCCGTCGATACTGCGCGCTTCGGACACAATCAGCATCCTTCCCGATACGTGGCCGTCAGAAGGGGATAATCCGATCGTGGAAGCTGGCAAGTTTGCCAAGCCCGGTCCGTGGAAAATTGGCCACAGCCACTACGGCCTCGCGGGCTCCACCCACACCTACCAAACTGCGTTCGAGGCCGAATACGAGATCTCCAAAAACAAGGATCGGGTCGCCGACTATCAGTTCCGGAGCGCAGACCTAAATCCGTCCAAACAGGTTGCTGACATCGAAGACCTCATCGCACAGAAGGTAGACGCGATCATGATCGCGCCACTGACTACGGGCTCAGCCGTGGAAGGCATCAGAAAAGCTAAAGCGGCGGGAATCCCGACCGTTGTCTACTTGGGCCGCGTCGACACCGAAGACTTCACGATCCAGGTTCAAGGCGACGACTTTTACTTCGGTCGCGTCATGGCTCAGTTCCTCGTCGATAAGCTCGGCAACAAGGGCAAGGTGTGGGTTCTCCGCGGTGTCGCCGGACACCCGATCGATGCCGACCGCTACAGCGGTGCAATGGAAGTCTTTAGCAAGTCCGGCCTCGAGATTACGTCTACGCAGCATGGCAGTTGGTCCTACGAAGACTCAAAGAAAATCGCCGAGAGCCTCTACCTGTCGGACCCGGATGTTGCCGGCGTCTGGACGGATGGTGCGAACATGTCACTAGGCGTTCTCGATGCGCTCCAGGAGGCTGGTGCTTCGACAATCCCTCCGATCACGGGCGAAGCGCTGAACGGCTGGATGCGCCGCTGGAATGATGAGAAGCTTTCCTCGATCGGGCCGATTTGCCCGCCCGCGCTCTCCACCGCCGCACTCAGGGCGTCGTTCGCGCTCCTGGAAGGTAAGCCGATCCAGCGCAACTGGACGAACCGTCCAAAGCCGATCAGCGACGATACTCTTTCACAGTTTTACCGTTCCGACCTCACGGACGCCTACTGGGCGCCGACCGAGATGCCGAACGAGAAGCTGCTTGAATACTTCAAAGGCTGATGAAAGCCGGGCGCGGGAGGACCGCGCCCGTACTCTACTCAAAAGCGGAAGTTATTCATGAGCATGCTTGTCGAAATGGTCGGCATCAACAAAGCGTTCGGCGCGACCAAAGTTCTTTCCGACGTCCGGTTTTCGCTCGAGCGTGGATCGGTGCACGCACTGATGGGTGAAAACGGGGCGGGAAAGTCCACCCTCATGCGGATACTCGCAGGCGTGTACCAGCCGACTTCGGGGAACGTGCGCCTGAGAGGCAAAGAGGCGCACTTCCGCACCCCAAAAGAAGCACGCCTGGCCGGGGTGTCGACAGTGTTTCAGGAGTTCACACTGATTCCGAACCTAACGGTGGCCGAGAACATGTTTCTTGGCCACGAGCCGCGCCGTGCCGATGGTTCGATCGACAGTGCGGAAGTCATCTCGAGATCGAGACATCTTCTCGCTGATGTATTTCCGCAACTCGACGCCGCAGCCATAGTGGAGACGCTGACAGTCGCCCAACAGCAGGCCGTCGAAATTGCCAAAGGTCTTACCTCCAACGCAGATGTCTTCATCTTCGACGAACCTACCGCTGCTCTAAATTCGGCCGATGTCGAGCACCTTTTCAAGGTGATCCGCGATCTTAAAAGCCAGGGCAAGGCTGTCGTGTATATCTCGCACCGAATGAATGAGGTGTTCGAACTCTGTGACACCATCACCGTCATGAAAGACGGGACTTGGGTGAAAACGGCGAAGGCTTCTGACTTCACCCTCCAGTCCCTCGTCGCAACAATGGTCGGACGCGAACTTCAGAATTTTTTCCCACCGCGTGCGACGGAGACAGGAGCCGCGATGCTTGAGGTTTCAGAGCTACGCCTCAATGCAAACGGCCCACCGGTCAAGTTCTCCGTAAGTAAGGGAGAGATCATTGGCTTGGCCGGACTCGAAGGGCAGGGGCAGCGGGAAATCATGCGTGCCGTCGTAGGAATCGAGGACGCCAAGAGCGCTGCAATCAGCCGCCGCGGTCCCGCCAACGAGATGATCCGGGTCGACGTGGGGTCCGGCTTTCCGAAGGCCATAGCATCCGGCATCGGTTTTATTCCCGAAGACCGGAAGCTGGAAGGTCTGTTCCTCCGGCTGCCTATCTACGACAACATTGCGCTCGGCAAACACCTTAACCGGAGAATGGCGAGCGTCGCCTGGCGCTCGGTTTCCAAGGTGCGGGACGTCATAAAGTCGCTGCGCGTGGCTGCAGCCGATCCCGGCGCGCCGGTGGGAAAGTTGAGCGGTGGAAATCAACAAAAAGTGCTTCTGGGGCGCTGGCTGCTGTCGGGCGTCGATATCCTTGTCATCGAGGAGCCAACCCGCGGTGTCGACGTGGGTGCAAAGGCCGAAATCTACCGTCTGTTGCGCGATTTCAGCGATCGCGGCGGCTCTGTCATCGTTTCGTCGCGGGAGCTCGCTGAGCTTATCGGCCTCTGCGACAACATCCTCGTTGTGCACGATCGGAAGATTGTCGGACATCTGGCGGCAGACGAGGCGAGCGAGGAAAGCATCCTCGGCACGGCCCTGGGCGCGCACCCTTCGCATGCTCCGCACGCTGCGATCCATTGAGGAGAAGCAATTGAACACCGTAGCGAATTTGATCAAGGTTCCATATCGGGCTGGCGCGATCCGTCTATCGATCGGCACGCTAATTGTCATGATCCTCGCGTCGATCATCTTTCTTCCCGGTTTTCTAGCCGCCGAAAACCTTTCGAATCTTCTCGCGCAGTCCACGACACTCGTCATCTCTGCCCTGGGGCAGACTTTCGTGATCCTGACGGGTGGGCTCGATGTCTCCGTGGGTTCGATTATCAGCGTGACGACCGCGATAATGACACTCGATTTGCCGTCGTTCGTCCGCATTCTTCTCTGTATTGCGATCGCCACCGCTTTCGGCCTCGTCAACGGTTTCGGAGTCGCAAGGCTTAATGTTCATCCAATCATTATGACGCTCGCCACTATGGGTATCGGGCAGGGGCTCGCGCTTATCGTTTTGCCGATCCCCGGTGGCCGGGTCCCCGACTGGCTTTCCCTTTCCGTAGCTGGCTCGATTGGTCCCGTGCCGAACTCGCTTCTTTGGCTAGTTGTCGCGTCGCTTGTCGCAGCTTGGCTTCTATACCGGCGTCCCTTCGGGCTGTACCTATTCGCATCCGGTGGCAACGACTTCAACGCACGCATGAACGGCGTGCCCGTAGAGCGCACCATTGTGACCGCGTATGTGCTGTCGTCACTGTTCGCGTGTGCCGCGGGGATGTTCCTCGCAGGACGCCTTGCCTCGGGTGACCCGAAGGGAGGAGCCGCTTTTGGCATTGAGTCCGTCACTGCCGCTGCTCTGGGCGGTGTCCACCTTGCTGGGGGCATCGGAAGCATTCTCGGAACTGTCGTCGGCGCGGCAATGCTTGGCATCGTAAATAACGTGATGAACCTCGCTAACGTGTCGGCTTTCCTTCAGTCGGTCGTGAAGGGCGCGCTGCTCTTGGCACTGGTGGTCTCCCAGCGCCGCAAAACAATCGGACTTTGAAGATGGATGCCTCGATGACTACAGCCAATACGAACACTCAAGCGTCGTCGACTCCCTTCAACGTCAAGCGGACGGTGTTATGGATTCTTGGTCTGCCGCCCGCCTACTACGTGCTTGCGATCCTTATCGCAGTGGCCCCCGCGGTCAGCGCCACGCTGATCAACCCGAACTACTGGTTCGTCATCCTGAAGCAATCAGCGCCCCTCGGCATCGCGGTGCTCGCCCAGTCGCTTGTGATGCGGGTACGCTCGATCGACTTGTCGGTTAGCGGTGTGTTCGCGTTCGCGATCTATCTCGCCAGCTCTGGACTTCTCAACAACTACCCGCCGTTCATCGTTGTGTTGATGCCAATCATCGTTGGTTTGGTCATAGGCCTCGTCAATGGCGTTCTGGTAGCCTACATTCGTGCTTCCGCGGTGATTTCTACACTCAGCGTCTCGGGGATCCTTATCGGCATGGTCCAGTATATGAGCGCGGGTAGGGCACCCGGCTCCACACCAAGTTGGCTACGAGTACTGACGAGCGGAAACGTCTACGGTCTTTCGTATTCCGTTCTAATTTGGATGGCGATGTCGCTTATCGTCGCCACCGCGTTTCGCTTCCTCATCGTCGGCCGTTATTTCAGGGCCGTCGGAGACAATCCCCGCGCAGCTGAAACCACCGGCATCCCGCTCGCCCGCACGATCTTCACAGCACACGTCATGGCTGGCGTTTTGACGGGAGTTGCAGCGCTGGTGCAGGTCTCGGCGTTGGCCGTCGGCACGATCAAGCCGGGTTTCGACACCTTTATGAATGCTCTTGCCGCCACGATCCTCGGCGGCGTGACCTTCGGTGTAGACAGGGGTGGCGTCGCCGGACCTTTCGTCGCCGTCGTGGCTTTCAGCTTCCTCTTCGCGATGTTGACGGTTTTTGGCATCCAGGAGCCCGGCAAGCTCATCGTCCAAGGCGTGATCATCGCGCTCGCCGCAATCATATACGGGATGCGCACGGGACGCGTCTGAGGTCAGAATCAAGCTCGATATACCCTACTCCCGTCAACTGGATGGGAGAAAGCAGGAGAGTGCAAATGGTAAAGATCACCGCGGCCGTCGCCGTCAAACCCAGGGCTCCTTTAGAATTCCGAGAGCTGGAACTCGCTGACCCCGAAGGCAACGAAATCCTCGTCCGGACCGTTGCGACAGGCATCTGCCACACGGACCTGCTTTTGCGCGACGGCATCTTTGGCCCTCCGGCTCCAGTGATCCCCGGTCATGAGGGCGTTGGCATCATCGAAGCCGTGGGCTCGGATGTGCAGAGCCTAAAGATCGGAGATGCGATCGCACTGAGCCAGAGTTCTTGCGGGTTCTGCGCGGACTGCCGTCGTTCTCACCCCATGAACTGCCAGAACTATACCCAGTACAACCTGACTGGCCTCCGACCGAACGGGAAAAAGGCGCTCCTGTGCGACGAGGTTGGGATTGGGAGTAACTTCGTGGGCCAGTCGTCGTTCGCGACGCATATCCTCGCCACCGAAAATAACGCAGCGCGGCTGCCCTCCGAAGATTTCGATCTGACGATTGCCGCGCCGCTGGGATGTGGGATGGCGACGGGGGCGGGCACGGTCATCAATGCCATGAAACCGGAAATCGGTTCGACGATTGCCGTCTTCGGTGCAGGAGCTGTCGGCTTGGCGGCCATAATGGCCGCTAAGGTCCGTCGATGCAGCAAGATCATCATCGTGGACCTCAATCAGCAGCGACTGGACATGGCCATCGAACTCGGTGCCACCCACGCGATCAACGGGAAAGACCTTGACGTGGTCGAGCAGATCCACGCACTCACCGGCGGCGGCGCTGACTTCGCTATCGATGCCGTGGGGATCGTCCCTGTCATCCTCAACTCCATTAAGTGTACGCGGGCAGGGGGGCATGTGGTGCTCCTTGGCCTCGACGCTCTCGGCAAAGACATTCCGATCCCGCTCGACCTCATGGTTTTTAACCGGAAAATCCAGGGCGCGATCCTTGGCGATCAGATTCCGCAACTCTTCATCCCGCAGATGGTGGAGCTAAACCAGGCGGGACTATTCCCATTCCAAAAGCTGATCACGAAGTATCCCTTCGAAAGAATCAACGAAGCGATCGCGGACGCGGAAGCTGGGCGGGTGATCAAGCCCGTTATCGTGTTCAACTAGGAGCCGGCAGATGACATCCACAAAGTCCGACGAGCAGCACCTTATCGTAGAGTTCAAATGCGAGACGCCGAACCGCGACCGCGTCAAGGAACTGTTGCAGGAATTCATAGGCCCGGCTCGGGGAGAAGACGGCTGTCTATACTACGACCTTTATCAACGCGCCGACGATCCGAACACGTTTTTCATCCTTGATGGCTGGTCGAGCCAAGCTGCGGCCGCTGGGCACGGCGAGCATCCGAACGTGAGGAGAGTGCTGGAGCACCTCCTGCCGCTCTTGGTCCGTCCGCCGTCCATTATCGTCAGCAAACGTATCAGCGACTGATCCTGTCCGTTTTCGGACGATTAAGACGTGCTTCCAGTAGGCGCGTCTTTCAAACTAACAAACGGAGAGAAGATGGATCATCGGGTCGTAATTGTTGGGGGCGGATTTGCCGGACTACAGCTGGCTAAGGACCTCAAATGTCCGGAAACCAACGTTACGATCATAGACCGACGAAACCATCACCTCTTCCAGCCGCTGCTCTATCAGGTCGCCACAACGGTGCTTGCTACGTCGGAAATCGCTTGGCCAATCAGAGCTGTTTTTCGCGGCCGCAAGGATGTCCGAACCTTGCTCGGTGAAGTCGTCGGTGTCGACGTGGAAAATAAGCTTGTGAAGATGAAAGACGGGCACGCCGTCCCCTACGACACCCTGGTCCTCGCCACTGGAGCGCGCCATGCCTATTTCGGCCGTGATGATTGGGAACCTTTCGCTCCGGGCCTGAAGGCGCTTGAAGACGCGACTACGATCCGCCGACGCCTTCTCTTGGCGTTCGAAAAGGCCGAGCTCGAGACGGACCCCGATGCCCGCAAGGCGTTGCTCACGTTCGGCATCATCGGAGCGGGACCGACAGGTGTGGAGATGGCGGGCATTATCGCTCAGCTCGCGCACCGTACGCTCGTCGAGGAATTTAGGAGCATCGACACGACGGACGCGCGAATCCTCCTTATAGAGGCTGGGCCGCGCGTCCTTCCGGTGTTTCCGGAAACACTGTCGGAGTACGCGCGGAAGTCACTGACGGGGATGGGCGTCGAAGTGCGGACGGGCCGACCTGTCACTGCTTGCAATGAAGACGGAATTTCTATCGGAGAAGAATTCGTCGCCAGCCGGACCGTAATATGGGCCGCCGGAGTGCAGGCGTCCAAGGCTGCCGTTTGGATCGGAGCCGAACGAGACCGGGCAGGCAGGGCTGTTGTCCAGCCGGACTTGACCGTTGATGGGCATCCGGAGATTTTCGTCGTGGGCGACACGGCCTCCGTCAAAACGGCGGAAGGAAATCTGGTTCCGGGGATTGCTCCGGCGGCCAAGCAGCAAGGAAAATACGTTGCAGCGGTTATCAAAGCGCGCCGGCTGCAGTCGCAAACTCCGCCGCCCTTCAAATACAAGCACCTTGGTAACTTGGCGACCATCGGTCCGAGCTCGGCGGTTGTCGATTTTGGAAGGCTGAGGCTAAAAGGTTGGATCGCTTGGTGGATATGGGGTCTGGCACACATCTACTTCCTAATCGGAACTCGCAGCAGAATGGCCGTCGCCCTGAACTGGCTCTGGGTCTTTGTGTCGGGGCATCACTCCGCGCGCCTTATAACTCAGAAGGAAACTCTCAAGGGCGAGGTGTGAGGGGCCGGGCGGATGAGTAGCATCAGCGACGGCCCAGGGATGGGTTCTGGAGCCAGCCACGTTTCATGATGGCGGCGATCTTGCGTCGTACCGATACTCCCACCGGCGGAGCGATATAGTGCCTGCTTGGATTGAGTATCGAACCCGCGGTGTCGGCCTGTTCGCTGTCGGCACTTCCCTAAGTCGATCGCAGGCCAGAATGCAGTCGACCAGGATGCCGGAGACCTGGGTTAGGCCGAAGCCGGGACGCCACTCTTACATCGGCGTGAGAATCGAAGAGGGTGATGAGCCGTACGCCAATGTTTGTGTTCTACTCTTGGTCAAGAGACTGCTTGAAATGCTTCATGTTGGCGTCGACGCTCAAGCGGCTTGGTACCCCAACTTCTTGGTCGACGATGGACGCATACATCTGCTCATGCAGATCCACGGCGCGAATTCGTCCACTCACGTCCAGTGACTTCTTGACCCAAGGGGCCACCATATTGAGGACGAAGTCGGCGACCGTCACGATAAGCTTGTTCCCCGTCGCCTCATAAATCGCGCGGTGGAAATCCAGGTCGGCCTTCAACATGTCGTCCAAGGAAGCGTCTGGCTGTTCCGTCAGGGCCTTTAGTCTGTCGATACATTCGCGCATTTTGGTAAGGTCGGCATCTGTTCGACGTTGTGCCGCGAGTTCGGTACAGTTGCGGTCGAAAATATCCCGCAGTTCCATAAGCATCTCGGGAGTGGAATCCTGAAGATAAAGCTGGAAGAGATTCAGCGGCAACGCTGGAGCACCCTGTTCCCCACGAACGTAGCTTCCATGACCGTGCCGGATGTCGATCAGACCAGCGACGGCAAGCGTCTTCATCGCTTCGCGGATCGGAGTTCGGCTGATACCGAGCTGTTCGGCCAGGTCCTTTTCATTGGGGAGCTTGTCGCCGGCCTTGAGATTGCCCTGGGCGATCTCCTGGGTAATATAATCCAACGCGAATTCGACTCGCGTCTGATATTTCTTAGTTCCGTCCAGCACTTGGCGTTCCTTTCAGCATCCCAACTCCACTCCCCAGTAGAGTCGGGGTGGTCGTTATACGTTATACCACCCCGCCAAATACACCTAAGAGAAATGTTGGGCGCCGGCAACACCAACCAATTGTTGATGTGCCTGCGAGAGCGCCTATCGTTCGTCGGCGAGTTTGGTTGAGCTCTTGGGATCGAACGGGAACAGTAGGCCCGCCGCGAGGAACCCGCCGTCAACGTTCAATGTATGCCCGGTGATGTAGCGAGCCTCATCGCTGGCAAGGAATACGGCCGCGTCCGCGATTTCTTCGGGCTCTCCGTAGCGACGTTGTGGAACAAGCCGATGGTATGCCTCCCGGGTTTCAATCGTGTGCATAGTGCGGGACACTTCGGTCAGGATCGGCCCAGGTGCGATGGCGTTTACATTGATCCCGTAGTCAGCGAGTTCAACCGCCATCACTTTGTTGAGAAGCTCGACGCCCGCCTTCGAAGCGCCGTAGGCGGACCGACCCACCCCGCCTTTCTGACCGGAGAGCGAGGCGATGTTTACGATCGACCCGCTTCGACGCTCCGCCATAGTCCGGCCGACGGCCTGTGATACCAGGAAAGTGCCGGTCAGATTGATACGGACAACCCTTTCGAACTCCTCCCTGGAGCTTTCGAGGAACAGCGTGGTAGCTCCGACCCCGGCATTGTTGACGAGGATGTCGATCTTGCCGAACTTGCTAAGTGTCTGACTTACAAGTCCATTCACGTCTTCGTCGACTGAGATGTCGGCGCGCACCGCAAGTGCCGCCGATCCGATTTCGTGAGCGGTGGCTTCCGCAGCCTCCGCATCGCGGTCGCACACTACGACCTCTGCGCCTTCACGGGCAAAAGCTACAGCGATGGCCCTGCCAATGCCTCGCGCCGCACCCGTTACAATTGCCGTCTTCCCATTCAATCGCATTGATGACCTCCCGAAAAATAGCTTCGATCAAACCAAAGGTATGAGGTATGACCTTGACCTCGATATGATCCTTCCCTATGAGTAATGTCAAGTGCTGGAGGTCGTATCCCAGCGCGACCGGGAGGAGAAAACATGCACGCGAAGAGGCCGCTCGTTGGCTTTTATGGCGACGACTTTACGGGGTCGTCGGAGAACCTCGCTCAGTTTCATAGGAGCGGCCTCAGGGCGCGGCTTTACCTGAAGATGCCGCCCATCGATGCGCTGCGCGAAGCAGCGGCACACCTGGACGTGGTGGGCTTTGCCGGAACTGCAAGGGCGCTCAACAACACCCAGATTGCCGAGGAGGTGAGCCCGGCCTACGAAGCGCTTCGCGCTTTGGGCTGCACCTTCCTTCAATACAAGATCTGCTCAACGTTTGACTCGGCCGCGCAGGTCGGCAACTTTGGCTACGTCGCGGAAACCATCGCTCCCAGCGGTTCTGACCTCGTTGTACTCGCGGCTACGCCCGATTTCGGTCGATACACTGCGTTCGGCAACCACTATGCCAAGTTCGGGGCCGAGATCGTTCGCCTGGACAGGCACCCGAGCATGTCCAACCATCCTCGCACTCCGATGAAGGAGGCGGATCTGCGCCGGCATCTGGAGACCCTATGTTCTATACGGTTTGCGAACATCCTTCTGCCGGAAATCCGAGATCGAGATGTTCTGGTGGATCGTCTCAGGGAGCTCCTTGCCGAAGGCGCAGGCGTTATCTTCGATGGTGTCGAAAACCGCGATCTTGAAAATATCGCTAGTGCGTTGTGGGAGCGTCACCAAAGCCGCCCGGTTTTCGCGGTCGCCGCTCAGGGACTGGCCCAGCATCTAGGCAAGCACCTTGCGGACAAGAAGGAGCGTTCGGAACTCATCGAAGTTCGAACTGCAATTTCTCCATCGTCGAATCTCCTGGTGCTGTCAGGAAGCTGCGCCATCCAGACGGGTCGCCAGATCGACCTAGCAGCGCAGTCAGGTTGGGCGACCATCCACCTTGATCCGCTAGAGTTGGGCGACGAGCGAGCAGTCAATCAAAAGATCGACGTTCTGAAGCCAGAGATCATGACGAACTTGGCGGCCAATCGACCTACGATCGTCTACACTGCCCGCGGAAATGACATGGATCGGGCGCGCTTTGAAGACATCCCACCACAGCTCATTGGCTTCGTATATGCCAAGCTCATGATCGCAGCGCGGAAGCAAGCGGGCATCCAACGCGTGGTCTTCGCCGGCGGCGACAGTTCAAGCTATGCCGTTCGCAACAGCGACGCGGAATCTCTGACCATCAAAGTCTTCGACCGGGTGCAGCACGGGCATCTCTGCGAACTGATGGGGGGCGGGCTCGATGGGCTCGAGGTTCTCCTCAAGGGGGGGCAGGTTGGTGACGATGACTACTTCATCCGCGTTCTTCGCGGCACAGAGAAATAGAATTCCGGGGGAGTGAGATGAAGAAACTTATCCTTGAGGCTCGCATCAACGAATATGCGATGCGTGACCACAACAAGAACGTCCCCTGGACCTCCAATGAGATCGCCGAGACGGCTGCGCGCGTACGTGAAGAGGGTGCGTCGATCCTCCATTTTCACGCACGCATGGTAGACGGCCAGCCGCTCAACACGTTCGAAGCGTATGACGAGATTATCCGGAAGGTCAGGGCGAAGTCGGACATCCTCATTCTACCCACCCTCGGCTTCTTCTCGAACGATACCGACGCTCGCAGCCGCATCGACAACGTAGTTCGACTTGCGCAAGATCCAATCACGAAGCCTGACATCGCTCCCATCGATACTGGGAGCGCAAACCTGGAAGCCTACGATGGCGAGGAGCGTGGCATTTCGTTCGCAGAGCGCATCTATGTGAACACGACTGACTCCCTGATGCACTATGCTCGCGAACTGAAACGGGCGGGTGTGAAGCCCAAAATGGTCAGCTGGTCGGTCGGCTTTACCCGGCGGGCCCTTATGCTCATGGACATGGGGTTGATCGAAGAGCCCGGCTACATGTTGTTCCACATGACGGACGGCAGGGTTATCACAGGTCATCCAGGGACGGTTCAGGGACTGGAGGCGCACCTCATGTTCCTTCCCTCGGACCGGCCGATAGAATGGACGGTGAACGTTCTTGGAGGCAATCTCCTCGCCCTGGCAGATACCATTGCCCGTCGAGGCGGCCATTTGGCGATGGGCATCGGTGACTATCCCTACCCAGAGCTTGGTCATCCGACCAATGAAGTGCTTATCCGCGAGACGGTGCGCGTCATCCGCGCTGCAGGACGAGAACCTGCAACTCCGCAGGAAGTTCGGGAAATGCTCGCCTTGGATGCCTGAGCTATGAAGCGGCGCGACCGGGAGGAGGTTGCGCCGCTATTCCAATCGCCAATTTTAAAAAAAACCGGGCGTACCTTCGTCCGGCAGGGAGGTATTTATGTCAGTTAATACGGCGGCAGACGGTCGCGGCGTCGCGACGGCGGCGTTTGACGAGAGTGTAATGCGTCGCGTGATGTTCGCGAGTATCTTCGGAACGGCGCTCGAAGCCTATGATCTGTACCTGTTCGGAACCGCGGCCGCACTCATTTTCGCTCCGCTTTTCTTCCCATCGACCGATCCGAACGTGTCGCTGCTGCTGTCGCTGACCACGTTCGCAATTTCGTTTGTCGCTCGTCCCATCGGATCGATCGTCCTTGGTCACTACGGCGATAAGCTGGGGCGAAAGAAGCTGCTTTTCCTCACTCTCGTCGCGATGGGATTGAGCACAGCTGCCATCGGTTTTCTGCCGACCTATGCGAGCGCGGGTTTCATCGCGCCGCTCCTACTGTGTGTCTTCCGCTTCATTCAGGGTTTTGCCTATGCGGGAGAATACTCGGGCGCAGTGATCATGTTGCTGGAACATGCGCCGGCAAAGCGGCGCGGTTTTTATGCAGGTCTCAACAACATCGGCCCCGTGTTCGGCTTTGTCTTCTCGTCCGCCATGTTCCTTGGGACGAACTACCTCATGGATGAAGCCGACTTTATGTCCTGGGGCTGGCGGATTTCCTTCTTGGCCAGCCTTCTCCTCTTGGCGGTGGGAATCTATGTGCGTAGCCGCGTGCCGGAGTCCCCGATGTTCGAGGCGCGCAACGCAAAACGCACTGCCAACGAGACCAAGAAGCTGCCAATTTCGGCACTTTTCAGGAATCATCCGAAGATGCTGCTTCTAGCGAGTGGTGCGAACATCTGCCATTTCGCGACGTTCTATACCTTCACGGTGTTCAGCCTGAGTTACGCGACGAAGACGCTCGGCATGACCCGCGCGGAAATCCTGCTGATATCGATGCTCGCGGTCTCAACCCACCTGTTCGCAATTCCCTATGCGGCAGCCAGGTCGGACCGTCTGGGTCGACGGAAGTGCCTGATGCAGGGCTTCGTATTCATTTTCCTCAGCATCTATCCGTTCTGGCTGCTGTTCAACACGGGTATGTTCCTGCCGATGTTGGCGGGTTCGTGCTTGCTGATGGTAGCCTATTCGGCGGTATACGGGGTGATTCCGTCCTTCACGGGCGAACTGTTTCCAACGGATGTCCGTTTTTCCGGTTCGGCGATCGCGTACAACATGGGGGGCATCATTGGCGGCGGACTGGCTCCGTTGTTGGCTGCCGGCCTCGTCGATCATTATCAGTCCGCATATCCGACAGCTGCGTTTGTAGCCGGTCTTGCGCTCTTGTCGCTGTTGTGCACAGCGTTGCTACCGGAGACCGGCCAGCGTGACATAAGCAAGTAGTCCAACGACGCCGCACCGTTCTATCGGTGCGGTGGTTTTTTCAGCCATTGTGGGGACCGTCTATCGCTTATCGCTTCAGTCCGCGTGGAAGTGACATCGGCCCCAACGTCACGTCTGTTGCGAGATTTCACGAAGCACGCGTGGAAGCCATTCGTGACCGGAATCCGCATCATGGCGTGCGTGCCATGCTTGAACGACTCGGAACGGCGGGATCTCGACCACTAGGTCCGAGGAGTCGACCAAATACGGTGCCATCAGGAAGTGTCCGACGGTAACAGCGACTTTTCTCTTCAACCCGCGCTCCGCCAAGAAGCTATCCACGTAGCCATGCGGATTGCCGCTGGTCGATACCTGAAGATGCCGCAGCGATAGATAGCTGTCGAGATCGAGTGCGCCGGCGAGGGCAGGGTGATCGCCCCGCCCGGCACAGACAAAATCCTCCTCGTAGAAAAGCTCTTCGCGCATCCGAGACGGAGGCTCCTCCAAAAGAAAAGGGTTTGTGAGGAGATTTTTACGATCAGGAGCCGGTTCAGCCTCCTGATCGTAAGAAGTGTGAGTGCCACACGAAAACATCACTTGGATTGACTCGTCGCGACAACGACTCAGGTATGACCGACAGTGGCCGGTCGATTTTGGGCCCGATACATTTCCCTCAGCAGCAGACCTACAAAGCCGATAGCTACGATTAACATGACCGAGGCAAGTACCGGTTCGATGATGGGTTCATAGGTTGGGCCATTGTTCGATGCGCCTTCAGTCAACCGGTAGGTATGATCCCAAAATCCGGCTGGAACTTCTGGTCTGCTCCAAATCCCCTGGCAGGGAGTTGCAGGGTCCGGACGACATACCATCGCTCTGCGTTCGAGTATTTGCCAGAAGTGGTACGCTGAACCCAAGGGGAACAAGATCAAAAGCAGGAACGCTAAAACCTGAACGACAACGCCAGGTTTGCTAGCGGGCGCGATGTCCAGCAAGCGAAACGGGAAGGCGGAGGCCGCCGATCCAGATTCGCCTCGCGCGTGTATCCAGGCTAGGAAAGGTATCGCCCAGAAAAACAGGGCAATCGCTCGGAGGCCATGGAGAGCGTAGCCTACAGGCGTAATGTTCTCGGCGGCCTTGAATTCGATGGGAAGCGTGATGCCCAGAGAAAACTCTGCCTTTTGAGTTCCTCCGTACATGTTGAAGACGAACACGAATATGAGCAGCGCTGCTGTCATCCAGATGGTTCGCAACGTTGATTGAGACATAGCCTACTCCAGGCGTGCGTGAAGAACCGAACAAGGCTGGTGATGACAGTCACGTCCTATGTCTTAGGTCAGGCCTACTCACAGACAGCGGTTCCGAGTGTGCAAGGCACGTTCAGCTGCGTTTCGTTATTTCTGGCAAGCCATGGATGCTCGCCTCTTTTGCGACATTGAGGATATTTCTGCTGCCATCCGGGGCTTGCCTTAACCCACGTCACATCGAAAACGGCATTCACCCTGGTATCGGTTCCAGCTTTAAATGGCACCGACATGTACCAAGCAAGTCCATCCAGGTCGCTAACGCCCGGCGCAACGCGAAGCAAAGTCGTATTGAACGTAGTGTCGCCGTGAGTTTCTACGCCCTTGTCGCCCGACCCCATATTCGGGTTCGCGGGTGCGGCATAGCAAATCGTATACCCGACGGGTGTCTGGATCAGACCTTTCATGTCTTGCTGGCCGCCTGGCACAATCAGCTTCGCCGCCCCCGCGATGCCGGCACTGACTTTGCTGGGATCACAGCCGAAGTATGCGCACGCGGCGGCAACGAGGGCTCTGCCTTCGTCGGTGTCGAGTTCTTGCCCTGTTTTCTGGAACACGTTCAGCTTGTCGTGCTGAACCAGCACATCGTATCGATTAACGAGGATTTCCTGAGAGTTGGCGGTCGCCGCCGAGAGGATTTCCAACCCTAAGAGTCCAAATGCACAAAAGTACCTCATCGACCATCTCCTTGGTTCCAGATTTAGCATTGGCTAATTATACAACTTATAGTGTTGGATGCACTTGCCCGATTTTGTTATCCGGCCCGCGATGGGCTAACCAGTTTGTGTTCCCGATAGCGCTCAGAGGCGATCGCTTCTCGAGAGGCTTTCGCGCAGAGCCACGTTCGGCAAACTCCGTCGCAGCCTACCCGAGCAGCGGACGCATTTGACGGAATTGACCTAGTGAATTCTCAAATGTGATGATGAAATCAATCAGTTGTGGTGATGACGCGGAATAGTCTCGGCGAAATCGACGACCACCGCTAAATCGAATTACGGTTGAAGCTATGAAGACCACCAAACGCAGGCCGACCATTTATGATATCGCTGCGGCGAGTTCCGCATCAACGACCGCAGTAAGCCTGGTGTTGAATGGCCAGTGGAAAAAACACCGCATCAAGCCGGAGACTGCATCGCACATCCTCAGATGCGCTGGTGAACTCGGCTATTCGGCCAATCAGAAGGCGCGGGCCTTGCGCCTCTCGAGATCCGGCCTTTGCGGCATGGTTCTGCCGCACTACCGCAATCGGTTCTTTGCTGGCCTGGCCGAGGCCTTCGAGGCCGAAGCTCGCGAGCGAAACCTGTGTCCGATAGTCGTCAGCACACAGCGCGAGCCATCCATAGAGGCGCGGATAACGGAAACGCTGCTAGCGCAACAGGTCGAGTTTTTGTTTATCGCAGGTGTGCGCGATCCTTCGCCGTTGAACGACATGTGCGCAGCTGCGGGCATCCCCTGTATCAATGTTGACCTTCCGGGGCCGAAAGCGCCGTCAGTCGTGTCGGACAACCGCGGAGCTGCCCTGGCCATTACCGAACTGATGATCAGTAAACTCTTCGAGGCCGGACTCCCCGTTGATGACTGGTTTTTCTTCGGGGGTGTTCGCGATGATAACTCAACACGAGAACGCATCGAAGGTTTCAAAACCGCACTCGGGAAACACGGCGTGCAAATCGGCGAAGGCGCTTTCCGTTGCGAAGGGTACTCGCCGCGGATTGCGGAAGCGGCCCTTGCCGAACGGTACGCGGAACTCGGGCGTCTGCCGGCGGGTCTCTTCGTCAACGGCATCACCGGCCTTGAAGGCGCCGCAGCGTTCCTAGCGAACCTGCCAAGGGATAGCTGGAATTTGACTAAGATCGCGGCATTCGACTGGGATCCCTTCGCCGCACAGATGCCCTACGACGTTACGATGGTTCGCCAAGACGTGGACGCCATGATTGCCGCAAGCTTCGCGCTGATAGACGATTTCCCAGAAGTTGACGTGCCAAAAGTTTTGATTCCTGCAAAGCTTCGTTGAGCTACGCTTGTTGGCGG
Organism: Ensifer sp. 22521; assembly: GCF_052044795.1. Lineage (NCBI taxonomy): Bacteria > Pseudomonadati > Pseudomonadota > Alphaproteobacteria > Hyphomicrobiales > Rhizobiaceae > Ensifer > Ensifer sp. 22521. The sequence goes on from NZ_JBQENM010000004.1 coordinate 138,895, forward strand.
CGCCATGAGACTTTAAACGGCACGGCGACAGCCGCCCTGTCGAAATATTTTTTGCTAAACCAATTGCTAAATCCATTTAGCAATTGACCGTTCTCCTGTTTGGATTTAGATGTCATGGCCTGCCCGAGGAGGGGTAGGAAATTTACGAGTGTAAAAATCGTCTAGTTTTTTTCGCCGCTGTCGCTCAACAGTTGGCAACGAACACCTGCGTCCTTTGGGCGCTCGAGAGGAGGAATGCTGAAATGGACATGAATGACTTCATGCAGAAGGCGCTGGTCAGCCGTCGCCGGTTCATCATCGGTTCAGCGCTCGGAGTGGGGGTGCTCGCCGCTCCTGGTCTGGTGCGCCCCGCATTCTCGGCCACCCGGGGCGAAACCTGAGCTGCGTTACGCGAGATCGGCGACTATGTGACCAGGATCAACCAACATATGTCACAGATCGCGAATAGTGCGCGAGATCAGTCCATCGGCCTCGTCGAAGTGAACACGGCGATCACGCAAATGGATCGACTAACCCAACAGAACGCCGCCATGGTCGAAGAGACGAGCGCCGCCAGCGTTCACCTTGCAAGAGAAAGCGGTGATCTGCGGATGCGTCTTTCCCATTTTACGCTTCTCAGCCAGCCAGACACCCAGCCGGCCATACTGCCAAGACACTCCTTGAAGGTTGCATAAGGGAAACAAGGCGGCGGAGAGATCAGAACCGCCGCCGTGCCCAGCGGGAGCTCCAAGAGACGACTTTCATTGTTAGACTTCTTTGCTTACAATGTCACAGCCAATCGTTGGCGAACGTGCCCTTGTGAAGAGTTGAAATTCCTTTGGATAAGACAGACACGACCCCGCTGAATTTCGATCAACCTCCTAAGGACGAAGGTAAACCGGGCCGGCTGATGCAGCGCCAGTCGTCGGTGCGCCGGACCATGGAGATCGTTCTCGACACGTGGAACTTCTTGATTCTCCGCGAGGCCTATTTCGGGGTTCGCCGCTTCGACAAATTTCAACAAAGGCTCGGCATACCCCGACAAACGCTATCGTCACGGCTTTCGTCATTGGTGGCCAACGAGATTCTAAGCGTGGGAAAGCGGCCAGGAGAGCCCGGGCAACAGTATTTCCTGACCGTCCGAGGGAAAGACCTGTTTCCTACCATGCTGTCTATGATGGAATTCGGCGACAAATGGTTGGCAGGCGATAAGCAGCCGCCACTCCAATTGATCCACAAAAACTGCGGTTGTGAGTGTCATCCGGTGACTGCCTGCAGTGAATGCCTGGAGCCCTTTACCGCACGGGAGGTTGCCCCCCGCGACGGACCAGGCGCCGGCTATGCACCGGTCGAGAACCGGCCAACGTCGCGTCGAAGTTCGGACGCGACGTTGCTGGAAAGGGTTAGGCCATGTTCGGTAGCGCGAACCCTCGGGATCATCGGCGATCGGTGGAGCTTTTTGGTTCTCAGAGAAGGTTGGAACGGAGTTCGGCGCTTCGAGGAGATGCGCGAAAACTTGGGCATTGCGACCAATATTCTAGCCGATCGTCTGGCGAGACTGGTGCAGGCGGAGGTGTTTCGAAAAGTTCCGTACAATTCGGGTGACCGGTTTGAATATCGCTTCACGGAGATGGGCCTTGATCTCTACAAGCCGATGCTGGTGATGATGGCCTGGGGCGATCGATGGCTGGCGGACGGCAAGCCGCCGATGCGGCTGCGGCACAAGGCGTGCGGGCAGGATTTCTCGGCGGTCGTCGTTTGCTCGGAATGCAAGAAGCCAATTGCGGCTAAGGACACCGACTACGTTCTTCGGTATCCGTTTGATCTATAGGCTATTCGGACGCTTCGTGCCGGAACGTGTGCCGTGCGGATCCGATCCCACACGAAAATCCGAATAGGCATCTATAGTGGTCCGCCTCTGGGCGGCGAAAGGTTGTCTTATATCCGGTCGCGAAGCATCTGGAATATTCGTTCAGGTGTCACAGGAAGCGTTTGCACCGAAATACCGAGATGCGAAAGCGCATCAGACACCGCATTCGCGATTGTAGCCGGAGCGCCGATGGTGCCCCCTTCGCCCATACCTCGGAAGCCGCCGACATTGTTGGGGAGGTCCGCCTCGATATGCACGATCCCAATCGGGGGGATACTGCTCGCCACCGGAACAAGGTAGTCGGCGAGGCTGGCGGCCACTGCTTGTCCTTGATCGTCATGAATGATCTCTTCCAGCAGGGCGGCACCAATCCCCTGCGCTACGGCTCCATGCACTTGGCCATCGACGATCATCGGATTGATGATCTTGCCGCAGTCTTCGGCCACCACGTACCGCAGGATCTTTACGTGGTAGGTCTCCGGATCAACCTCTACCATGGCAAGATGCGTTGATGAGCAAGCCGTGCCCAGATAGGGATCGTATGTCTCCGACGCAATCAGGTCCTCCCTCTGGTCACGGGGTATACGCCCCATCTGGGTGTAAACCGCCGATGCTACCTCTTTGAGTGTCATCGTTAGGTTCGAGGCGCGGCTCGTGACAATACCGTCTTGGATATCGAGATCTTCGGCGCTCTGCTCCATTAGATAGGCTGCGGCACGCAGCACCTTTGCCTTGACCGCGCGAGCCGCCAAGGTCGCCGCGCCTCCACCCAGCACCGCCGAACGGCTAGCGTAGGTTCCGCTCGACATCGGAACCAGCGAACTGTCGCCGTGCCTGACCACAATGTCTTCGAGCTTGCACCCAAGTTCGTCAACAATCACCTGGGCGAGCGTCGTCTCCAGCCCCTGGCCGTGAGACGAAATGCCGAAGGCCGCAGTGACGGCCCCGGTGGCGTCAATTTCGATCTTCGACGTTTCCGTGCCTGTGTTGATGGGCATACCAGGCGCCACCGATATCCGCGATCCAATCCCGGTCAATTCCGCGTAGCTCGCAAGCCCAATCCCAACCCAGCGGCCTTCCTTTCTCGCCCTGTCGCGTTCTCGAACCAGATTGGGATAGTCAACGTGATCGCAAGCGCCTGCTAGGCATTCCTGGAATGCCGACTTGTCCCAAATGATGCCCGAAGCGGTGCGATACGGAAATTCTTCGGCCCGGACCAAGTTCCTTCTACGAAACTCGACAGGATCCATTCCGAGCTTCCGTGCCGCCATCTCGACAAGGCGTTCCATCGCAAATGTGGACGAGGGACGACCAACGCCGCGGTAGGGGCCAGTGGGTGGTTTTGGTGTAAGAACCCCTCTGATGCGGCCCCGATAGTGTTCCATTCTATAGGGACCGGGTAGGAAACTGACTACTTGGACTGTCTCCAGCGCGGCAGTCCAAGGGTAGATTGAGTACGCCCCGACGTCGCCGATGACCTCGGCTCGCAACCCGATCAACATCCCATCCTTCGTCACCGCAAGTTCGGCGTCGATCAACTCGTCGAACGCTTGGCTTGTCGCGGAGAGATCTTCAAGGCGATCGCTGATAAACTTCACCGGCCGTTTGAGTTTCCGGGCCAGGAGGCAGACCAGCATTTCCTCGCCATACAGGGATCCCTTTCCGCCAAAACTGCCGCCCACGTCCGGAGCGACCACTCGGAGGCGGGTGCCGGGAAGCCCCAGACATTCAGATAACACGTCGCGTATCACGCCAGGGATGTTAGAGGATGTGTAGAGGGTCAGAGACTGCTTCCGGGCATCCCATTCGGCGAGATAGGATCGGTTCTCCATTGCGACTGCGGTCTTGCGCGTCATGCGGAAACGACCTTTGACCGTGACCGCTGCGCCCTCGAATACGGCGTCGACGTCGCCACGTTTGAATTCACGTCGAATGATCGTGTTCGTCCCAGCTTCCTCGTGCAACAAGGGAGCATCGTCTTTGACTGCGTCAACCTGCCTGATGGCGAATGGCAGGGGTTCGTATTCAATGTTGATATGTTCCAAGGCGTCTTCGGCGGCATAGCGGCTTTCCGCAACGACGGCGACCACCGGTTCCCCTACATAACGCACTTTTTTTCGTGCCAGCGGCCAGATCGGGGTGGCGTAGTAACCGGGCATTCGCGACGTGGGAATGGCGGGTTTGATGTCGTTTTCGAGGTCCGTTGCGTCGTATATCCCCACGACGCCCGGAACGGAAAAGGCGTCTCCAATATCGACCCCCACGATACGCGCGTGCGGCTGATCGGATCGCCGCAACGCGACATGGAGCATTCCCGCCGGTGCCATGTCATCTACATACTGTCCGACGCCCGCTAGGAGCCGCGGGTCTTCGGTGCGCCTTATCCTTTGGCCAACGAGTTTGGGGCGGAGCTCGACGGAGTGGTCGTGCTGGCTCATTCGTAGAACTCCGTACCTTTTCGCAAGGTTTGCCACTGCGTGTCATCATGCCCAGAGATGACTGTGTCGCCACCGTCCCTGAACGTCTTGAGCCGTCCAAGCGCCTGTTCGGCTAGATCCATGTTCCACGTGTTTTTGGGCGCGATCCCGTCGTCAATGTTCTTTTGTAGAGGGGCCGCGTCTGAAGCGAGAATGAACGTTCCGTCTCGTTCCAGCGTCAGCCGAGTTACAGTCATCCCAGGGGTATGCCCCGGCATCGGAAGAAGTACGACACGCGCGTCGCCGAAAACGTCGTGTTCATCCCTGAATGTCTGGAAACCTTGGGGTTGCTCCCACTCACTTTTCAGATAGCCCTGTTGCTCAGCGCCGTCAGCTTTCGCGGCGTCCAGTTCCGCCTCGTGACAGAGGATCGTGGCGCGCCGGAAACTCGCATTGCAGCCGCAGTGGTCCGGATGAAGATGTGAGCAGATCACGACGTCGATATCGCCGGGTGTCAATCCAAGTCGCTTGAGTTCAGACACAACCGTTTGCTCGGGTGCGAAGATCGGTGTCATGACCTTGCTTAGGCCGCCCCAGCGCGCCTGTGGATCGATTGCGGCTCCGGGGTTGCATCCGCTGTCGAAAAGTACGTTGCCTTGAGAGTGCCGTATCAGCGTTGCATGCACCGGCAACTCGATCGTTTCTTCTTTTGCGGCCCCAGAGAAGTAGATGGATCGGCGCATGCGCAAGCGGCCGCCCGCGAGAAAGTGCATCTTCATTTCAGGGGTCCTCTTTCTTTTGCCAGTTCGCGGACGGCGTCGACGATGTGTTCGTAGCCCGTGCAGCGACAGATGTTGCCTGACAGCGCCTCCCGGATCTGGTCGTCGGTCTCGAGTGGGTGGTGTCGCAGGAGGTCGGTCACGGCCATAATGAAACCGGGTGTGCAGAATCCGCATTGAAGGCCGTGATGCTGCCGGAATGCGTCTTGGACGCGGCCCAGGTTTTCCACGTCCCCCTGTCCTTCGATGGTCTCGATCTGCATGCCGTCAGTCTGCACTGCAAGCGTAAGACAAGATCTGGCACTCCGCCCATTCAGAATGACCGTGCAAGCCCCGCACACCCCGTGTTCGCAACCAACGTGCGTGCCGGTTAGCCCCAACTCATGGCGCAGGAAGTCGCTGAGCAGCAAGCGCGACTCGATCGACTTCGTGTAGCTCAAACCGTTGACGGTGACGGTGATTGCTCTCTCAGTCATCGGCCTTGCTCTCCTGAGGATGTGCCCGTTTCCACGCGCTGCGAATGGCGCGTCGTGCAAGTACTCCGGCAAGATGCCGTCTATAATCCGCGGAAGCATGTATGTCCGTGTTCGGGTGCAGTGCGCCGTTCAGGGTTTCCGCGATGTCGGCTAGGAGGTGGTCGGATATCGTCTTCCCCTCGATGAGTTGTTCGATCTCTGACAGGCGCAGCGGCGTCTCACCGACGCCCATCATGCCGAAGCGGACGTCACAGGCCACGCCGTCAACGCTACGCATTGTTGTAGCGACGCAAGCCAGCGCGAAGTCCCCGTGACGCTTGGAGAATTCTTCGAAGCCCCATCCCGTGTCGGCAGGCAGCGTGTCGATTTCGATTGCAGTGACGAATTCGTCTGGCTCAAGGGCGTTCATGAGTGAGCCGACGAAGAACTCTGAGGCTGGGATATGTCGTTCACCTCGGATGGAGCAGGCCGTGATCGTGCCATTGAGAAGGAGTGTCATCATGGGCATTTCAGCCGCGGGATCTGCGTGGCAAACGCTCCCGCAAAACGTCCCGCGATTACGTACGGTCATGTGCGCGACGTGGTGCATAGCGTCGTGCAAGATCGGAAGATGCGTCTGAACCAGAGCGTCAGTAGCCGTCATATGATGGCGGACCGTGGCTCCAATGCGCAGCCGATCCCCTTGTAGTTCGATCCGATCGAGACCGGCGATACGATTGATGTCGACGAGGATGGCTGGCTTTACCAGGCGGAAATTGATCATAGGCATCAGGCTCTGGCCGCCCGCGAGAATTTTGCCGTCACCGTCCGCAGCGGCTAGTGCTTCAGCGGCCTCGGCTATGGTCGATGCGGCGAGGTATTCGAATTGCGCCGGTTTCATATCGTCGCCTTGCGGATGGACGCTTCCACCAAGGAGTGAAGAACCCGGCGACAGTGCTGGGCCGATGTGACCGCGGTGCGGTGTGCAGTTGGTGGGAAACATGCCATTTGGGCTTTCCTCCGATATTCGCCCTCAGTGGGTCATTATTGTCATTGTAACTTGCATTATTAGACTTAATGTACGAATGTCAAGCGACCTGCTGGCCCTGACAGGAAGGGCGATCGCAAAGATATATGAGGAGGAAAGTCCATGGATATGACGGGTCAACAGCATATCGCAGCAACCAAGGAGGAGGTGTGGAGCGCGCTTAACGACGCTGAGGTGCTAAGGGTGTGCATCCCCGGCTGCCAAGAGCTTACGAAGTCCTCGGATACGGAGATGGCGGCGGTCGCAGTTATCAAGGTTGGTCCCGTAAAAGCGCGCTTTCAGGGGGCGGTTACATTGTCCGATCTCGATCCGCCGAACGGTTACAAGATCACAGGCGAGGGGCAGGGCGGCGTCGCCGGTTTCGCGAAGGGCGTCGCGAATGTGCGGCTCGAGTCGGTCGTAGACGGAACCGTCTTGCACTACACGGTCGACGCGCAGATAGGTGGGAAGCTTTCACAGCTTGGGGGGCGCCTTATCGACGTGACGGCGAAACAGATGTCCGGCCAATTCTTCAAACGTTTTGCGCAAGAAATCCAAGCGCGCCAAGGGGTGCGTGAATCGACCGATCGATCCGATCCTGTTGAAACGAAGCAGAAACAGCAGGGCACTACGCCTGCAGCAAACGGTTCCGATGTGAGCGCGGCGTCTGCGCATCGTCCCGCCTCGCCAGCGCCAGCCATGGGCACGGCTGCTTCCCCGAGCCTGCCGATACTTGCGGCGGTTGTCTTTGCAGCGGTGGTGGTGGCCATTTGGGCGATTTTCGGTGGATTGCTCCCCAGTATTGCGCCGGCTGCAGAAGGCCGCGCGCACATATCGCCGGACCTGGCGAGCGTCGTGCAACTGATTATGGCTGCCGCCATCGGTTATCTCTTCGGAGCGCGTTCCTGCATCCGTGGTTGATAAACAAAAGAGCCGGGGTTGCACAAGACCCCGGCCAATAACGCTTGCATAACGAGACTTATGGTTAGTTTGAGCGGCGCTCTAAGGCCGCTTTAAGTTCTCCAAACACTCCGCGCCTGAAGACCATCACGCAGACGACGAAGAACAGGCCGATGACGAAAGTGATCGGCAGGCCGCTGGTCGACAGGAAATGCTCCAAGCCGACGATGATAGACGCTCCGACGATGGGCCCAATTAGCGTTCCCATGCCGCCCAGCAGTGTCATGAGGATGGCTTCGCCCGACATATGCCAAGTCACATCGACGAGCGAGGCGAGTTGGAAGGCAATCGCCTTGAGGGATCCTGCGAAACCTGACAGGCTCGCTGAGAGCGTGAATGCTATTAGCTTGTAGCGCTCAGGTTTGAGGCCGAGAGACGTCACTCGGGTCTCGTTTTCACGGATCGCAGCCAGGATGTGGCCAAAGGGGGAGTTCACTGCTCGCCAGATGACCACGAGGCCTAACACGGTCCCGCCGAGCACCGTATAGTACATGGCGGTGATGTTCCGCAGATCGATTGTTCCAAGCAGGTACCCGCGCGGAACCGCCTGAATCCCATCCTCTCCGCCTGTGAACGGCATCTGCACGGCCATAAAGTAGACCATTTGCGCAAGCGCCAACGTGATCATTGCGAAGTAGATGCCGTGACGACGGATGGCCAAGGCTCCAAACACGAAGCCGAGGATGGCAGCGAAAAGTGTGCCGGAAAGCACGGCGAGTTCAAACGGCAGGTGCCAAACCTTGGCGGCATGCGCCGCGATGTAAGCCCCGCCACCAAAGAAGGCGGCATGTCCGAATGAAAGTAGGCCTGCATACCCGAGTACGAGGTTGAAAGCTGCCGCGAACAGCGCGAGGCACAGGATTTTAATGAGGAACAGCGGATACATCACCAGCGGGGCGCATAGCATCAGCAGCGCGACGCCGGCGAGAAGTATAGGTCCAGTTTTGCGGGCGAAGGTGGGCGCCGGCATGGAAGGAGATAGGGTCGAACTCATGATCATGCCTCGCGACTAAATAGGCCGGACGGACGTATAAGTATGACCAGGACCATGGCGACGAACACCGCGATCGAGGACGCTGCTGGATAGAATGTTTTCGTCAGGCCCTCGATGACACCCAGGGCCAGTGCGGTAATGATGGCTCCACCGATCGATCCCATGCCGCCGATGACGACAACCGCGAAGACAACGATGATGATGCTTGACCCCATGCCTGGGCTTACCTGGTAGAGGGGGGCTGCAAGGGCCCCGGCGAATCCCGCGAGGCCGACGCAAAATGCATACGTCAGTGTCAGCATCAGTGGGACATTGATCCCGAACGCCTGTACTAGAGATGGACTCTCTGTCGCTGCTCGCAGATAGGCGCCGAGTTTCGTGCGCTCGATGGTTAGCCAGGTCAGGAGACAAATCACGAGGGAGATCGCGATCACCCAGGCGCGATAGATCGGCAGGAACATGAAGCCGAGATTGATTCCTCCGGAAAGTGCGGATGGAACCGGGTAGGGCTTGCCTGCCGCACCGAAGATATGGCGAAACGGTCCCTCGATCATCAGTGCTACCCCGAAGGTCAGCAGCAGGCTGTAGAGATGGTCCATCCGATACAGTCGCCTGAGGAAGAGCCGCTCTACCACAATGCCGACTAGGCCCACCAGCAGGGGCGCTGCTATAAGGGTCGCCCAATAGTTGAGGCCCAGCGTCGAAAGCAGGAACCAGGCGGCAAATCCACCAAGCATGTAGAACGCGCCATGAGCGAAATTGATCACATTCAGCATGCCGAAGATGATCGCCAGCCCCAGGCTCAATAGCGCATAGAAGGAGCCATTGATGAGGCCGAGCAGCAGCTGGCCGACAAGGACGGGTGTCGGAACCCCGAAGATCTCAGTCATCGGCTTCCACCTGTTTTGAGAATACGATCATGGTCTAAACTCCAAGATACCGGTTCAGCCGATCCATGTTGGCATCGAGCGAGCTGTTCGGGATTTCGTCGATCACTTTCCCCTGGTCGAGGACGAAATGGCGATCGGCAACGGAGGCAGCGAAGCGCAGGTTTTGCTCGACCAGGATGATGGTCATGCCCCTGTCCTTGAGGATGCGCAGTGCCGCACCAATCTCTTCGATAATGACAGGTGCGATGCCCTCGGTCGGCTCGTCGAGCAGGATGAGATCGGCACCTGTCCGCAGCACGCGTCCGATTGCCAGCATCTGTTGTTCGCCGCCTGATAGGCGCGTTCCTGGGGTGTTGTCGCGTCCCTTCAGATTTGGAAACAGACCGTAAATCTCATCTATCTCCATCCCGCCTGACTGCCAGGCGGGCGGGAACAGCAGGTTTTCAAGTACACTCAGCGTCGAAAAGATCCCGCGCTCTTCAGGCACGTAGCCGATACCGAGACGCGCGACTTTGTGTGGCGCAACCGTCAAAAGGTCGACGCCCTTGTAGATGCCCGTGCCACGGCGTTTATTGACTACGCCAATAAGGCTCCTAAGTGTCGTCGTCTTTCCCGCGCCGTTGCGGCCGATGAGCGTGACGACTTCACCTTTCTTGACGTCGAAGTTGACTCCATGCAGCACATGGCTTTCGCCGTACCATGCCTCAAGGTTTTCGATTGCTAGGAGCGGGATCTCAGCCATGGGCTCCTCCCAAATACGCCTTGCGGACTTCATCGTCTGCGGAGACTTCGGAATAGGTCCCCTCGGCGATGACCTCACCGCGCCTTAGAACTGTGATCTTATCGGAAAGATCTGCGACGACGCCCAGGTTGTGTTCGACCATGAGAACGGTGCGCCCTCGTCCGACTGTCCGAATGAGTTCCGCCGTTCGGCCGATGTCTTCTGTCCCCATGCCTGCCATGGGTTCGTCCAAGAGTAGCACGTCCGGGTCCAGCGCCAATGTTGTCGCCAGTTCCAGTGCGCGCTTTCGTCCGTAAGACAGCTCGCTCGCCTTCGTCCGAGCCTTATCAGCCAAGCCGACGCTCTCGAGAAGGGCGGTGGCTTCATCATTGAACCGTCGAAGGTTCTTATTGGATTTCCAGAATGCGAAGGTTTCGCGCTCGCGAGCCTGCAGTGCCACCCTGACGTTCTCATGTGCGCTGAGGTGTGGAAAGACCGATGAGATTTGGAAAGACCGAACAAGGCCGAGACGAGCGATCTCCGCCGGCGCCATATTCGTAATGTCTCTCTCCTTGAAAAATATCCGTCCGCTGCTCGGCGAGAGGAATTTCGTCAATAGATTGAAGAGCGTGCTTTTGCCTGCGCCATTGGGTCCGATCAACGCGTGAATCGTCCCGCCGTTGATCTTCAGGTTGACGTTGCTGACGGCAATGAAGCCGCCAAATGCGCGCGTCAGTTCGCGCGCCTCGATGATGGGTGCGTTATCCGGCACGAGTCCTCCCTTACCGAATTTTTTTCTCCTCCGGCGGGCGATCAAGAGTCGGCCCGCAACCTTCAGCTTGCTTGAGAAGGCGAATTCAGGAAAACACATCAAGTCTAATAATGCAAGCTTGCGCTGACTTAAATTTTCTGCTTACACTTATCATGCGCCCAACGAATTAGCGATCAAGATACAGGATCATGCGAGTTCAAGTATGATAGCGCAAGTTTACGAAGTTGGCGTTTTGAGGGCATAGACGCCGAAACTGGGAGGATGGATCATGAGACATTTGAGGATGTTGCTGTCGTGCGCTGCCGCGTTCGGGACTGTAGCCATGCCAGCTGCGGGGCAAAGCGCGGGCCCTGTAAAGATTGGCGTGCTCACCGATGTTAGCGGTCAGTTTTCACATGAAGCCGGCGAGGGGGCGATCGCGGCGGTGAAGATGGCCGTCGAGGACTTCGGCGGAAAAGTTCTGGATCGACCGTTAGAGGTTGTCGTCGCCGACCATCAGAACAAGCCCGAGGTCGCGGTATCCACAGCGCGTGAGTGGTACGAGTCCCAAGGCGTCACGATGATCAACAATTTGATCAACTCGGGAATCGCGCTTGCGGTCGCGCAGGTTGCAAAAGACGAGGACAAGATCGCGATCGTCAACGGGTCGGGTTCGTCCCGCCTGACCAATGATAGCTGTACGCCAAACAGCATTCACTATTCCTACGATACCTACGCTCTCGCGAACGGAACCGCAAACGAGCTGATCCGACAGGGGTTGAAGAACTGGTTCTTCCTGACTGCCGACTACGCCTTCGGTCACGCGCTCGAAGCTGATGCAACGCAGATTGTTAAGGCGAACGGTGGTGAGGTGTCGGGAGCAGTGCGCTATCCGATCGAGACTTCGGATCACAGCGCGTTCATGTTGCAGGCCCAGGCGTCCCCTGCGCAAGTCGTTGCCTTGGCAGGATCAGGAACGACATTCGTCAACGCTGTCAAATCGGCCGCCGAGTTCGGCCTGACCTCGTCGGGAAAGATCGTCGCAGGCCTGCTCGTCTGGGACACCGATGTACATTCCCTCGGCTTGGAGACCGCACAGGGCATGATCCTCACAAACGCGTTCTACTGGGACCGGGACGACGAAACGAGAGCGTTTGCCAAGAAGTTTGAACTACGCGTCGGCCGTCCCCCCCATATGGGAGACGCAGGGGATTACTCTTCAACGATGCACTACTTGCAGGCTGTCCAGGCCGCGGGCACGACCGATACTCGACAGGTCATGGCAAAAATGAAGGAGATGCCGGTCAACGACTTCTTTGCGAAGAACGGAAAGATCCGGGAGGACGGCCGTTTCGTGCACGATATGTACGTCTACCAGGTCAAGACGCCCGCAGAATCTACCGGCGAATGGGATCTGCTCAAGCTTGTTACGACTATTCCGGGAGACAAGGCTTTTAGGCCTTTGTCGGAAAGCCAGTGCCCGCTGGTCAAAAACTAAGCCAAGCGGTGTCCGGCTATCCGTGGGCCGGGCACCCCAAACAATCGAGATGCCGATGCGACTTAGCGCGCAGTAGGACGTTATGCGAGCGGGAACATGAGTAACATCTTAGTAGAGAATGCCGGTGGGGTTGCGTTGGTCACGCTGAACCGACCTCAGCATCGTAATGCTGTTACGTACGAGATGTGGCAGCAGCTTGCGGATCTATTTGAACGGTTTAATCACGACTCCGCAGTGCGGTCGATCATCCTGACGGGCGCTGGCGCTGATTTCTCAGCGGGAGCCGACATCAGCGAGTTCGAGGCAGTTCGCGAGGGACTTGAAGAAAGCAAGCGCTACGAAGTAGCCGTCGATGCCGCGGGTGATGCGATCTACGGAGTTTCGAAGCCGACGATTGCAGTTTTGCGGGGTTATTGCCTGGGTGGAGCTGCGCATCTCGCTATGTCCTGTGATTTCCGGATCGCGGAAAGCAGCGCCGTGTTTGGCATCCCGGCCGCGCGTCTATCTATCGTCTACGGCGTCTCCGCTACGCGTAAGCTTTTTTCACTCGTCGGCGTCACGAAGGCGAAGCGCATACTTTACACGGGGCGGCGGTTCAATGCCGAGGAGGCCCTTGCGCTTGGCTTCGTCGATGAGATCGCGATGGAAGCGCAAGCCGCGGCCCGTGATCGCGCTGCGGAAATGGCCGAGAGCGCTCCCCTTACCATCAAGGGCGCCAAGTTCATTCTGAACGGCTGCGCGCGCGGCGAACTAAATCGAAACGCCGCCGAGCGGTTGATCGACGAGGCAAGCGCCAGTCATGACTATGTCGAAGGGCGCAAGGCTTTCAAGGAAAAGCGGTCGCCGCGATTCTTGGGGCGGTAGCCAACACGCCTCGACGTATTAAGCCGCCACATCGTGTGGCCGCAAATCGGGCTGCCGAGGGCAGCAAAGACTTCAAGGAGATATCGCAGTGCAAACCAATCTGAATGGCAAGGTCGCGCTGATTACAGGCGGCGGGCGAGACGTTGGCGGTGACATCGCTCGCGCACTCGCTGCCGAAGGCGCGATTGTGGCGGTCAATTATAGCCGCTCGCAAGCGGAGGCCGAGTCCGTTGTCAGGTCCATCAAGGACGCTGGCGGAAGGGCCAAAGCCTACCAAGCCGACATCAGTGACAACGAACAGGTCAAGGCGATGGTCGCTGCCGCGCATGCGGATTTCGGAACGATTGACGTGCTGGTCAACAATGCCGGCTACGTCAAATACCAGCGGTTCGTGGAATCGACTCCGGAGGACTGGAAGAAGCAGATCGACGTATGCCTCTACGGCGCGATCAACTGCTGCCATGCGGTTGCGCCATCAATGATCGCACAGAACTCCGGCCGCATCATTAATCTCGTGGGTGACAGCTCGCGAATTGGGGAGGCCAATTTGGCGCTCGCCGCGGCTGCGCGGGGCGGCACTATAGCGCTTGGAAAGTCCTTGGCCCGGGAGTTTGGCCGCAACAATATCACCGTCAATACCGTGTCGCTCGGTTTGATCGAGACGTCCCATTCCGACCCCGAATTCCTAGCCCGGAACCTCGACAAGATCGTCAAGGCCTATCCGCTCCGCCGGATCGGAAAACCTGATGACGTTGCTCCGATGGTTACGTTCCTGGCTTCAGAGGCGGCGTCTTGGGTGACGGGGCAGGTTATCAGCGTGAACGGCGGCTTCTGCATGGTCTAACCAAAGGAGCGGGAGGAGGAAACATGATACACTTTGAGCTTATCGCGCCCGTCGGAGAGATGCTCCGGCGGAATGCCGGCCTGTACCCCGAAAAGCTGGCATTCGAGGACAGGAGGCGGTCCGTCTCCTATCGAGGTCTGGAAAGCGAGACACGGAACCTGGCCTTTCAATTCATCGCTATGGGTCTCGAAAAGGGACAGGCTGTGGCGATTTTTCTGCCGAACTCTGTCAATTGGGTCGTCGCGTGTCTTGCGGCCGTGCGCGCTGGAGGCGTCGCAGTTCCCGTCAGCATTGAATCTACGGAAGCAGAACTTAGCTATCGAGTCACAGATGCCGATTGCGCGTTCTTGGTGGTCCCGCCGGAAAAGCGAGCGATGGCGGAAGAATTGGTGCGGCGGCTGGGCCGTTCTACCTTAGTTGTGACTGAGAGCGATAACGCTGACTTTCAGATTCAGTTGGACGTTTCCACTACGTCTTTTGAGGACGACCGGGATATCGACCGGCCTGCCTATATCGTCTACACGTCGGGAACGACGGGGCAGCCCAAAGGAGTGCTTTTATCGACGCGATCGATGTTGTGGGTCACTGCATCGTGTTGGGCGCCGATCGCAGGGTTGAGCGAAAACGACGTCGTCTTGAATACGCTACCCCTCTATCATTCATATGCGTTGAACATCGCAGTACTCTCAATCATCGCCACTGGTGCGAGTGAGTACATCATGGAGAAGTTCTCGACTTCTCAAGCCACGGACTTGCTTCGGACAGGCCGCTTCACGTTCATGCCGGGCGTTCCGACGGTTTTCCATTACTTCCTATCGGCATGCCAGACGAGCGGCGAAAGACTCCTATCTTCGGTTCGGCTTTGTGTATCCGCCGGAGCAATCTTGCCAGGCAGCTTGAACAACGATTTCGAGGATTTCTTCGGTGTCCCTCTGCTTGACGGTTACGGCATTACCGAGACCTCGACGATGGTTACCATGAATTGGCCAGGCAAATGGCGTGTTTCGGGTTCCTGTGGTTTGCCCCTGCCGGGTTTAAGTGTCCGGCTTGTCGACCCCAACACAGGTCTCGACATGCCTGTCGATATGGAAGGCGAGCTAATCTGCAAGGGTCCCAACCTGATGCAGGGTTATCACAACAAGCCCCAGGAGACGCAGAAGGTTGTCATAGACGGATGGTATCACACCGGGGATTTGGCGAGATGCGACCAGAACGGCTTCCTGACGATCACCGGCCGTCTGAAAGAGTTGATCATTCGCGGTGGGCAGAACATCGCGCCGGCGGAAGTCGAGGAGACGATCCTTCTCCTCGATGCAGTGATGGATTGCGCAGTCATAGGCATGCCTCATGCCATGTTGGGAGAAGTACCGGTCGCCTGCGTGGTACTCAAAACTGCAGCCACGCTCGACCAAGATGACCTCATCGGCCACTGCAAGGCACGTCTGTCCGCATACAAGATTCCCGATCGGATCTACGTCGTGGATGAAATTCCGCGCACCGGATCAGGCAAGATCCTGCGAGTGAAGCTTCGTGAGAGGCTTCCAGCGGCGTAACTAAGTATACAGAATGGAGTTTTGCATGAATCCCTTTGTTTTCAGCACGACCGCCCAGATCGTTTTTCGGCCTGGTGCTTCGTCCGAAATCGGCGGTCTAGTGAAGCACAAGCTCGGTGACCGCATCCTCTTTGTCACCGACACAGGACTCCGCAGGCTCGGCCTCTGCGACCTTGCCCTGAAATCCCTGGCGAACTCGGGAATCGACGTGATCATATTTGACAGCGTCGAAGCAGACCCTTCGCTTACAACGCTTCTCGCAGCCACGGACGTTGCGAAGGCGGCTGGAGTGACCGGTGTCATCGGCTTCGGCGGCGGCTCGTCCCTCGATGTGGCGAAGGTGGTCGCCCTTCTCTGCGGTTCCGGCGAAGACGTCGACGGAGCCTGGGGTGTTGGGAACGCAAAGGGACCGCGGCTCCCTCTGGCGCTCATTCCAACGACAGCCGGCACCGGATCGGAAGTCACACCGGTCTCCATCATCACGGTTGGGGGCGATGAGAAGCGCGGTGTTTCGTCGCCGATTATCCTGCCAGATGTGGCGATACTCGACGCGGACCTTACGGTGGGCCTTCCGCCTCACATCACAGCCGCCACGGGCGTTGACGCGATGGTGCATGCGATAGAGGCCTACACGTCCAAGAACGCGAACAACAACCCCTTGTCGAAATTGCTCGCCAGGCAAGCCCTGCAGCTTCTGGGATCAAACATTGAAACGGCTGTACTCGACGGCAAGGATCGGGAAGCGAGAGGCGCAATGCTTCTCGGGTCGATGCTCGCGGGGCAGGCGTTCGCAAACTCGCCCGTCGCCGCCGTGCATGCGCTCGCCTATCCCATCGGCGGGACCTTCCACGTTCCGCACGGCCTCTCGAACGCGCTCGTGCTGCCGCATGTATTGCGCTTCAATGCTCCTCAAGCTGCTCCGGCTTATGCCGAGGTAGCCACAGACGTCTTTCCGGACCTCGCCTCTGAGCAAAGCGTTCAGGGACGTTGTGCTGCGTTTATCGAACGGCTTTCGGCACTCTCCGCGGGGCTCGGGTTGCAGTCTCGTCTGCGTGACGTCGGCATTGGGGAGGAAAGCCTGACAGCAATGGCGCGTGACGCCATGAAGCAAACGCGGCTGCTGGCGAACAACCCACGCGATGTGAGCGAAGCGGACGCACTCTTCATTTACAAGGCGGCTTGGTGATGAAGGAACGGATAGAGCCCAGCAAACGGTCGGCCTACCAAGTCTTTCGGACGATAGGGACACGGTGGTCGGACAACGACACCTACGGGCACATGAACAATGTCGTTCACTACAGCGTGTTCGACACCGCAGTGAACGGATTTCTGATCGAGAACGGAGTGTTGGACATAAGCGGCGGCTCAGAAATCTTTCTCGTTGTCGAAACTGGCTGCCGCTACCATGCTGAGATGGCATTCCCGGATGTTATCACTGCGGGAATTCGGGTCGCGAAACTTGGTAACTCGTCCGTTCGATACGAGATCGGACTTTTCCGCAACGACGACGAGATCGCGGCGGCAGAGGGCTTCTTCATCCATGTGAATGTCAATCGTGCCTCGCGGCGACCCAATCATTTTGGCGACGCGGCCAGGCGGGTACTGGGACCACTTGTCATGAGCGACGCTTTGACAAGCTAAACAAAGGCCGCCGTCGAAACAATCTCGGCGGTGGCCATCGATGCTGGGCGTGGAATTTCGTTCACCGCGTTCTTCTGCTGGACATCACCGTTTGAAGTCGATGTGCGCGGGAGGCGCTGACGGCGACAATGCCTCTGAGGACGGCCAGCATGACATCCCCGAAAACAGAATATATGTGCAAAGGAATCTGACGATGGTCAATTTGGTCCTTATCGGCGCTCCCGGAGCGGGCAAGGGAACGCAAGCGGAGCGCCTCGTCCGAGACTACGGTCTACTTCATATCTCAACAGGCGATCTTTTACGTCAAGCAATCGCAAAGGGGACACCTCTCGGCCTGAAAGCCAAAGAAGCCGTAGACAGCGGCGAACTCGTCCCCGATGAGGTCGTGATAGGTTTGGTCGAGGAAACCCTCTCGCACAAAGCCGAAGCGCAAGGATTCATCTTGGACGGCTTCCCAAGAACCTTGGAACAGGCGCGCGCCCTCGAAGTCCTTCTACAAAAAATGGCCGAGCCATTGAACCATGTGGTGGTCTTTGACATTGCGATTGGCGAACTGGCTGAGCGAATAGCCAAGAGAGTTGCCCAGTCCAAGAGTTCAGGCGTTCAAGTCCGCTCGGACGACAATAGCGAAGCACTTAGAAGGAGAGTCGACGACTTCACCCGCGCGACCATGGTGTTGCTGCCTTTTTATGAGTCGCGGCAGTTGCTCCGACGTATTGACGCCACTCAGAGCATTGCCGAAGTGGCGGGGCAGATTGATCGCTTGTTCGGCGAAAAATGATGACGGAACGCTCAGCGGGGAGGGTAAAGGCTGATAGTCGCAATTTCGAGAACGCAGCGCCCAAAATCGCGTTCTTGACCGACGACCCGATCGAAATACTCGAGTACGCTTATGCAGCGGCGCGCGACGGTATGCCAGTCGCCTTAGTGACCCTGGTGGAGATAACGGGTGGCAGTGCTAGGCCGCTCGGAGCTCAGATGGCGGTGCGCGCTGACGGTCTCTATTGTGGCTTCGTCTCAGGTGGCTGCACCGAGCCGGCTGTAGCAGCCGAGGCCGTTGAAACCCTTCGCGCGGGACATGATCGAGTACTGCGCCTGGGGCAGGGATCGCCATTCTTCGACATTGTTTTGCCGTGCGGTGGCGGGATCAGTCTGTCGATCCATATTTTGCGCAGCACGGACGCTGTTGGCCGGATTTTGACGGAACTGGCGGCTCGACGCCCCGCGGGGCTCGAATACGATCCAAAGCTGGAAGCTGTTGTTCACCAAGTCGTCGGCGACAGTCGAAGCGGCTGGAGAGGCGGCGCTTTTGTAACCGGATACCGTCCGCGCGCTCGCCTGCTCGTTTGCGGAAGTGCCATCGAAATGACGATGACGGTGCGGGTTGCCCAAGCGGCCGGTTTCGAGGTTCACGCCGCAGACCCGCAAAAGGACCCCGGTCCCTTCCTTTCGATGATCGATGAGAACTCAGCCGTCGCGCTTCTCCTTCACGATCTTGATCGTGAATTGCCGATCCTGGGTGCGGCACTGATTTCGAGACCGTTCTACATCGGCGCGCTTGGAAGCCAAAGAACGCATGAGAAGCGCGTCGCTGCGCTACGCAAATCTGGCGTCGCCGAGGCGGATATAGCTCGCATCAAAGCGCCCATTGGGATCTTTGGCAAAGCTAGGGATGCCTCGGCGATCGCGCTTTCGGTGGTCGCCGATATCGCAGCCGCTCGGACCCACCACTTGCTTGCGCGCGGTTAGGGTCGTTTCCACTCGGGTGCCGCTCCAACGAAGGCGCTATCCGTGTCTAACTTTCAAGAAGATGATGATGCTGATCAGAACTATCGAGCATGCGTTCGCGATCATACAGGGACGGCCCCGATCCCGAGCCCATAGATGCACCAGAGTGTAACGGCCAGGAGCAAGAGCACATTACTCCAGAGCGATAGGCTTGCAGTGCGCTTCGTTCGGATGGTCCGTATCGCTTGAGGAAGCCAGCACACGGTGTTTGCGACCGCGGCCACGTGCCCAACCGACTCGAAGAGAGGAAAGGCGTTCGGCCGCGACCTGCGTGGTCATCAGGTCGCTTAGAGCCGGGTAAAATGCTGGCGATTTCCAGGCCTGCCTCCGCGATCGAAGCGCTCGGCCCGGTGTGAAGGGCTACAGCACGCCAAGAGACATGCGGCTGGCCCCTATTTGTGTGCCAGCCGGCGTCGGGGGCGTTCAATCCGAAGCATCCGGCAATCGCGGAGGATGCGGCCAATCCCGAACCGAAAACCGTGTTCGGGCTGATCGTCGCCGGCCTGAAAGCCCGCCGCGACAAGAACGTCCCGCCCTTCACGGCGATGTCCTGCGACAACATTCCCGGCAATGGCGAGGTCACTCATGCGGCGGTTTCCGGCCTTGCCCGTCTTCATGACCGCGTCTTTGCCGACTGGATCGAAGCCAATGTCGCCTTTCCGGACGGCATGGTCGACCGGATCACGCCGGAACCGGCTTGCGCGAGATCGCCATCGTCGCCGACGACTACGGCATCGAGGACGCCTGGCCGGTGTTCTGCGAAGAGTTCAAGCAATGCGTGCTCGAAGACATTTTCCGCTCGGACGGCCGGCTCTGGAGAAGGTGGGTGTCCAGTTCGTGCCCGACGTAGCACCCTACGAGCACATGAAGATCCGCATCCTCAACGGTGGCCATGCGGCGATCGCCTATCCCGCGGCGCTTCTCGACATCCATTTCGTGCCCGAGGCAATCGAAGAGCCGCTGATCCGCGCCTTTCTCTCCAAGCTCGAGCATGACGAGATCATTCCGGTCATCCCGCCGGTGCCGAACACCAACCTCGGCGACTACTACAAGCTGATCGAGACGCGCTTCTCGAACCCGAAGATCGGCGACACGATCCCGCGGCTGGCGCAGGACGGCTCCAATCGCCAGCCGAAATTCATCCTGCCGTCGACCGCCGATCGGCTGGCGAGGGGCAAAGATGTCGCGGTCTTTCGCTCGTTTCGGCGCTTTGGTGCCGCTACTTTGCCGGCACTACCGACAGCGGCAAGGCCATCGCCTTCAACGACCCAAACATCGAACGCCTCCGCGCTGCGGCGATCGAGGCGAAGACCGATCCGTATGCGTTCCTCAAACTCGAGGATATTTTCGGTGATGTTGCTGCTTCCAATGTTTTCAGACAGCGGTTTGCCAAGGCCCTGCATTCGCTCCAGTCTGAAGGAACTCGCTCTACGCTCCAACACTATCTGAACGGCAAATTGGAGGGGTGAAGTGCGATGGCGGACGCAGCGCATAGGCTGGTGATCTTCGACTGCGACGGCGTTTTGGTCGACAGCGAACCGATCTCTCTGCAGATGTTGGTGGAACTGCTTTCCTCGGCCGGCGTGACAATATCAGCCGAAGAGGCAAACGAACGTTTTCTTGGGCGCAGTCTTAAAAGCATGTCGGCGATCCTCCATGAAGACTACGGTTTCGCGACAAATCAGGCGTTTCTCCACGACATGCGCCAGCGGCTGTACGAAAAGTTTCGGCGTGAGCTTCGGCCGGTTGCCGGAGTTCGGACAGCGGTAGAACTTTTGGGGGCGGCCTCCTGCGTTGCCTCTTCGAGCCTGCCCGAACGCATCCGCTTGTCGCTGACCGTTACCGGTCTCATCGATACGTTCGAACCGAATATCTTTTCCGCTACGATGGTGACACAGGGCAAGCCGGCACCGGATCTGTTCCTTTACGCTTGTCGGGAAATGGGGTTTGCTCCCAAGGATTGCGTCGTCGTCGAGGACAGTCCGGCCGGGATCGAAGCGGCAAAGGCAGCGGGCATGAGGGTCTTTGCCTTTGCCGGCGGCAGCCATGCGCGAAATTACCGCCACCGGATGGCGCTTGCTGCACTTAATCCAGAAGTTCTGTTCGACGATATGGTGGAATTGCCGGAGCTTGCCAGCCAGTAGTTGGCAGCGACAACACGGCGCGACCGCAAACCGGGTCTTGGAGTTGGGACGTCAGTTCCGAAAAATGCTGCGCGGGTCAGATTTGACGCGCTATTGGGGCTGACGTGCAATTAGTCCCAGGCGGGATTTACCGCCGTCTGTTCCGGATTCAGTGATGAACTCGGCTCATCGCCATGTTGAACCCGTCCATTCTCCACGTCAGATGCCCCGTCCCCTAGATTCGGAAAGTGGTGATCCGTTCGTTGTCCGCGTGATCGCCTAGCGATGAAATCTCCCCGTGGAATTGAATTGGAGTTGAAAATGAACGGTCGTCCGCTTGCGATGGTGACAGGTGCTTCGTCAGGTATCGGCTTGGAGCTTGCCAAGCAATTTGCGCAAAATGGGTTCGATGTCGCAATCTCTGGTTCAAGCGAGAGAATACTTGAGGCCGCTGTGCAGCTTCGCCAGGAAGGCGGCGAGGCATTCCCTTTTCAGGCCGACGCCGGAACCTATGAGGGTGTGGAAGGCTTCTGGCGTTTTGTCATCGACCTCGGCCGACCAATCGAAGCGTGTGCCTTGAATGTCGGCATAGCAGTCGGAGGAGCCTTCTCAGACACTCCACTCGAGGACGAACTTCGCGTGATTGCGGTCAACGTGACCGGAACCGTGCATCTGGCCAAACACGTCGTGAAACATATGGTGGCAAGGGGGAAAGGCCGTATCCTCGTCGTGTCGTCGATATCGGCGACTTCACCAACACCATTCGAAACCACCTACGGACCTTCGAAGGCGTTCGGCTTCTCGTTCGCAGAATCCCTGCGGGAGGAACTTAGGGGAAGCGGAGTCACAGTGACCGCATTGCTGCCAGGTGCAACGGACACCGACTTCCACGCGAATGCCGGGATGGGGAACTCCCCGATCGGCAGAAGTCGCAAAAATGATCGTGTCCTCGTTGCGAAACAAGGCTTCGATGCATTGATGGGCGATGTCGACCACGTTGTGGGCGGAGACGAGGCTACAAAGCAGGTTGTGGTCGATAATAGGCTTCTGCCGGAAACCGTGAAAGCTGCAAGGCATGCAGCGATCGCAAAGATCCCGAAATGACAATTCGGCAGCAGCGGCCAGATCTTGTGACGGTAGCAGGCGATGGAGGGCGCGATCGGCCCGAAATCTCGGTTGCTATCGAGCGGCCTTCAGCAGGGCCGCGACCAGACCTGCCGTCGAAGAATCGTGGCTGGCAGCACTCTCCTTACCTTCGACGACCGGCAGCAGACCGGTTGCCAGTTCCTTGCCGAGCTCGACGCCCCACTGGTCGAAGGAGTTGATGTTGAAGAGCGCGCCCTCGACGAAGACCCGGTGTTCGTAGAGCGCGATCAGGCGGCCGAGCGCAAAGGGATCGAGCTGATCGTAGACGATCGTCAGCGACGGGCGGTTGCCGGTGAAAACGCGGTGCGGCGCGATCCTATCGGCCTTCGCGTCCGCCATGCCCTTGGCTGTCAGCTGCGCCTTGGCTTCCGCGAGCGTGCGGCCCTTCATCAGCGCTTCCGACTGGGCCAGGCAATTGGCGATCAGTAGCTCGTGCTGGTGACGCAGGTTCTTTTCATGGCCGTTGGCGGCGATCATGAACTCGGCCGGAATGACGTCGGTGCCCTGATGGATGAGCTGGTAGAAGGCGTGCTGGCCGTTGGTGCCGGGCTCGCCCCAGACGACCGGACCGGTCGAATATTCCACGGGCTTGCTGTCGAGCGTCACCGCCTTGCCGTTCGATTCCATGTCGAGCTGCTGCAGGTAGGCGGGGAAACGCGACAGGCGCTGGTCGTAGGGCAGGATTGCCCGCGACGGGTAGCCGAGCACGTTGCGGTGGTAGAAGCCGAGAAGGCCGAGCAGGACCGGTATGTTCTTTCGGATCGGTGCGGTGCGGAAATGTTCGTCTATGGCGTGGCCGCCATCGAGGAAGCGGCCGAAATTCTCCTTGCCGACGGCGATCATCAGCGGCAGGCCGATCGCCGACCAGATCGAGTAGCGCCCGCCGACCCAATCCCAGAAGCCGAAGACGCGGGCCTGGTCGATGCCAAAGGCGGCGACCTTGTCGAGCGCGGTCGAAACGGCTGCGAAGTGATGGCCGACGGCAGCCTCGCCGAGCTTGCCGGCGATGAAGGCGCGGGCGGTCGCCGCGTTGGTCATCGTCTCGATGGTGGTGAAGGTCTTCGAGGCGATGATGAAGAGCGAGGTTTCCGGATCGATCAGCTTCAGCGTATCGGCGATATGGGCGCCATCGATGTTGGAAACGAAGTGCAGGCGCGGGCCGTCGTGGAAGGGCGCAAGCGCCAACGTCGCCATGACAGGACCGAGGTCCGAGCCGCCGATGCCGATGTTGACGACGTCGGTGATCTTCTTGCCGGTCGCACCTTTCAGCGCGCCCGAGCGGATGCCGTCGGCAAAGGCGCCCATGGCGGCAAGCACGCCGTTGACATCGGGCATCACGTCCTTGCCGTCGACGAGGATCGGGCAGTTGCTGCGGTTGCGCAGCGCCGTGTGCAGCACGGCGCGCTCCTCGGTGATGTTGATGATGTCGCCGCGGAACATCGCCTCCCGCTTTTCCTCGACCTTGGCGGCCTTGGCGAGCGCCTCCAGTCCGTCCAGCACCCTGTCGTTGACGGCGCATTTCGAATAGTCGAACAGCAGATCGCCAAAGCGGACGCTGTACTTCGAGAAACGGTCGGGGTCAGCGGAGAAGGCGGCCTTTATGTCCGCCGCCTGGGTTACGGTTGCAACCGAAACAAGGCGCATTACTTCTTTTTTCATTCACGTATCCTGCAATGCTCGCGCCTGCCGCATTTGGCGGGTGCCTACGATGGGCGGCCGAACTTCTCCAGCGCCTGCTTCAATTCCGGATGGCTTCGCGCATAGACATCGAGCTCAATGCCCTCTTGCGCTGCCTCCCAGGCTTGCCTGACCGCCTTGACGCCAGCGCCAGGGCCTCCGGGGTGACTGACTACGCCGCCGCCGCAGAGGTATAGGAGATCGAGTGTCCGCCCCGTACGCCGATATGTTTCCGGTGCCTGCCCGCCCCACTGACCGGAGCAGACCACCGGCATCGGACTTTGCCTTTCCGCCTGAAAAGGGACAGCGAGATCGTGGAAAGATTGGATGAAGGAGTCGTCGGGTTCCCAGTACTTCGACCCAATACCGTTGATCTGAAACTGGTCGACCCCGAGTAATCGCCAGTACTGTTGGTAGACCGAGAAGTTCATGCCGAGCCCCGGGTGACGGGTGAGAATATCCCATCCATTCCGATGCGCGTGCAGGGCCAACCGAGAACGTTTTCTCAGGAATAGGAAGGAGCCCTGGCCGATCGAATTGATGTTGATTACCGCTGCGTTTCCGCCTGCGGCGGCCACCATGTCATGGTTCCGCATCATAACGTCCGGATCGACGTGTGAGATGTTGAAGGCATACATCACCTTCTTGCCGGTCCGCTGCTCATGGTCCTTGATTAAGGGCATGATCGCAGCCACCCGGTCTTCTAGCGAAGAATAGGGCGGACCGCACAGTTTTTCGTCGTCCTTGATGAAGTCCACCCCGGAGGCGATGAGTTCCTTCACCATTTCGGCCGTCTCGTGCGGGCGTAGGCCAAGCGCGGGCTTGATTATTGTTCCGATTATGGGACGGTTCTCGACCCCCGTAAGTTGGCGCGTTCCGTTTATGCCGAATTGGGGACCTGGGTAGGTTGCCCCAAATCCATCAGGCAACTGCATGCGCAGGACCCGAATTCCGGTGAATCCGCGGATCGAAAAGACTCCGCCCACGGTTATGGTCATCAAGGCGGCCAGGTCGTCGCCGATCGCTTCCATCGGAAACGCTATGTCTGCCTCCACTCTGCGATACGGTCCGCTACCGGCCGTCTGCGGGATCGAGGCGCGCGCGTTTGGCGGAATTTCGCGTACTTCCAGCACGCGAGCCGCGACCCGGGCCTTCAGTTCCGGTGTTTCGCCCGGAAGATCCACAAAGGTACCGGTTGATTGGTCGCTGGCGATCTTGGAGGCAAAGGCAAGTGGATCGCCTTCGCATTCGATCAGATACGTCATGATGACGTGGTCTTGTGCATTCATCTCAGAAACACCGCTTACGTAAGATCAACATCACACTCTGGAAACTTCGTTTTCGGCGAGACACACTTCGATAATCTGCAGGCCACGATCGGACACGCGTGACGGATATAGCTGGGCCAGCTTTTCTTCGTGGACGGGAATAATCCGTCGCTCGTCATGCCCCACGATGGCCAGCATTTCTTCTGCTGCCTCAATCAGTTTCGTCTGGCTGCCATTGGCGAGACCCGGTGGAACAAAGCATGGATTCGACGGGTCCTCACCCGTCACATTTTGGTAGGTATAGATCACGTCCCCTGACAGGACCAAATTATCAGCGCCGCCTCGATCAATGACCACATACTGCGATCCCGCCGTGTGCGTATCGTGCGCAGGATACAGGTGAATGCCGGGAAGAGCGTTTTCCCGATCGCCATCCACGAGTTCGAGACGACCTTCGATGTTCGCCTGGGCGAGGTACAGGATGTCCGCGGGGTTTAGACCTGCTTGCAGCGATCGGAACCGAGGACCCTTTGCGAGAATCCACATCCAGGACTCCAACTCCTTCTTTTGAAGATAGATCTTCGCGTTAGGAAAGAATTTGAGGCCTCCGATGTGATCGAAGTGCGCATGCGTGAGGAAAATTTGGGTGACATCCTCAGGGCGAACACCGCACTCCGACAGCACCACCTCTGGCGGCGTCCAACCGGTCACACCGATTGAATTGGCAATTTTTCCTCCGAAATCGTTTGCATCATGGCCTACGTCCACCAGTGCGACCGCGCCGGCCGTCTTAATCAAGATATACGCGAACGGAAGGTTCATTGTGCCTTTATTGTGCGCCCCATACAGGACGCCACTGACCGGATGGACCGGGCTACGCGCGTACTCAAGTACCCAAACGGAATGTGTTCCCATCCCACTTCTCCATGTTGGCAAAAGCTCCTCCAGCGCAGCAGCCAGTTGTGTCGAACGTTGTGGTGCCCAACACGGCTGAAGCGGCTCTCAATTCCGTCAAGGCTTCGGATAGTACGTGCATCGCTTGCCCATGAACTACATCACAAACTCCCGCGAGCTTGAACCGCTCAAGTCTTGTGCGGACCCGTCTTAAATGTCGCCGGGTGTGTTCGGTTGCCATCAGTGGCTTCAAAGCAGCTTCCCTTTCCCGCGCGGTGACCAGAAGCTGTGTCGCGCGCTCGTCGAGTAAAGCGGAGTGCACCTCGAGGCCCCGCGCGGTGGCGCCAAGATGGACGAACGACAACAACGCTATGATCTCGCCATAGACGCGAACCAATGACGAAAGGTCGTCCCGCTGCTCCTGACGCTCGATCGCACTCGGTTCCTCGCGGCAAGCGAATGGCAATAGATTTTGGACCGCTCCGCCGTGCATCAGGCGGCTGCCGGAAGCGGTGCGGTGGCAGGCAGGAGACCGGCAGACGTCAGTGCACTCCAGAATGCGGCCGGGATCGCTTCGTTCATCGACGCAACATTCTGCATGACTTCCTTGTTGCCCTTCGCCCCCATGACAAGTGTGGCCACTGCCGGGTGAGCGTAAACGAACTGCATCGCTGCGGCAGGAAGACTGACTTTGAATTCTCTGCAAACGCCCTCGATTTCCCTGACGCGATCGAGGACGGCGCTTGGGACCTTGCCGTAGTCGTAGGTCGCGGTGGAACCGCCAGTTCCAGCAGCCAGGATTCCCGAGTTGAAAATCCCGCCGGCGACAATCGATACATTGCGCGCCAGCAGTTCGTCGAAGGCTGAGTTCAGGGGCTCGTGATTGAGTAGCGTGTAACGTCCTGCAACTAATGCGCAGTCAATTGAAAACTCTCTCGAGACGCCGATCACCGACTCTGTCTCGTTGACCCCGAGACCGATAGCCGAAACACACTTGTTTGCACGCAATTCGTCGAGCGCCCTATATCCAGAGGCTCGCAGCTGGTTCCAATAGAATTCGCTTTGATCGCCGTGCCACGCCCGACCTACGTCGTGAACAAGCAGGACGTCTATATAGTCGAGACCGAGACGATGCTGACTATCCTCAAAGGATCTCATGATCCCGTCGTAGGTGTAGTCGTAGGTGTCCAGGAAGGGTAGGGGATCTATCCATTCGATCCCGTAGACGGTCTCAAGCTTTGCAGTGCGGCTTGCGGGCTTCAGGACGCGGCCGACTTTCGTGCTGACGACGACGTCTTTTCGCAGGTCATTCACTCGGAGTGCGTGCCCGAGAAAGTGCTCGGACTTCCCAAAGCCATACATTGGGGCGCAATCAAAATAACGTATCCCGGACTCGTACCCCGCCAGGATCGTAGCCTCGAATTCGGCGTACGAGACGGCGGCGTTGAAACCGGACAGCGGTACCGTTCCTAGTCCCAGCGACGTCACCTGCACGTTGGACCTGCCAAGCGGACGAATTTCAAGCTCCGGCATTTCTTACTCCCCTAACAATTGGCGTTACAATCAAGCGGCTAGATCGATGATCGGCGCAGCGTCCGGTATGAGGCCTCTCGCCTTTAGTTCGGACCAGAATTCAGGGGGAACCTTCGCAGAGATTGCGGCGACGTTTGCCTCCACATGGCGAGTGCTGAGCGCACCCTGAACAACAGCCGTTACAGCCGGATGCGAGTACACAAATTGCGTAGCGGCGGTGGCGAGCGAAATGTTGAACTCGGCGCAGACGGCCTCAAGCGCCTCTACTCGCCTCAAGATTTCGGGGCTCGCCGATTGATAGTCATAGGTTCTCACCGCCGCTGCCCCTTTGCTCCCCTCCGCAAGGACGCCTGAGTTGTAGACGCCGCCTGCAATGATCGCGATCCCGCGACGCTGGGCTTCGGGGAAGAAGTCCTCAAGCGGCTGATGGTTGAGCAGCGTATAGCGGCCAGCTACCAGAGAGCAGTCCAGGTTGAATTCCGCCGCGACCTGAAGGACGGACGCAGTTTCGTTGACTCCGAGACCGATCGCCTTGACTGCGCCACTGCTTCGCAGTTCGTCGCACGCACGATAACCGCTGTCGCGAAGTTGCGAGAGGTAGAGATCATAGCTGTCGCGGTGCCAGACGCCGCTGACATCATGAAGGTAGAGGATATCAAGGCCGTCTACGCCCATGCGCTGCTGGCTATCCTCGAAGGACCGCATAATGCCATCGTATGAGTAGTCGTATTCGTCGACATACGGCAGTGGATCGATCCAGTCGATGCCATAAAGGCTTTCTGCCCGCTTGGAGCGGCTTGCGGGCTTGAGGATGCGGCCAGCTTTGCTGCTGATCACAACGTCTTTGAGAAGCCCGTTTACGCGAAGGACGTGGCCAAGGCTGTGCTCCGACTTTCCCAGCCCATAGAGCGGCGCAGTGTCGAAGTACCGAACGCCAAGATCATAGGCTTTGAGGATTACAGCTTCGAAATCGGCAAACGGGACGCTCACCCCGCACCCACCCAATGGTGACGTCCCGAGGCCCAGTGAAGTCAGCTCGACACCGGTATTTCCGATTTTTCTCTTCTCTAGCACAGTCATTTGTCACCTTGATCCAATAGTGGCGAGCCCGGAAATTCGGGCTCGCCGATAATAATCACTTGTATGTTTTCACGTTGTCCTTATCCAAGACGAGCCACGGAACCGTGTAGTCTTTTTGAGTGCCGTCCTTCCACTCCATGAGTTCCATCCAGACGTCCGACTGTGGCTTGTATTCTGGTCCGATTACTTGGCGTAACGCCAAATCTACTGCGCCTTGGCCTTCCGCCCGTGCATATTTGTAAAGCGTGACTGCCATCTCGCCGCTCTCCACGGCGCGCATCGCGTCCGGGATACCGTCGATAGCGATGACCGGCACCTTGCCGAGGTCCACGTTGGCAGCCTTCATCGCCTCGATCGCGCCCAGCGCCATCTCGTCATTCTCGGCAAGAATGCCGTTGATCTGGTTCGGATAGGCGGAAAGCCAGTTTTCCATGAGAGCCTGGCCTTCGGCGCGGCTCCAGTTGCCACTCTTGTCGACCAGCAGTTTAAGGTTCGAATGCGCTGCGAGTCCGGCGTCGACGCCGGCGCGGCGTTCGATCTGAGCCGACTGGCCGATCGGACCTTCCATGAGCACCAGGTTTCCGCCGTTCGGCAGACGCTTGGCCATCTCTTCGGCGATGATCTTGCCGCCTTCGCGGTCGTCGACGATGATCGAAGCGGTGTAGTTCTCAGATGCGGTCTTCAGCGCCGAAACAATCACCGGAATCTTTGCTTCAACCGCCTTGTCGATTGCGGGCGCGGACGCTTCAAGATCGAACGGCGCCATGATGATGGCATTGAACTGCTGGGTCACTGCGGTATCGATCTGGTTGGATTGCACCAAGGGATCGTATTTGCCATCGAAAACGGTGATCTCGACCTTTCCCTCTTTGACGGCCGGGTGGTTTTGGATCTCAGTCGACCAAGCCTTCATGTATTCGCCGGATTCACCGAACGAAAGTGCTGCGATACGGATTTTCTCTTGGGCGGCTGCCAGACTTGCGCTGAGCAAGAATGTAGAAGCTGCGATCGCCGCAATAAACGTACGTCTTTTCATTGTATTCTCCTCCACTTTGGTATCGATGTTCGCTTCTGTTATTTTCTGATTTGGTCAGCAATCACGGCTAATACGATGATGGCTCCTTTCAATAGCTGCTGGTAGTAGGAAGAGACGCCCATCAAATCCATGCCGTTATTGATGGTGCCGATAATCAGGGCGCCGAAAAGCGTCCCTACAAGGGAGCCGCGCCCCCCGGACAAGCTTGTTCCGCCAATAACGACCGCCGCGATGGCGTCGAGTTCGTAGCCGATACCGGCTTGAGGCAATGCAGCAGTTGTGCGAGCCGTGAGGACTAGGCCTCCGAGACCGGCAAGCAGGCCGGAGATCACGTAGGTGGCTGCAATGACCGTGCGTGTCGAAATACCGCTGGTACGGGCAGCTTTCTCGTTGCCGCCGACGGCATAGATGTAGCGCCCGAAAGTCGTGCGGGAGAGGGTGATCCACCCGATGATGAAGACGGCGAAGAACACTAGGACGGGGACAGGAAGCCCAAGCACGTTTCCGCTGCCAATCCAGCGCAACGAAGCAGAAAGGTTGGCGATCGGGCGTCCATCCGAATAAATGAGCGTCAGGCCGCGCGCCATGCTCAGCATCCCGAGGGTCGCCACGAACGGTGGGACGTTGATCCGTGCAATGAGGCCGCCGTTGACAAGACCCAGGATCGCGCCCGTTCCAAGCGCCGCAACGATGGCAAAGATCAATGGGTTCTCGTTGCCCGTCGTGACGAGGTTGGCAGCCACCATGCCCGCTAAGGCCATGACGGAACCGACGGAAAGATCGATGCCCTTAGTAAGGATGACGAATGTGACGCCGATCGCGAGAATGCCGTTGATGCTCGACTGGCGAAGAAGGTTAAGCCAGTTGTTCCATGTCAGGAAGTATTGGTTCAGTGATGTGAAGAGCACGCAGATCGCGAGAAACACCAGGATGATGCTGAACGACTTTATGAAGTCCTTGGTGATCTCGGCCTTCCGCCGTTCCGAAGGCGTGCCGGTGGCGAGCTTGGTGATGTTAGCATTCATTTTAGTTCGTCCTGAATACCCCGGTCGTGAGCCCGGTGACATTGGTGTTTGCGAAACCTGAAGGTCGGGGAGCGCATGCTCCTCAGCTGGCAAGCTCCATGATTGTTTGCTGTGTAGCTCCGTGTCCGTCGATTACGTCCACCAAGGTGCCACCCTTGAAGATTGCGATCCGGTCGCTGACCTGCAGGATTTCCGGAGCTTCGGACGACACGACTAGGACGCCGTGACCCTTCGCGGCGAAGTCACGAAGGAAGGTATAGATTTCCTGCTTCGAACCTTCATCGATGCCGCGGGTCGGTTCGTCGCAGATCAACAGGCGAGGGTTGGTTGTCAGGCATCGGGCGAAGACAACCTTTTGCTGGTTTCCTCCGCTGAGGCTTTCGACCGTCAAGTCCGACGAACTGGCCTTTATCCGTTGGGACCGGATCATCTCATCTACGACTTCGCGCTCTTTCTGCTGCCTGACGAAGCCGCTCACTGCCATGAGTGAAAGTGCGGAAAGTGTGATGTTGTGTGCGATCGAAGACGACAGTACGAGGCCACTGTCTTTCCGATCCTCCGAGACCATTGCCATGCCCATTTTGATAGATTCGCGTGGCTTGCCCTTGGGGACGCGCTTTCCTGCCAAAACCACTTCACCTGAGGTCGGTTCTTCCATCCCGTAAACCGCCTCCAGGAACTCGGTACGGCCAGAGCCGAGCAGGCCGTAGATGCCGAAGACTTCTCCTGCCGCAACGGAAATCGAGATGTCCCTGAATTCGTTCTCGCGAGAGAGGTTCTTGACCTCGAGCAGGATCGGCGAGCCCGCATTCGGGCGCTCTTTTTCAACGACCTTGACCTCGCGTCCCACGATGTGGGTGACCAGTTCCTTTCGCGTGATGTCCGTCATGAGGCCGCTGACGATATAGTTGCCGTCACGGAACACGGTGTATTCGTCTGCGATCTCGAAGATCTCAGATAGCTTGTGGGATACGTATATAATCCCTGACCCTCGGCGCTTCAGTCGCTCTATGGCGCTGAACAAGATGTGAGCTTCGTGCTCGCCGATCGCCGATGTCGGTTCGTCCATGATGACAATGTCGGCGTCGAAGCTCAGCGCCTTTGCAATCTCGACTAGCTGAGTTTCCGCGAGGCTGAGATTGGACATGCGAGCGCCGGCACGGATCGGAAAGCCGATATCGTCCAGCAGTTCTTGGGCCTGAGTTTCCAGTGCCAAAAAGTCGATGAATGCCCCGAAGCGCTTGGGCTCTCGCCCGAGATAGATGTTCTCGGCGACGGTCATCTCAAGAACCGGCGAGAGTTCCTGTGTGATGATTGCGATTCCGTGATCGAGGGCTTCGCTCGCCGAACGAAAGTCGACGACCTCGCCTTTGATCCTAATTGAACCCTCGTCCCTCCGAAGAAGACCCATAACGATGTTCAGGAACGTCGACTTGCCAGCACCGTTGCCACCACACAGAGCGTGGACAGTGCCGGGTCGCAGTTTCAGGTGACCCTGACGTAGCGCGGGCACGCCGTGGAATGCCTTCGCAACCCCGTCCGCCTCGAGCAGCAGTCCGCTGGCAGGCGCGTCAGAAGTGACACTACCGGTTTTCATGAGACCTCCCATCGACCAACTCCTCAATCGATCTTTATCGGAAGGTATAAGGTCATACCTATTTTGACAAGAGGTTTTTTCAGGGGTAATTGATGCCGCGAAAATCGAGGGCCTTTTGATGATTATGGAAGTCGCTACGAACCCGCGCCGAGCGGTATCAGCTGGTGTGGAAGCACTTTGCAAAGGCGAGGTGATCGCGATACCAACGGAAACCGTTTACGGTCTCGCCGCCGACGCCACGAATGAGAGCGCGGTCGCGCGCGTCTTCGAAGTCAAACGGCGTCCGAGCTTTAACCCTTTGATTTGCCATTGTTCCGATATGGAGATGGTATCAATCTACGCAGATCTGGACCCTGTCAGCCTTCGTCTTGCAGAGGCATTCTGGCCAGGCCCGATGACACTTGTCCTTCAGGCAAACCCTTCTTGCGGACTCCCATCCAGGACGACGGCGGGCCTAAGCACCGTTGCCATACGGATCCCGGCTGGATTTAGCCGCGACTTGATCCGGTCTTTTGGAAAACCTCTCGCGGCACCCAGCGCCAATATCTCTGGCAAGGTGAGCGCGACCACTGCGCAGCACGTTCGAGATGACTTCGGTGACGAAGTTCCCCTAATCCTCGACGGTGGCCCGACGAAGATCGGAGTAGAGTCGACAATCCTGGCAGTTGGAAACGGCGGTATCGAACTCCTGCGTCCGGGCGGTCTCCCAGTCGAGCTTATCGAGCGCGTCGCAGGTCTTCCGATCACCTTCCGGGAGGTTCCGGGAAGGGTCGTGGCTCCCGGAATGCTCACTTCTCACTATGCTCCTCGGGCAAGCGTACGACTTGACGCGATGGAGGCGATGAAGGGAGAGGTCTTGCTGAAGGTCGGCGGGGCTTTCGTTCCTGGCGAGGGAGATTGTGCGCGGGTCTTTGACCTAAGCCCAAATGGCAGCCTGGAAGAAGTCGCAGTCAACCTCTACGCGACCCTCAAGGCGGCCGACGAGCTTGGCGTCTCGACGATCGCGGTTGTCCCTATACCCGATTGCGGGCTTGGACTTGCGCTCAACGATCGCTTGCGCAGGGCAGCTGCGCCTCGAAGTCTCACTCCCGAGGAGGCTGCGCTCGGAGGGAGCAAGTCAGCATAGATGCACGGTTGCTAAGCGCTTGGTTTGGAAGCTCCAATCCTAAGATCATGAGGCCAACGAGCCGACCTGCACCAAGTCAGCAGGAGGGTGGTCGCCTCGCGCGTAGCGCGCGCGCTTCACAAGGTTGTTGAAAGTGCCCCTGCCAAAGCCCAAGTGCCCGGGACCGCGCGGCGAGCTGCGCATCAACGTAACGGCCGGTGCTGTATCGTGGCCAATCCACGGGTGACCGTTCTCGACCAGCCACCGATTGACCTCGGAGCCGTCGGCGTGGAAGCAGATTGCAAGTACCCGTTGGTATCGATCTCGCCCGAGATGTTCACAACGAGTGGGTCTGGATTCTCTGAGAAAGCGGTCCAGCGTCCCGGCCGCATTCTGGCCGCATCGATATTCGAGCCCGTCTGCGTCTTCGCATATCTGCCATGATTCGGGAGCGCCGATGCTGTAGAGCCTGATCCGCTCTCCCGAGATTTCGATTGTGTCTCCGTCGATAACAGAAGCACGGCCGATTAGAGCCTCATCAGCGAGGGCCAGTCCAACAGACAAAACCCATGCGACGACTGCTATAATCAACTTTATCGGGTCGCGTGTGCTCGATCGTTGGGGTCGATTTCTGGCGTCACTCATAGCGCCTCCTCGGCTCGGTCCGCGCATGGACGCCACCCACGAGCGAAGCCGACACTCATCGATACTTCGGCAAGAGCCAGTTGCTCGCGCAGGTGCTTGCAGTCGGCGAGAAGCGTTCGGATTGTGGCTTCCCTGTCGCCATTGTGCCATGCGACGGCGGTGGCGAATTCATCGGCCAACTGTTCATTTGCTTCTGTATCCGGCGCTAGCTGAACTGCGGACATGGTTTCTCCTTCTCCAGCTGACGCCGGAACTCATCATCTCAAGTTACAGGTTGGTTGCCTGCTCGCTGCAGTATGTTCTTATTATGTTCTCGATCGATCGCGAGTCAAGCGCGTGCATACGAGCAACGAGCGGTCCGCGTCTGAACAGCGGTATGGGCTGGAGATGGTCGGCAAGGAAACGTGATCGAGCCAATGTTTGTTTTGAGACAGGAGCGCCCTCGCGCTATCAAACTTCGGCGAAATTCGAGAAGAGAAACAGGGCTCGAACCCACGATCTGATCCGTGAGTACAACGGAACGGGGTTCCGCACTAAAGCCCGAATAGCGAGATAATCACGACTACAGTCACTTTGGAGATTTCTAGCCAATCACGCCGCTTGAAACGCCCTGAATAAGGGCGTTTCTCCATTTGAACACGGCCGCAGGCCAGGCGATTTTACATAAGACCCACTACCTCGTGGGGGACGTATGGTCCTTGAAGGCGTTTAACCTCCTCATCCGTAAGCTTGACGTCCAAAGCGCCGATCGCGTCTTCCAGATGACTGGATTTTGTCGCTCCGATGATCGGGCAAGTGACGCCCGGCGTCTGCAGCACCCATGCCAAAGCCACTTGCGCGCGGGGCAGATTGCGCTCCCGTGCGATCTTGGCCACCTCGTCTACGACCGATTGGTCCGCAGTTGCTGCTTTCTCATAGAAACGTCCGGTTACGTTGTCCGTCTCTGCTCGCTTTGATTGGGTGCCACTGTCTTTCGTCAGAATGCCGCGGGCTAGCGGGCTGAAAGTCATGACCCCGATCCCTTCGGCGCGGCAAAGCGGAAGCATCTCGCGTTCTTCCTCGCGGTAAATGAGGTTGAGATGAAGCTGCATTGACGCGAATGCTGCCCAGCTTTTGCGCTTCGAAATCTGGAGGGCGGTTGCGAACTGCCAAGCGTACATATTGCTCGCGCCGACGTAGCGAACTTTCCCCGCGCGCACGACATCGTTGAGCGCCTCAAGCGTTTCCTCGATCGGCGTGTCATTGTCCCAAAAGTGGGTCTGGTAGAGGTCGATGTAGTCTGTACCAAGGCGTCGAAGGCTATTGTCGACTTCGGAGAGGATGGCCTTGCGCGAAAGACCTGTGCCGTTCGGGCTCGCATTCATCCGTCCGAAGACTTTTGTTGCCAGCACAACTTCGTCGCGGCGACCGTGCTCCTTAATGAGCCTCCCGACAATTTCCTCGCTAGTGCCGTCAGAATAGACATTGGCCGTGTCTAAGAAGTTGATCCCCGCGTCCAAGGCTTTCCGGAACAGCGGGCGGGCTTCCGCTTCTCCCAGCGTCCATTGATGATTGCCTCGATCCGGTTCCCCGAAGCTCATGCAACCGAGGGCCAAGCGTGAGACTTTCAGTCCGGTCGCTCCCAAACGCACATATTCCATTCGTTCTCTCCCGAGGTATGAGGTATGATCTTAATAGCAGATCGCATTGCCTCTCGTCACGCGAAATTTATGCAAGATGTGATTTTGTATCACAAAATCACACATAGAATGTTAGTTTGTGATGAACTATTGTGATTTTCGACGTGTTAAGCCATATTCGTGCCCGCTCATGAAGGAGGGCCATATGACAGAAGTTTTCGATCGCGACCTCGCGAACGCCATTCGAGTTCTATCTATCGACGCGGTCGAAGCGGCCAATTCAGGCCACCCCGGCATGCCTATGGGCATGGCAGACGCGGCAGCCGTTCTGTTCTCGAAGCATCTGAAGTTCGACGCCAGCAAGCCGTCATGGCCTGACCGCGACCGCTTCGTTCTGTCGAACGGCCACGGCTCCATGCTCCTCTACAGTCTCCTCTACCTCACAGGTTACGAGGGCATGCCGATGGAAGAGATCCGCAACTTCCGTCAGTGGGGTTCAAAGACGCCCGGGCACCCGGAATATGGGCATACAGCGGGCGTCGAGACCACGACCGGGCCGCTCGGGCAGGGTATCGCATCGGCCGTCGGAATGGCGATCGCGGAACGCCGTCTCGCCGAAGAGTTCGGTTCGGAACTCGTCGACCACCATACGTATGTGTTCTGCGGCGACGGGTGCCTGATGGAGGGGGTTGGTCAGGAAGCCGCTTCCCTAGCCGGCCATCTTCAACTGGGCAAACTGGTAGTCCTCTACGACGACAACGCCATCACGATCGATGGTTCCACGGACATCTCCTTCTCAGAAGACGTGCTCGCGCGCTTCCAGGCTTATGGGTGGCACACCCAGCGTGTCGACGGCCATTCGGCTGAAGCGGTCGACCATGCGATATCGGAGGCAAAGGCTGAGACAACCCGGCCGTCGCTGGTCGCCTTAAAGACGGTTATCGGCTATGGTTCACCCTCCAAGGCTGGCAAAAGTTCCGCACATGGCGCGCCACTCGGGGTCGACGAGGCGGCCGCAACGAAGGCCGCATATGGCTGGGCGTCGTCACCGTTTGAAATCCCGGAGGCGATCCTCAGGCGCTGGCGTGAAATCGGGGCCAGGGGAGCTGGCGCGCGCGAAGAGTGGCAAGGGCGTCTGCGTGCCACCTCAATCGACAAAAGATCCGAATTCGAACGACGTGTAACGGGCGTCCTGCCTGCCGAGTATTCGCAGGCGCTACTGGACGCGAAAGAACGGCTGTTGGTTGAGCCCCAGGCGGTGGCAACCCGCAAGGCGAGCCAAATTGCGCTGGAGACGCTGAC
The DNA here is from genome assembly GCF_052044795.1 of Ensifer sp. 22521. Classification (NCBI taxonomy): domain Bacteria; kingdom Pseudomonadati; phylum Pseudomonadota; class Alphaproteobacteria; order Hyphomicrobiales; family Rhizobiaceae; genus Ensifer; species Ensifer sp. 22521. Next base: position 175,976 of record NZ_JBQENM010000004.1, read on the forward strand.
CGCGCTACTCCCCGAGATGATCGGCGGCTCTGCTGATCTAACCCACTCCAATCTTACGCGCGTGTCCGCGGTCGACAGCGACTTCACTCCGACGAAGAGCGGTCGCTACGTGAGCTACGGCGTGCGCGAGTTCGCTATGGCCGCCGCGATGAACGGTATTGCTGTGCACGGTGGGTTCATTCCTTATGGCGGCACGTTCCTCGTCTTCTCCGACTACTGCAGAAATGCAATCCGCGTGGCAGCTCTCATGGGAATCCGTTCGATTTTCGTACTGACGCACGATTCCATAGGCCTTGGCGAAGACGGGCCGACGCATCAGCCCGTCGAGCATGTTGCGAGCCTCCGTGCCATGCCAAATCTTCACGTCTTCCGGCCGGCGGATACGATCGAAACGCTGGAGTGCTGGGACCTGGCGCTTCGCAGCGAGAAAACGCCCTCCGTCTTGGCTTTGTCCCGTCAGAATGTGCCGCAGCTTCGTACCGAACGGGACGGAACAAATCTTAGTGCCAAGGGAGCCTATGTGCTTAGGGAGGCCACCGGCGAGCGCGCGGTTACTTTGATAGCGACCGGGACCGAGGTCTCTCTCGCAATCAAGGCGGCTGAGGCCCTTGAGGCGCGGAACCTCCCCACAGCCGTCGTATCGATGCCAAGCTGGGACCTGTTCGATCAGCAACCGAAAACATATCGAGACGCGGTACTCGGCAGCGCGCCGCGCATCGCAGTAGAGGCGCTTTCGAAGTTCGGATGGACGAAGTTCGTCGACAGCGAAGACGACGTCATCGGCATGTCTGGTTTCGGTGCTTCCGCGCCAGCCGAAACTTTATACGAGAAGTTCGGCATTACCCAGGACGCCATCGTCGCCCGCGCGATCGCCAGGGTTGGAGGCGAGGCATGAGCTCGTCGACGTCCACCGCAAACGATGATGCCGCGCGCCGGCCGCTCACCGTGGATCAGTACCTCGCAGACTGGGCCAACGGTATCGCTTCACGGGAGGCGGTCACGTCGCTCATCCATGGGATTCTCGACGCAGCGTGTGTTCTCGCGGGACGTATCGCTTGTGGCTCTCTCGAGGGCGACCCGGCTCAGCTGGTGGGAGCGAATACTGACGGCGACGCCCAGAAAGCGATCGACGTGGCTTCGCATTCCCTATTCGCGGAGTTGTTGGAGCGAGCCGGTGCCGCGCGGGTTCTCTCGGAGGAAGCCGAAGATCCCATCTTATTCAGGAATTCGGGGCTGGCCGTGGCTATCGACCCGATCGACGGTTCGGGAAACGTCGGATTTGGTACGCCCGTCGGCACTATCTTCTCGATCATTCCGTTCGATGAGAACCAAGATCCCTTCCTGATGTCGGGTAGAAGACAGGTTGCGGCAGGGTACGTGTCGTTCGGGAACACAGTCGATCTCGGCCTCACCGTGGGGGACGGTGTTCTTCTCGCCACGATGCACCCTCAGACCGGAGAATTCGTCGTTGTGCGGCCTGATGTACGGGTTCCGCACGAAACTTCCGAACTGGCGTTCAACGCTTCGCTACAGCGCCATCTTCAGCCCGGAATGGGCCGATATGTTGCGGACTGCCTTGCCGGCAAGGAAGGGCCACGGGGTCGTGACTTCAACATGCGCTGGCTCGGCTCAGCAGTGGGCGACGTACACCGCATCCTGCTGAAGGGCGGGGTGTTTTTCTACGCAGCCGACAAGCGGCCCGGTTATCAAAACGGAAGGCTTCGTCTGCTGTACGAGGCCAATCCCATCGCGTTCCTCATGGAGCAGGCCGGAGGACAAGCAACGGACGGCATCGTTCCTATCCTCGACCAGATCCCGACTGCCAACCATTGCCGTACGCCGCTCGTCTTCGGCTCGGCGAGGGAAGTCGAGACAATAGCAAACTACCTCAATTCCAACGAAAATCCCTGAGCGAGGTTTCATGGCCAAGATCACCCTTCGCCAGCTGCTGGATGATGCAGCGGAATACGGATATGGCGTTCCGGCGTTCAACATCAACAATATGGAGCAGGCTCTAGCGATTATGGAGGCGGCCGACGCAGCGGACTCGCCGGTTATCCTGCAGGCGAGCCGCGGAGCGCGCGCCTATGTCAACGACATCATGCTCAGGCACATGATGGACGCGGTGACAGAGATGTATCCCAACATCCCGGTTTGCGTTCACCTGGATCACGGAAACGAGCCAAGCACTTGTGCTACGGCGATTCAGCATGGATTCACCTCAGTCATGATGGATGGCTCAATCCTGGCGGACGGCAAAACACCGGCGGACTGGGACTACAATGTCGGTGTTACCAGGATTGTCAGCGACATTGCCCATTGGGCCGGCGTCTCAGTAGAAGGGGAGCTTGGGGTCCTCGGTTCGCTTGAGACCGGTATGGGCGAGGCAGAGGACGGACATGGGGCAGAAGGCAAGCTGGAACTTCACCAGCTTCTGACAGACCCTGATGAAGCTGCAAAGTTCGTCAGGGAAACAAAAGTCGACGCCCTTGCCGTTGCGATGGGGACAAGCCACGGTGCGTACAAATTCTCCCGTCGGCCAGACGGAGAAGTCCTCGCCATGGATGTCATCGAGGCGATCCACCAGAAGCTGCCCAACACACACCTCGTCATGCACGGATCGTCGAGCGTTCCCGAAGATTTGCAGGAGATCATCAACCGTTACGGGGGGCAGATGAAGCCCACGTGGGGTGTACCGCTTGAGGAAATACAGCGCGGTATCCGTCATGGCGTACGAAAGATTAACATCGACACCGATTGTCGCATGGCAATGACCGCGCAGGTGCGTAGGGTCCTTATGGAAGATCCGGCCGAGTTCGACCCCCGGAAATATTTGAAACCAGCAATGGTGGCGCTAACCAAGCTATGTCTTGAGCGGTTCGAGGCATTCGGTTCAGCCGGACGTGCTTGCAAGATCACCGAAATTCCCCTTGCGGAAATGGCAAAACGTTATAGGGCAGGTTCCCTCTAGGTTCGTAAATGCGGTTTGAAGAGGGAAGAAATTGAAGCGAGACGAGCGAAGGCAGCAGATCGTCGACATGCTGGTCGAAAACAAAACGGTCGACCTCGACAATCTTGCCAGTCACTTCGCAGTCTCGAAGATGACAATCCATCGCGATTTGGATGACTTGGAACAGGCGGGCGTTCTGCGCAAAGTCCGCGGCGGCGCTACGATCGATGCCGGAACGCAGTTCGAAAGCGATTTTCGGATTCGCGAACGGCAGGGCGGCGACGCCAAACTTGCGATGGCGCACACTGCACTGCAGCTCGTCGAGCCGGGTATGACCGTGATGGTCAATGACGGCTCGATGGCCGCAGTGCTTGGCGAGATGTTGCTCGAGAAACGACCGCTAACAGTCATTACCAACAATGCCGCTGTCATGGAGCGACTGAAGGGAGAGAGCGGTATTACGCTTATTGCGCTTGGTGGCACCTATTCGGCCAAGTTCAACGCATATCTAGGCATGGTCACAGAGGAGTCGCTATCGCGCCTGACTGCCGACATCGCCTTCATATCGACACCTGCCGTGAGCGGAACGTTAGCATACCACATGGATGACAGCGTCGTGCGTGCCAAGCGGGCGATGATGTCCGCGTCCGTTTCGAAATATCTCTTGGTCAATCATCAGCGCATCGGTCATCGTGCACTGCACGTGTTGGCGGGCCTCGCGGGCTTCGACGCCGTAATTACCGATAGTGCTCCCGAAGCCGATGTGGTGAGGGAGCTTGACCAAGCGGGCGTCAAACTAACCGTTGCGTCCGTTCAGGACGCGAAGTGACGGACCATTCGTCATGGCAGCCCTCATGAACTCATGAGGTCTTCGTGACATAGAGATCGCGCGAACGCTCAAGATGGCGCACGAGCGCGTCTTCGGCGAGATCAGCATTCCTTGACCGTATCGCTTCGAGGATATCCTCGTGCTCGGAGAGGGTGATGTCTTCCTTGCCCGATCGGCGCAACAGTTCGATGTGAAACGCCTGTAACCAGCTGAGCATAGCCTCGCTTACGGCGCTGAAGATCGAATTGCGGGTGATTTTGGCAATCTGGGTGTGAAATGCCATGTCCGCGGCGATGAATGCGTCCGGCTGCCCCAACGCCTCTCTCTGCGACCGAAGTGCGGCTTCGAGGAGTTCTATGTCGGTCGAGGTCGCCTTGTGTGCCGCCTCCCGCACCACCCCGCGCTCGAAGAACAGGCGCGCGGCTTTAAGGTCCTCCAGATTGCTCGGCGAGCCCGCCAAGAGCATCTTGGCGGCGATATCTACCTGCTTTATCAAGGACTTTGCGGTCAAGGGAACGACCCTGGACCGCTCGCCGTGCGAGATCTCGATCAGCCCGTGTGACGCGAGGGCTTGCATCGCTTCCCGGACTGCGGGACGGCCGACCTGAAGTGACTCCATTAGCATCCGCTCCGATGGCACTTCGTCTCCGGGTTTGAGCTCTCCGATCTCGATGAGGTGCTTGAGTTTGTCAAATACCGCATCGGACAGCTTTCTCCGGGTGATGGGAGCAAGCCCCTCGATTGGCTTTTCTGTATGCCGGATGACCATATGTCGGACCCTGTACTTTTCCGCTTAGTGCACAAGTCCCCATTCCTCGAGACAAGAGCGTCGCGGAGTCGGCGTCGCGTCCGACTCCGCACGCCGTTACCGCATCCAGTCCAAGGGCATCGTCACGATTTGAGGGACGAGCAGCAGGAGGATGAGCACGGCGGTGTGCGCGACCAGGAATGGATTGGCACCTCGAATGACATCTTCCATTTTTACTCGCGTAACGCCAGTGACTGCGTTGAGAACGGTCCCGACCGGGGGCGTGATGAGCCCGATCGAGTTGGCGATGATGAAAATGATGCCGAAGTAGATCGGATCAATCCCGGCCTCCCTCACCACGGGCATCAGAACGGGTGTGAGAATGAGGATCGTCGGCGTCATGTCCATCGCAGTCCCGACGAGGAGAACGATAATGACGATCACAAACATCAGAAACTGCGGGGAGCCAACCAATGGTGCAAGAAGATCGCTTAGCATCACCGGAAGATCGGCGATCACGATCAGCCACGACGTAACCACCGCCGCCCCGACGAGGAACATCACCATGGCAGTGCTTTTTGCCGCCGACACGAACACCTCGAACAGAGCGGAAAGGCTTAACTCGCGATAAACCACGACAGAAACGAATATGGCGTATACGGCCGCAACTACCGCGGCCTCGGTCGGCGTGAACACGCCAAGTTTCAAGCCGAAAACGATGATGACGGGCATGAGGAGTGCCCATCCGGCACGGCGCACGTTGGTTAGTACTGTTTTTCCGGATGCGCGGGCCGGAAGTTCTACCTTTTCCTTGTTGGCAAGATAGAACCAGGTGGCCGTCAGCCCCATCGCCATCACGATGCCGGGAACGATGCCTCCGAGGAAAAGCCCCGTAATAGAAACGTTCGCGGTAACGCCGAACAGCACCAAGCCGATGCTCGGAGGGATCACTGGCGCAATGATGCTCGACGACGCTACCAGGCCGGCTGACCGTGCTGGCTGATGACCCGCTGCGACCATGGCCGGAACAAGCAGCGCTGCGAGGGCGGCAGCGTCGGCGATCGCCGATCCTGATATCGCGGATAGCAAGGTCGCGGAGATTATGACGACGTACCCGAGACCGCCGCGCAGGTGGCCGACGATGGAAAGCGCCAGATCGATGACGCGGCGAGAAAGTCCACCACGGTTCATGACCTCCCCGGCCAGCATGAAGAAGGGCACAGCCATCAGCGGGAAACTGTCGACGCCGCCGACAAGGTTCTGGGCGATAATCTGAGAATCGAACAAACCCAGCTGTAGCATCATCGCGACTGCCGAGATGAGGAGCGCGAATGCGATTGGCATCCCCAGTGCCATGGCGGCCAGAAGTGAGCCGAGAAAAACAACGATGATCATTGGCGTCACTCCACGATGTAGCCGGACTGCGTCGAATCCGCATCCGGCGGACCACCGTGGCGAATGACATCGACCAATTGAACGAGCAGAATTGCGATCGAGGCGATGCCGAAAATGACACCTGGCAAGTAGTAGACGAGCATTGGCAGGCCGGTCGCCGGCGCGTGCGCGCCAAGGTTTAACCAGCTTTGCTCGTAGCTACCCTTCAATATCAGCCAGGAAACGCCGACCATCATGAGCGCGCTGGCGATGTTGCAGGCCGATTGCATCGGGCGGGGAAGGGAGTGAAGGATGCCTTCCATGGCTATATGACCGCGCTCGTAGAGCGCCAATATGGAGCCGATGAAAACCAACCATACATAGAACCATCGCGATAGTTCTTCCGAAAAGGAAAGCCCGCTGTTGGCGGCGTATCGGAGAACCACGTTTGTGAACGTAAGAACAACCATGCCCATCAGCAGAAGCGCGATGGCGGTGCGGACGATCCGCGTAAGCAATAGTGTAGTGTTTTGCATCTCGGTGCCTCGTAGGTCTTGCGGACGCGCCACGAAGTAGCGCGTCGCCGGGAAGGGCTTAGTTGGCCTTCCTCATTTCCTCGAGCGCCTTGAGAGCGCTGTCGACGGTCTCGCGGCCGATCCGATCGGCATGCTTGTCGTAGACGGGTTTCAGGGCTTGTTGGATACGGCCTAGCTCTTCTGGCGAAAGTCCGTTGGCCTCCATGCCTTCCGCAACAAGGCTTTCCTTGAGCTTGGGGTCATTCTCCCTGTTTTTGCCCCGCTCGAACGCGCGGGCCTCTTCACAGCCCTTCCTGAGAAGGTTGCGCTCATCTTCGTTCAGCTGGTCCCAGAGGCCCTTGCTTGCGAGCACGACTGCGGCACCGTAGATGTGCCCCGTTTCGCTGACGTATTTTTGAACCTCGTAAAATCTGCTGGTCGAGATGCTGTTATGGGGCGTTTCCTGACCATCTATCGCGCCCGTCTCGAGCGCCGAATAGACCTCCGTAAAGGCCATCGGAACAGCGTTGGCTCCGAGAGTGTTGAAGGTGTCGATAAATACCGGGTTTTCAATGGTCCTGATCTTTAACCCAGCGAAATCTTCGAGCTTCATGATCGGGTGTTTGTTGTTCGTTACTTGACGAAAACCGTTTTCCCAGTAGCAGAGGCCGATAAGGGAGTTCTCTTCGAGCTTTCCAAGAATGTCCGATCCGATCTCGCCATCAAGGATCGCGTCCGCTTCTGCGTGCGTGCGGAAAAGATAGGGCATATCGAAGAGGCCGAAGGCAGGGACGGTCGTCGCTGCGGCCGCGGTGGAGACTACCGCGAGTTGGATCACGTTACCCTTTGCCCCGGAGATGGACTGAACCTCGGCTCCAAGCAGACCGTCAGAATAGCCTTTAAGCTGGATTTTGCCGCCGGATTTCTCGTCGAGCCATCTTTCCAGGAATTCGACGCCTGCTCCGTAAGAGTGTGTCTTGGGGACAACGTAACTCAACTTGAGTTTGTGCTCGTTGTATTCTTGGGCCTTGGCTGGAACGGCAACGGCCGCAGCCAAGGACAGAGCTTTCAGTAAGCTAGATGCTAGAGATGCCTTCATTTTCTCCTCCCGAGTGATTGAATGGCATGGGTTTGGTTAGGCTAGAATCCTCCGCGCCTCCTTCGTCGAAGCCACTGTCCCTCCGGCGGCTTCGATTGCCTTCGCCGTGGCCTCCACCAAGGCGAGGTTTCCTGTTGCCGAGCCGAGATCGAAATCCTCCAGTCCGGCCCGCACATGTCCTCCCCGTCTCACGACTTCCGGCACAAGCGGAAGGACGTTCGTTCCCAATCCCGCCACCATCCAAGGCGCTGAAATCCCGAGCTCACGGTAGAGCTCCATGTAGGCAAGGAGGGCGTAAGTGCGGGGCGGGAAACCGAAGGTCAGTTGCTCCGAGAACATGAACCGGTATATCGGTTTTTTCAGACGCGGGTTCTGGCCGACCAAGTGGTGCGCGAGCCGCAGGTATCCCGGGTCGTAGATGGCCATGGTCGGGTTCAGCCCGCACTCCGCCGCCACCTCCAGCCCGTGTCGTATGGCCGCGGGCGTGTTGATATCCACGACCGCGTCGTCAAGATTGCTGTCGGTGTACCGGACGAGGTTAGTTGACCCCGGATCGACGATGAGCCAGTCGAGCTTTCGACGCCGGCCGAGAGCTGAGAAATGGTCGTATCGCCGCTTGCCTGAGTTCGCCTGAATGGCCTCCGAATTGCTCATGTAGCGGATGGCGGGGTAGATCAACGCGTCCGTTTCGGCACGGATGCCGGTGATGATTTGCTCGATCACCGCGAGTTCGGTGGTCTGGTCACCCGTTTCGACATCGTAGGCATGGAAATGGACGACCGAAGCCCCGGCCTTGCAGCAAGCGATCGCGTCCTCGATAATCTCATTCGCTGCGATCGGTATCCTCGGTTGCCGCTTTCGGGTCCATGGACCGTTCAAGGCGACCTCGATGATCGTCGTATTCATGTTCTGGAACTCCGTCTTGGAAGTGGAGGTCAGGTGATGCGGCGGATGCTTTCCGCAATCTCCCTCGGCTCGAAAACCTTCTTCCAGTCGTCTTTCATCAGCACTGGGATGCCGAATTCGATCGCCTTGTTGCAGGCGTCGGAGAACACGCCGGGCGTCTCCTCGAAGATCACCGCACCGAGAACATTCATGTGGCCCAGTAGAAAGTCGCGGGCCGCTTCTTTCGGCACCCCGCGGGCCACGCATTCGTCCATCGCCTGACGCATGACGTAAAGCAGCGACGCGCACACCGTCTCGGAGAGGCCTGGCTCCAGCAGTGCGATTTGGTCAACCGTTACCCTGTGCGAGCGCATCACCGGAGCCCAGATGACCTTGGCCACTTCCTCCCCGAGCGCCCAGTGCTCTTCGGGCCCCTGCATAAGGGCGGAAACGATGTGCTGCTTGGCTGCCACGCCGCCGAAAAAGTCGCGCTTCGCGGTGAGATCGGTCTCGTCGTTGAAGATCGGCGGGTGGCAGGGATGGGTGACGAAATAGGTGAGGTCGCCGCGGTTCGGCAGGTGTCCGGCCGCGGGCGCGGCGGCATCTAGCGCGATGACGATCGTACCCGGCCGGAGTTTCCGTTCAATGCCCGCAGAGACTTTGCCGATTGCCGTGTCCGGCACGGCAAGGATCACCACATCGACGCCGTCAAGGGCGTCATCGACTTCCACTGTACCAAGTCCAAGTTCACTTTTGAGGCGTTCTTTGCCTTCCGCGCTCACCTCGACGTGCCGGACGTCGAACCTCGAGCCCTTGAGGTTTTTGGATAGACGGCAACCCATTTTGCCACCTGCCCCAAACAGTGCGATCGCAGTCATCAAATCCTCCATGCGTTCTATGACGTATGAGGTAATACCTATACTGGTATAATGAGTCAATAAGCGTGTTCGCGCGTTGCTTTAAGGAACATAGAGAGGACTGAAGGCGTGATCAGCGTACGACTTTGCTGGAAGAAGGATTCGCACTACCTAAAGCGCAACAGCGGCACTCGTAGGCATCACAATGACACTCGAGGATTTCACTGCAACACTGAACGGCTCCACCTTTTGGTGCCTCATCGACGAAGCCTGGGAACAAGATCCGCCGTTAGAGAGCCACCTGGAGACGAACAATCCGTTCCGGGAGGCCCGCGAGAAATGGATAAACGGGTACTATTTCGTCGAAGTATAGGCCGTTAGCCGCTGGCTCACGACCAGAGCGCATATGGCCTCATCATTATCTACTGGTCGACGGCCGTGATTGAGAAAATAGGGCTCGCTTATTTCGAGCGGTCCAGGAGCGCCTCTTTTTGGTCCGCGGTAAGGGGGCGAACGTCGCGGTTTTGTAGAAGAAGAAAGAGCTTGGCTGTCTCCTCCAGTTCTTCGATGGCATACTGCGCGTCCTCAAGCGTTTTGCCAGCGACGACGGGCCCGTGGTTCGCCATAAGGATGGCATGGTGTTTCTCGGCTGCCGCGCCGACTGCTGCCGCGAGGGCTTCGTCACCCGGCGGATAATAGGGCACCAACGGGAGGGTTCCGACGCGCATGACGTAGTATGCCGTGAGCGGTGGAAGCACGTCGCGCTCGTCGACATCCATTAGAATGCTGGCAGCGACGGAATAGGTGGAATGCAGATGAACGACGGCGCTTCGTGCCTTGCCGGCGCAATACATGCATTTGTGCAGAAACGCCTCCTTGGTTGGCTTGTCGCCGCCTACATGGACACCCTCCGCTGAAAAGAGCGAGAGCCGCTCGGGCTCAAGCATTCCAAGGGATGCGTTGGTAGGGGTCATCAACATGCGGCTGTCTGAAAGTCTCACGCTGATGTTTCCGGTCGAGCCCGAAGTCAGGCCTCGGTCGAATATGGACTTACCGGCCTTCGCGATGCTGTCGCGGGTTCTGGTTTCCTCGGATACTATAGCCGTCATTGAATTCTTTCCCAGGCGTCCACGAAAAACTCTCGCCCTCCAAAATTTCCCGACTTCAGCGCTAGCCATATCTGCCCGGAACTGAGCGGTGCGCTGACCCACGGCACGCCGGGGGCGATCTCGTTGCCGATATCAAGTCGATTTATGCCAAGGTGTTTGACGACAGCTCCCGACGTCTCGCCGCCAGCGACGATCAATTCGGAGACTCCGAGATCGACGAGGGATCTGGCAATCCGCGCAAGTGTGCTTTCGACCATTTCGCCGGCTTCGGCCACACCGAATCTCGATTGGTTTGCTTTCACTTCCTCCGGATTTGCTGTCGCGTAGAAAAGAATGGGCTTGCGGCCGAGCCTGCCAGCAGCCCACTTGAGCGCCTTGGAAAAGACGTCTTCGCCCGATGCGAGCGATGCGACGTCCACCTTGAAGCCTTCATGGTCTCTGAGCATCGCCTCCACTTGGCCATTAGTCGCTACCGAGCAACTGCCCGATACCACGGCCCTCGATCCCACTGTGTTCGAGTATCCCGGCCTGCTTTCCACATTCCGCCGATCCTTAAACAGGACCGTTGCCAGTCCGAAAGCTAAGCCGGACGCACCCGTCAGGAGTGGTGCGTCGGCGAAAGCTTGGGCGATGATTTCGAGGTCTTCATCGGCAATGGCGTCCACAATCGCCACTCCAATGCCGTCGGCCTCCGCCTTGGACGCCCAGTCGCGCACGTCAGCTGCCCCCCTGATGACCGTATCTCGATAACAGGGGGCAACTCGATGTTTCGTCTGCGAGGTGAGGACCCGTACAAGGTTCGAATCCGTCATCGGGGTGAGCGGATGGTCCTTCATACCGGACTCGTTGAGCGGGACGTCGCCGACGAAAAGGTTGCCCTTGTAAATCGTGCGGCCATTTGCTGGAAACGCTGGGCAAGCGATAGTGAAGCCGCTGGCCAACTCCTCAAGCATGGCATCGATTACGGGCCCGATGTTACCGTTGGCTGTGGAGTCGAATGTCGAGCAGTACTTGAAGTAAATCCTCTCAGCACCTCGGTCGCGTAGCCATCGGAGTGCGGCCAGAGACTGACTAACCGCCTGATGGGAAGCGATGGTGCGCGTTTTGAGCGCGATAACGATAGCATCGGCGTCGATCGACAACCCGCCCTCGGGGATGTCGATCAGAACCGTGGTCTTCATGCCTGACTTGGCAAAGATCCCGGCAACGTCGGTTGCGCCTGTGAAGTCATCCGCCACGCAACCAATGAGAAGTTTCCTTTGCTTCGTCATCGTGTCACCGCATGATGAAGGGGTTCGCGACGCTTTCCGCAGTCGAGATCATTACGCTCTTGGTCTGTAGATAGTTCTGAATCGAAGCCATACCGTTCTCGCGACCGATGCCTGAGTGCTTGTATCCACCGAGTGGCGACATGTAGCTGATAGCGCGATACGTGTTCACCCAGACCGTCCCTGCTTGGATGGCGGCAGAAACGCGCAGCATGCGCCGCATATCCTGTGTCCAGAATCCCGCGGCCAGGCCGTAATTGGTGTCGTTCGCGATTTGGATCGCTTCCTCTTCAGTGTCGAACGGAATAACCGAAAGAACCGGACCGAACACTTCCTCTTGGGCGATGCGCATATGGTTTCGGACGCCAGCAAAGATCGTTGGCTCGACAAACCAGCCATTTTCAAATTCAGGTGCGGAAGGCCTGCCACCTCCGAGAAGGCATTCGGCTCCTTCGGCCTTGGCGATCTCGATGTAGCCGAGAATTTTCTCGAGCTGAGGTGGGGTGGTAACCGGGCCGACCTGTGTCGCGGTCGACAGGGGATCACCCATCCGCGCGGTCCTTGCCAGGGCGATCACCTTCTCGAGAAACTGGTCGTGGATTTTGCGCTCAACAAGCAGGCGAGACCCCGCGATACAGGTCTGACCCGTCGCCGCGAAGATCCCGGAAATAACACCATTTACCGCATTGTCGATCTCGGCGTCGGCGAACACGATATGCGGGCTCTTCCCGCCGAGTTCCAGCGTAACCTTTTTGAAATTGCGGGCCGCCAGCTCGCCAATCTTCCGGCCCGTCCCCTCGCTACCCGTGAAAGCGATTTTCGCGACGTGTCTGTGCGTTGTCAGTGTCTCACCGACATCCGCGCCGAAACCCGTCACGACATTGAAGACCCCGGCCGGGAACCCGGCCTGCTCTACAAGCTCGGCGAACTCAAGCGTGGATGCGGACGTGAATTCCGAGGGCTTCGCAACAAAGGTGTTTCCGGCCGCGAGCGCAGGCGCAAGCTTGTAGGCAAGGAGCAATAGCGGCGAATTCCAAGGCGTGATGCCGACGCAAACACCGAGTGGTTCGTTGCGGGTGAAGTTGAACGTCTCCGGCTTGTCGATCGGAATGACCGCGCCTTCGATCTTGTCGGCAAGGCCCCCGAAGTAATAATACCACTGTGGAATATACTTCAGCTGGAACAGCATCTCGTTGATAAGCTTGCCGTTATCCGTTGTCTCTGTCGTCGCTAGCCGCTCGGCGTTCTCGGCAATCAGATCGCCGAGTTTCCTCAGGAGGTGCCCCCGGTCGCTTGCGGTAAGTTTTGGCCATGGGCCGGACGTGAACGCCCTTTGCGCAGCTTCCACTGCGCGTTCGGCATCCTGCTTGTCGCCCTTGGGTATCAGCGCCCAGGGTTTCCCGGTGAAAGGGTTGTGGGTTTTGAAGGTCTCTCCCGTTGAGGAGTTCTCCCACTTGCCGTCGATGAACATCTTGTAGGTTTGCATTTGCATATTCCTTTAGCAGCCGAGCTGGACCGCAAGGTCGTTCAGGTCGCTCGCGACATAGTCCCAGTCCTGTTCGGCCTGCAGATCGGTCGTCTGTCCAGGCCCGTATTCGGTGGGACGGGGAATAAAAGCGGTCTTGAGACCCTGGCCCCGCGCCGCGGCAAGATCGTAATTGTGTGCCGCACACATCATGACAGCTTTCGGCTCGAGGTAGAGCATCTTGCACACGCCGAGATATGTCTCCGGGTCAGGTTTGTAGTGACGGAAGAGCTCGCACGAGAACACGTTGTCCCACGGCAGATCGGCGTGCTTGGCCATGTTCACGAGGATTGCGACGTTGGCATTCGAAAGGGGGCCGATAATAAATTCCCGTTTGAGTCGATGCAGGCCGGACGATGCATCCGACCAACCGGCGAGCCGATGCCACACCTTGTTGATGTGCAACATCCTTGTTTCGTCGAGGAGGGGAAGCCCCATCTCTTCGAACACGGCCTTCAACGCCTCGAGGTGAAGCTCGTCGAGGTTCGTCCAGGGAAGCTCACCGCTCCGGACGCGCGCCTTCTGCGGATTGTAGCGGTCGCGCCAGCGATCGACCAACTCGGCCCAGTCGGCGTTGACGCCCTGCTGCTCACCCCAGACACCGAGATCGTTGATGATCGAGCCGCGCCAGTCGACGACGGTCCCAAAAGTGTCGAACACGATCGCCTTGATTTCCTGAGCCATTAGTTACCTCCGTCCTCAGATGCGGGGACGCGCTGAAAGGTTTCGACATTCTTTTCTATGATCCACGGTCCGGATACCTCGTTGAAGCGCTGGAAGTGAGGACTCGCCAGATGAGCATCGAAGGCGACGCGATCTTGATAGACCTCATAGAGATAGACGCGGTTTGGCTGCCTTGGGTCTTGGCAGACGTCGAACACGGAACAGCCGGGCTCGTCGCGCAACGACGTGGCAGCGTTTTCGATCATGGCCGGGAGGAACCCGCCCATGCATCCGTCACGAATCTGGAAATCGACCACGACAACGTACCCGGTCATGCGACCTCCTTCCGGACAGCCGACAACGAACTGATCACTGACCTCGTCATCTCGCTGCAGTTGGCAGTGCCGCCATATTCCATCGGAACGGCCAGTTTCGTGGACAGCGTGTGTTCGACAGCTGCCTCGATCATTCGCGCTGCGTCGGCCAGCTTCTCGTCACGGTGACGGGTCGCCAGCCAGTCGAGCATCATCGCTCCGGAAAGGATCATTGCGCAGGGGTTAGCGAAGCCCTTACCCGCTATGTCCGGGGCAGTGCCGTGAGCTGGCTGGAAGAGACCGTATTTCTCGCCGATGTCGGCCGACGGAGCCATCCCCATGCCACCGATCAGGCCTGCCGCGAGGTCGGAAAGGATGTCGCCGAACATGTTTTCGGTAACAAGGACGTCGAGTGTCCAGGGCTTTTTCACCATGGTCAGCGCGAGAGCGTCGACGTAGGCGTGGTCCTTCTGAAGGCCTGAATGGCGCGCGGCTACTTCGTCGAAAACCTTGCGGAAGAAGGCCATCGAACTGAAGACGTTTGCCTTGTCGACGCAGGTGACGATACCCGCTTTGCCGCGGCGCTTGCGCTGAGCCGCCAATTGAAATGCAAACTCCGAGACGCGCTCCGTGCCCGCGCGCGTAATCTGCATCGTGTCGTAGGCTTCGGCATCGTCGATGATCTCGCCTTTGCCACGGGCGTAGAAGAGGCCCTCAGTCTGTTCGCGGATGAGCACGAAGTCGATGCCTTCGGCGCGGGGGTCCGTCAGTACCCTTGGAAGCCCCGGAAACCAGCGGATCGGTCGCACACCGGCGAATAGCCCGAGTTCCATTCGCAGATCCAGTTGAGGGATGATCTCTGTTCCATCAGGAAAACGAATATCCGGCCACCCCATCGCGCCGAACAGGATCGCATCGGACGACTTGCACGCGTCGAGGGTTGTTGTCGGGAGTGCTTCTCCAGTTTCAGCGTAGTATTGAGCGCCGGCGTTATGGACCTCGAAGGCCATCGGTGCAGCACCGACAGTGGAGACCGCAGCCGCAAGGACGTCCATGCATGCGGGCATTACTTCTTTGCCGATGCCGTCTCCGGGAAGGACTGCGATCGTGAGCGACTGGTTCGAGATAGTCATGGCTGTACCTTGTTCAGAGATGATTGAGGCCGAGGTGGTCGAGGAGCGCTAGCAACTCTCGACCAGCTCTTTCGCGATGTGCCTTGTGAATGGTCCGTGCCTTCTCTCGATCACCCTCCCGAATGGCTTCCACCAGTTGGGCATGCTCGCGGGTCGAATTCACCGGCTTGGGCCGCATTTTGAGTGTCAGCATGCGGACTCGGTGCGCCCGATCGATGAAGTTGAGGACCACGGATTTGAGCATTTGGTTGCCGCCAAGCTCCAGAAGTTGTTCGTGGAACCGTGCGTCAGCCTGCGCCCATCGCTCGAGGTCGTCCTCGTCGAGCGCCTTGTCCATGTCCGCGGTAGCCCTCTCGAGGCCCTCTAGCTGCTGGTCGGAAAGGTTCCGGCTTGCGGCAAGCTCAGCGGCCGTGCTTTCGAGCGACGTGAGGATATCGTAGATTTCCTTCATGTCGGCCGACGACACCGGAAGGACGCGCATACCGTGACGCGGAATGACGGAAACCAGACCGTCCTGCTGGAGCCGCATTAAAGCTTCCCTGATAGGTGTTCGGCTCATTCCTAGTCTGGATGCCACTTCCTGCTCGGTCGCCTGGAAGCCCGGCGGCCATTTGTTATCGAGGATCAACTGACGGATTTGCAGGTGGGCGGTTGCCGTCATGGTCTTGGAGAACGTCTCTTCCTTCACCTCGGCGTCGATCTCGAGTTTCTCTGTAGGGGCCATGCGCTTTCTCCAGACAATCTGTTGGCGTTAGGAGCCTGCGTATCGACGCCAGCTGTGCTCGGGCTTGTATCCCAGAAGGGATTTTGCTTTCTCGATCGAGAGCAACGTCTCGTTGTCGGCGACCCTTTTGCTGAATGGCACACCCGGATAAAACTTCTCTACGAGGACCGTGTTGCGCGTGGTCATCACGCCGTCTTCGTTTGCGATGATGAAGACTTCGGCACCCGTTGCGGACCACTCGAGAGATTTCCGGATTGCCTGCGCACCATCGCGTGCGTCGATGTAGGTCCAGAGGTTGAAGCGCCTGCTGCCGGGGTTCTTTTCGAAATCCGGAAACGACGCGTACTCGCTCTCGTCCATCACGTTGGAAAAACGTAGGCAGACGATCTTGAGGTCCTTGTCCCAGCGGCAGAACTGCCTGGCCATCTCCTCTCCCAGATGCTTCGAGAGCGAGTAAGAAGTTTCCGGACGGGACTCGAAGCTCTCGTCCGCCGGGAAATATTCGGGCTTGATGTCGTAGGGGATACCGAGAAGCGTCTCGCTGGATGCCCAAACGACGTTTTTGATGCCGAGCAGCCTGCATGCCTCAAAGACATTGTAGGTCGAGATCGTATTGATCCTGAACACGTCAGCCGGGGCCACTTTTCCAGGCATAGGAACCGCTGCGAGATGCACCACGGCTTCGGTCTTCCGGTTGTGATCCCAATCGAAGCCCGCGATTGCTTCAAGCGTCGCGCGCATGTCCTCGAAATCGACACGCACGAACGGGCAGAGGTTGTGTTCAGGCTCGACATGATCGGCGTTTATGACGTCATGTCCACTCTCGATCAGGTGCTTGACGGTTGCCCGTCCAAGTTTTCCGCTGCCGCCAGTGACAAGAACTCGCATTATTTTTCCTCCAAAGGATATCTGGAAATTTAGCGGCCGCGTCCGACTGCGACAGCTAGGATGATCAGCGCTCCGCGCGCGATAAGTTGTTGGCTGTATTCAAGGCCCGCGAGGATTAGCCCGTTGTTGATGACGCCGATCAACAACGCTCCGACGATAGAGCCGACTACTGTGCCACGACCGCCGAAGAGACTGGTGCCTCCAAGGACAACTGCGGCAATCACCGAAAGCTCGTCTCCTTCGCCCAGTTGGAAGCGGCCAGACTGCAGGCGACCCGCATAGAGCATTCCGGCGATGGCTGCGGCCACCCCCGTCAAGATGAGAACTTGAAATTTGATCTTCCGGACATCGATACCGCTGTAGCGTGCGGCGACGGGATTTCCTCCCGCAGACATCACCTTGCGGCCGAACGGTGTTTTCCGAAGCGCGATATGCGCTAGTGTTCCCAGGATCGCGACCCACAGCACGAGCACGGGGACGGGACCAATGTTGCCGGACCCAAAGACAAATATGAATGTTTCGTCGATGACCGGAACGGGTGATGTTCCGCTAACCCACATTCCAACGCCCCTGGCGATGCCCATCATGCCGAGCGTGACAAGAAACGAGGGGATGCCGACATAGGCGGTTAGCGCTCCGTTGACGGCACCTACCGCCATCCCGAGGGCGAGCCCCGCTAGAATTCCGGGAATCAGGCCGTATTGGATGAGAACAAGGCCCGCCACAACCGAACTCAGGCCCGCGACAGCGCCGACCGAGAGGTCGATTTCACCTGCTGATAGTACGAAGGACATGGCCATCGCGACTATGGCAACGATCGCCGTCTGACGGATGATGTTGAGCAAGTTGTTTGTCGACAGGAATCCCCGATCTTGCAGAACGATTGCGAAGACGATGAATATCGCGACGAAACCGATGTAGACGACATAGTCCCGCCAATTTCCGAGGATGGAGCTTTTGGCGTGAGCCGAGGCGTCGGCGGTTAGGGTTTTGCCATCAGTGGACATGGTGATTTGCCTTCTGTATCGCGACCTGCAGGCCTAGTTCCGTGCGGATCAGAATAGATTGCGTTTCATCGCCAGTAGTTGTGGCCCAGCTGTCGATCTCGTCGCGCGTGATCTCCCGAGCGAGGCGACCGTTGCTGAGCACAATAATGCGGTCGCTCGTGGCGAGCAGTTCCGCTGGCTCTGACGAAATGACGATGACCGACTTTCCGGCGTCGGCGATGCTGCGGATCAGATCGACGATTTCCGCTTTGGAGCCGATGTCGACACCTGCCGTCGGTTCGTCGAGGATCACGACTGAAGGGTCGATCGCTAGCCATTTGGCGATGACGATCTTCTGCTGGTTCCCACCGGAAAGGTTGCGCACACGGTTCTCGGCCGTTGGCGTCTTGATCCTGAGGCGGGAAATCATGCTCGACGTCAGTTCGTCTTCCTTGCGGCGATCGATCAGGATTCCTCGGGTGACGATATCGATCTGGGGGAGGGAGAGATTGTCCCCGACGCTGTGATCGATGACGAGCCCTTCTTCATGCCTGCTCTCGGGAACCAGCACGATGCCCGCCTTGATTGCGTCGGCGGGTTCCGAGAGTTCGAGCCTGCTTCCATGGAGTTCGATTTCGCCTGAGGTCTTGCGGTCGATGCCGAAGAGAACTCGCGCGAGTTCGCTCCGCCCCGCTCCCATTAGACCCGCGATGCCCAGTACCTCGCCTTTGAACAGGTCGAACGTGACGCCGTCAGGCTTTCCACCGGGACCCGACACTCCACGGACACTCAGGGCTGGGCTGACTGTCCTGTCCACCGTACGGGCACGGTACTCGAATCCGCTCACACGCTTGCCGACCATATGTCGCACGATGCTGTCCAAGGTAAAGTCGGCCACCTTACCTGATGTGACGTTCTGGCCGTCGCGCAGAATGGTTATGTCGTCGGCGATCGTCATGATCTCGGTCATGCGATGCGAGACGTAGATTATGGCAGTGCCTGCAGCCGTCAGCTTCCGCAACATGCCGAAAAGCGTGTCAACCTCCTGGGCGCTCAACGAAGAGGTCGGCTCGTCCAGGATGAGCACTCGTGCATCCTTCGAGATCGCCTTGGCTATTTCGGTGAGCTGCGCCTGGCCCGGACTTAACTTGGACACGGGCGTCCGGGGATCAATGTAGAGATTGAGTTGGGCGATGATATCACCTGCCCGGTTGGCCTCCTCCCTCTCGTCCACCAGCACCGAAAGACGTTTGGGCTCGCGGTTCAGAAAGATGTTCTGCGCAATCGAAAGCGACGGTATGAGGCTGAGATCCTGGAAGATCATCTCGATCCCGAGCCGGCGTGCGTTCTCCGGAGTGCACACTGTCACCGGCTCGCCAAAGACGCTAATTGAACCTTCGGTTGGAGCTACAACGCCTTGAAGGATTTTCAGCAGGGTAGACTTGCCAGCACCGTTTTCGCCGACGAGAGCATGAATGGTGCCAGGTCTGACGTTTAGGTCGACGCCGCGCAGGGCGTGGATCCCTCCGTAGGACTTCTTTATGTCGCTCATGCTGACGGCTGCGACTGCTTCCGTGTCTGATATGTCGGTCATGATGTGTTCCGATCCCGTTAGGGCGGGAAACGGCGATGCACGCCGTCTCCCGTGTCGGTCAGTTCATCGCACTCGTCAGGATGGCGGGAGCTTGATCGCCATTGGAAAGCGGCCATGCCTCAAGGAGGTTGTCGCGCGTCACGGCAAGTGCGGGAAGAACCACGTATGGGGGCGCTTCCTTGCCGAGCAGAGCGTAACCGGCGAGAATACCTTCAGCATACCCGGCGCCGTATGGGCGCTGCGATCCGGTCCCTTTGACATAGCCCTTCTTTGCCATATCGAGCGAAATGTTTACTCCGAGGTCACAGGTTGTGATCACGAGATCGGTCGACGCGCCGACAGAACGGGCTGCAGACAGGACGCCTTCGGTCGGAACGTCCCAAACGGCCCAGATGCCATTGAGCGTCGGATGGGCTGTCAGCATGGCTGATGCTACCCGTTCAGCTTCGCCGGCAAAGTTCGGGCCGCCAACACCGCTCTCTTCGACAACCTTAATGTCAGGGAAGTCCTTGATAGCCTCCTTGAACCCGACAACGCGCTCCTTGGTGGCAAAGAGGTCTGACGCATGCGGGATCAGCCCAACCTCGCCTTTACCCTCGAGCGCCTTCGCCATAAGAAGGGCGGCAACCTTGCCCATGCCACGGTTGTCGGATGAGACCAGGCTGACATAGTCCTTACCGGCCTGCATGCCGGCGCCAGTCTGGTCCAGGAAGACAATCTTGATGCCAGCTGCCGCCGCTTTCTTGTACGCGGCGGCCGTGGCTGACTGTTCCGCGGGTACGCTAATCATGATGTCAGGCTTGAGGGCCATGACGCTTTCGATGTCGGCAACCTGCTGCTCCGCGCGGTAGCCGGCGTCGGTCACCGCCACGATTTCGACGCCAAGTTCATCAAGCGCCTTCTTCTGTCCGGCCATTTGGGCCTTTGCCCAATCGGAGGCCGTATAGTGCATGACGATCGCCGCCTTGGCGTGCTTAGCCTTGATCTGCTCGACCTCTTCCGCGGTCAGCTTGAGGTCGCTGGCAAGCGTCGCGGGCTCACCATTGGGGCCCGGCGCCGGGTTCTTTTCGATTTCGCTGATCTTTTGGCTGATGTCGATCGCGTAGGCTGAATGAGTAATGCAGACGCTTGCCAATAGCGCAGTGGCCAAGGCCAAAGCCCGTGTGGGCTTGCGAAAATGATATGACATTTGACTCCTCCCAAAGTGCGGCAATCGAATGGTCTTATCGATGCATCCGATACCGTATACATTAATGCATAAATTAAGGAGGTCAACGAGCTGCAGCGCCTTCCATGATGAACATGGCTCACTGAGGAGGTGAGCAGAATTCATCGCCCGCCAAGGAGCTCAGCTTTCGGTTATCGTTGGCTTCTCCGCGCGTTGATAGCGCCGGTAAGCGAGGAGTGGCTTTGCTTGCTGTGAAGCGAACAACCTAAGGCGATGAGGTGAGGGTTGGCAGTCAGATGAATTTTCCTCACCTATTTCGCCAAATATTACGTTTGAAATATCGACACGATCGGACGATGTTTTCACCCCGGAGGCAATCGGGATGGAGATCGCCTGAAAAATTGATGTAACGCGTAGTAGAGGAGCGTCCGTGCTGCGGAATAGTCATATTCCGCAAACGGTTAGTTTTTGGGCGACGCTAAAGCTGGAGGAACTATAGTGAATATTTCCGCAAAATCCCCGGACGTTCAGCGTGCAAACGCTGTATTGGCCGGTTTTGAGCCTGCGATCTTCTTCGGATTTTTCGAGGAGCTGAGCGCTATCCCACGGGGTTCGTTCAACGAGAAGCAGGTCAGCGACCATATCGCCGACTTCGCCCGTGCAAGAGGGCTCGAGGTCTACCAGGACGAAATCTGGAACCTGCTGATCAAGAAGCCCGGCACTTCCGGTTATGAAGATGCTCCGACACTGATCCTGCACGGCCATACGGATATCGTTTGCGAAAGCGATGAGGGGGTCGAGCACGACTTTAGGAACGACGGCATCAAGCTGCGCGTCGTCGGCGACTTCATTCACGGCACGGGAACGACGCTCGGTGCAGACAACACGGTTGGCGTGGCGTTTGCCATGTCTCTGCTCGCCTCAGACGACGTCCCGCACCCGCCGCTCGAAGTGGTGTTGACGGTCCAGGAAGAAGTCGGAAAGGGCGGTGCCCAGCACTTCGACGGCTCGAAGCTTACAGGCAAGCGCCTGCTCGATATGAACTGGCACGACCCCAAGTCGTTGTTCGCCGGATGCGCGGGAGACATTTCCGCACGTTTCAAAATTCCGCTCAAGTGGCAAGACCGCGCTGCCGGCCAAAAGACGGCATTGGTTCGTGTTTCTGGACTGAGCAGCGGTCACTCGGAATTCGACATCCACCTTGAGCGCGCGAATGCCATCGTACTCCTCGGCCGTGTGCTGCGGCTGGCGATGAAGAAAGCCGCGATTTCTGTGATCCAGGTCAACGGCGGCGTTAACCGCTACGTAATCCCCGGTGAAGCCGAAGCGTTGATCTCGCTAGATGCGTCTCGCTTGGAAACATTAAAGGGCGCGCTCGAGGCGGAAACAAAGGCGATCGCAGCTGAGTACGCGGTGAGTGATCCTCACCTCAAGGTCACGCTGACAGAGTCCGAAAACGACGCTAGCTCCGTGTTCGCGCCGGAAATCGCCAGCGCGATGATCTCGGCCATGAACCTACTTCCGAATGGCGTCCAGAGCCGAAGCCTTGTCGTCGACAATCTCGTGGAAAGCTCGAACACCGTGGCCCTGCTTTCCAACGACCAGGACCGCATTGAAATCGTGTCGACGATCCCGAGCGCCGTCAGCACGCGCAGGTACAACATCGTGGACAAAATCCGGGAGTTGTCAGAACTCATTGGAAATGGCGCAACCGTTGAAACGTTCGCCGACTGCCCAGAATGGCCGTACAACCCGGATTCTCGGATGCTCGCCGCCGGGCGCGCGGCCTACGAGAGGCAATTCGGCGAACTACCGCATGTCGAGGTTTCTCATTCGAGCCTTGAGCTTGGCCTATTCCGCAAGAAGGTGCCGGACATCGACATGCTCTCCATCGGGCCGGAAGCGTTTGACGTCCACACGACGCGCGAACGCCTGAACCACACGACCGTCGACTCCACCTGGCGTCTGCTCAAGGCGCTGCTGTCGGAACTGAGGACCTGAGGCGTCTGCCATGACCATTCCCGCATACTTCGGAAACTTCCCGTTCCCGCCCGACGCGAAAAGACCGCATCATCTCACGGCGGATCGCTTCAAGATGTTCATCTATACGGGCACGAAGCCGTATACGAGTGACCTGAACTATCTGCTCGCGAGCACCGACAAGATGACGACCGGCATCTATCAGCTTGCTCCGGGTAGCAATTTCGACCCCGCTGACATCCATGCGGGCGACGAGGTCTACTATGTCCTAGAGGGCGAGGTACATCTGCTCAACCCTGAAACAGGACATACGGAACGTATGGGGCCAGGCGACTCCATCTTGATCCCGATGGGCGTGCCGCACCGTGGCTACAATTTTACGGACAAAGCCGCGGTCATCTTGTTCTGCATTGCGCCCAGGATTTGGGACGAGAACGGGCCGCCGACTGGCTATCATGGCGCAACGCGCCTCTTCAAGTCCGAACGGAGGGCCTCCAAATGAGCCTCGAAAAAATCGGACAATACCCGGTCGACGGAACAGAAGCGCGTTCGAGAGGTGCTTTGGTCAAGGTCGCGCGTAAGGATCGGTTGAACCTCATTTTCGGCCAGGACCATCCGGTTCTGATCGAGATGTGTGTGTCGAACGACTACATGCACGTAGGCGAGATAGTGATCCCTGTCGGCGGCGTCGGGCCGCGGGCCAGCGAACCCAACAGCCACGAGGGCGATGCAATCTTTTACGTGCTTGAAGGTCCCGCAACCTTCTATATCGCCGAAGGTGACCAGACGTTTCACATCAGGGATGGAGAGGCTTTCTTCCTACCGGCGGACGTTAGTTATCAGTGCCTGAACTACGGCTCCAAGCCCATTCGCATGGTGTTCACCATCGCGCCTGGCCTCTGAGCTCCTGACCACATCGATCTGACGAATACCTCCGCGGGCTGCGCCCGCGGACGGGAGGACTGTGTCTTGTCACAACCAGGGAGGAATCCGTGACAAATCTGAAACATACCTTTGTCGGAGCCGCCGTTGCGATCGCATCGGTCATTTCGTGTCAATCTGCCTTTGCCCAGCAGCCGGACTACAACGCAGTATTCCCGGGCATATTGATGGACAAGGATATCAAACCGACGGGCCAAGAGATGAAGCCCGCGAAGAAGGATAGTCGCCCGCTCAAGGTGGGTTTCCTTCCGACAGCTATGGACACGTACTACCAGCGCGTCCTTGCCGGCGTGAATGAGGAGATCGACAAGCGTGGGGGCGACGAAGTCATCGAACTTCTCGTCCAGGCTCCGAGCAGCCAGTCCGCCACGGATGACCAGATCAGGACAATGGAAGCCTGGATCAACGACGGCGTCGATGCGATTGCCGTCGCACTCTACAATGAGGGCGCTCTCCTGCCGTCAATTCGACGCGCGACTGAAGCCGGCATCCCGGTTTTTCTGTTCAACTCGCCGGTTGCCGACAATCCCTACTACGTCAGTGATATCGGCTACGACCAGGCCGACGGTGGGCGTGCTCAGGCGCAGTGGATGGTCGACACCTATGGCGACAAGGAACTGAACGTCGGCATTCTTGAGGGTTTGCCGGGCCCACACACCAGCCAGCGTATGAAGGGGTTCAACGAGGTGATCTCGAAGCACCCGAACTTCAAGATCGTTGCGCAGCAGCCTGCGGGTTGGGTTCGTGCGCAGGGTTTGTCGGTCACGGAGAACATGTTCACTGCCCATCCCGACATCGACGTGCTCGTCGCCCTCTATGATGAGATGGCTCTTGGTGGCCTCCAGGCCCTCAAGGCGAAGGGGTTGAACGGAAAGGTAGCCATCGTCGGCTACGAAAACATGAAAGAAGCCAACGACGCGATCCTGACGGGTGACTTTGCTGCGACCGTCGACACGGGAGCGAAGGAGGAAGGCCGAAACATCATCCGTGCCGTCGACGAGTTCGTGATGAAGGGCAATCCGCTTCCTAAGAAGATCTTCATCGCACCGACCACCTACGACGCGAAAAACATCAAAACTTTCAATCAGGACGACTACGTCTACGTCCCCCAGCAGAAGATGTGACCAACCAGGGGCCCTCCCTGGAGGGCCTCTTCTTCCTAAGGGGTGAACGAGATGACGCAGAATCCGCTTCTGGAAATGAAGGGCATCAGCAAGCGTTTCGGTAACATGCTTGCGCTCAACGGTATCAACCTTGTCCTGAATCCCGGCGACGTCCTGGGGCTAGTGGGAGAGAACGGTGCCGGAAAAAGCACGCTCATGAAGATTCTCGCCGGTGCCTATGGCCGCGACGAGGGTACGATTTCCGTTCGCGGCGATGTCGTTGAGCTCGACAGTCCGCGCGCCGGGGCCGACGCCGGCATTGCGATTATTTATCAGGAGCTCAGCCTTTTCCCCGATTTCGACGCGGGCGAGAATGTCTTCGCTGGCCGGGAACTGACCCGCGGGCGGTTCGGCCTCGCTCCGCTGGACCATGCTCGGATGCGCGAAGAGGCTCGCCGCATTCTCACGGAGGATCTTGGCGTTGACGTTCCAGTTGATCGTCCCGTACGCGAACTGAGCCTGTCTCATCGGCAGATGATCGAGATCGCGAAGGCTCTCAGTACGAATGCCGACATCATCATCATGGATGAGCCCACCGAGGCGTTGGAGGAGGCCGAACGCAAGCAACTGTTCGCCGCGATCGAGAGACTTCAGAGCGCCGGAAAGGCGATCATCTACGTCTCCCACCGAATTCAAGAGCTTCTCGGCATCTGTACCCGCGTCATGGTCCTGCGGGATGGCAATACGGTAGCTGACCATCCGACAGCTGGCCTCGACGTCGACAAAGTTGTCGGTGCGATGATCGGTGGCTCTCTCGCAAAGCAGTTTCCTCCCCGCGTCCCGGCGAAGTCCGAACCTTCGTTGGAAGTCCGCGGTCTGACGAAGAGAGGGGCGTTCGAGGACATCTCGTTCACCCTCGCCAAGGGAGAAATCTTCGGCATTGCGGGTCTTGAGGGGTCGGGAAAGAGTGCCCTGCTTCGATCGCTCTTTGGCCAACGTCCTTGCGATGCGGGCCAGATTTCGATCGACGGCCGGAGTGTTGAGATCAAAGGCCCCGTGGACGCGATCCGGGAGAGGATGGCCTTCCTGCCCGCAGAGCGAAAGACCGAGGGTATCTTCCCGCAGAGATCCGTTGCTTGGAACCTGTCGATCGCAAATCTAAGGGCTATCGGAAGAACGACACTCAACCCGGCCAAGGAACGTGAAGTTGCCTCAGGCTACATCTCGAAACTTGGTGTGAAATGCGACGGCCCCGACGCTGAGATCACCTTGCTGAGCGGTGGCAATCAGCAAAAGGTTCTGTTGGCCCGGTGGCTTCTCACAGGACCCAAGATTCTCCTGCTCGAGGAACCCACGCGTGGCGTCGATGTCCGCGCCAAATCCGAAGTCTATGCGCTTGTTCACGCGGCCGCGAAGGAAGGCTGCTCAGTCATCGTCGTGTCCGCAGACAACGCAGAGCTTCTCGGGCTCTGCCACCGTGTCGCGGTGATGTTCGAAGGGAAGATCACAACCGTGGTGGATGCCGCCACGTCGAAAGAAGAGACGCTCGCCCTGCACACCGTCAGGTCGCCGGAAGCTCTTCATCATCATGGAGGAAACAATGTCTGACGTCGCAGCCACCCGCACGTGGCCGGCCCTCAAGTTTGGCCGTAATAGTGGCAACGCCGGCGTGTTCGTCGCGTTTGCCGTCCTGCTCATAGCGCTCGGCTTCGCCGCACCGCGTTTCTTCACAGTGGGCAATCTGACGGATGTGCTCCGACAGGCAGTGCCGATCGCGGTGATCTCCTTTGGCGCGACCTTTGTCATCGGCATGCGTGGTATCGACCTCTCAGTCGGTTCCACGCTCGCTCTCACAGGCCTGGCAACTGCAAACCTTATCGTGCTCGGGTATCCTGTCACGATCGCCTGCGCAGCAGGAATCGCGGTCGGAGCCGTCATCGGCTTCGTGAACGGAATTCTGATCACCAAGATCGGGATCAGCGATTTTATCGCCACCATGGCGGTCATGGTCATCAGCCGCGGAATAGTCATGGTCTACACCCAGGGCATCCCGATTGTCGGAGCTTCGGACCCTTCGTTCCGGGCGATCGGCCAGAGTTATCTGGCAGGGGTTCCCGTTCCCGTGATCCTCACAGTCCTCGTCTTCGCCGTTGTCTACTACCTCATGTATTACACGCGGTTCGGTCGCTTCGTCCTCTCAATCGGAAGCAATCCCGATGCTGCGCACTTGGTCGGAATACCCACCGACAAGGTCAGGATCGCGGTGTATGTCCTTGGCGGTGTTCTCGCGTCATTCGCCGGGGTGCTGCTGACCTCTCGCCTCGAGGCTGCCATGCCGGAAGCGGGACAGGGATATGAACTCGACGTCATCGCCGCCGTCGTTATCGGAGGAACGGGGCTCTCCGGTGGACGGGCCACGCTCGTCGGTACTGCCGTCGGAGCGGTCTTGATGGCGGTCGTCCGCAACGCTCTCAACCTGCTCAACGTGAATACGTTTTGGCACCAGGTTGTCATCGGAACCATCATCTTGATCGCCGTCGCCGCTGACCGGTTCAACCGCCGTCAAAAGTCCTAAGGAGGCGATCGTGAAGTATTCCGAACTACGAAAGTCCGTTCTCGACGCGAACTTCGAACTTTACGATAGCGGTCTCGTGATCTCGACCTTCGGCAATGTCAGTGCCATCGACCGCGAACAGGGCGTAGTGGCGATCAAGCCGAGCGGGGTGTCGTACAAAGCGATGAATGTCGCCGACATCGTCATCACTGACCTAGATGGAAACATTGTAGACGGAGCGCTGCGACCGTCTTCAGACCTGGATACGCATCTCGAACTCTACGTGGCCTTTCCGTCAATCGGCGCTGTCGTGCACACCCATTCGTTTTTCGCGACTGCGTGGGCCCAATCGGGCCAGGGCATTCCGGCGATGGGCACGACCCACGCGGACTATTTCAACGGTACGATTCCCGTCACGCGACAACTCACCGAGGAAGAGATTGGCGCTGACTACGTTCGCAACACGGGGAGGGTGATCGTTGAAGCCTTCGGAAACAACCCGCCGCTGTCGATACCGGCCGCCCTCGTCAACGACCACGGCCCGTTTTGCTGGGGTATCGATGCCGCCGACGCGGTTCACAATGCCGAGATGCTGGAGGCTGTTGCGAGGATTGCGTTTCATTCGCGACAGATCAGCAAGGACGATCCGGAAATCTCGAGCGCGCTTTTGCGGCGCCACTTCCAGCGTAAGCACGGCCAATTGGCAACGTATGGCCAACCTGGTCGGTCAAAGTAGGAACAGCCATGTCGGTAGTAGCAGGTGTTGATTTTGGAACGCTTAGCGTTCGGGTGACGTTGGCGGACACCCGGAAGGGACCACTTGGAACGGCCGTCGCCGAGTATCCGCTCAAGAAGCTCCGCTCCGATCCAGACCACGCGACCCAAGCGCATGCGGACCACATGGAAGCGCTCGTGATTGCCGTCCGTGGCGCATTAAGAGAATGCGGCATGACTGGGTCGGAAGTACGCGCCCTGGCGGTTGACACGACTGGATCATCGGTCTTGCCCGTAGACAGGAACCTCCAGCCATTGGGGGACTACTATCTATGGTGTGATCATAGGGCAAAGGCCGAAGCCGAAGAGATCACGTCTGTGGCGAAGGAAAGCCATCTTGAGGCGATCGAATGGTGCGGCGGAACCTATTCGCATGAATGGGGATTCGCCAAGCTGCTCCACTTCCTCAGGCACAACCCGGATATGCGCGAACGTTTCGCCACAGCCGTGGAGCATTGCGATATGGCTGCGGCTGTGCTCACGGGCGTTACGGATAGCGGCTCAATCGTTCGAAGTGTCTGCGCGATGGGACACAAATGGATGTGGAACCCTAAGTGGGGTGGTCTGCCGTCGCAGGCGTTCCTCTCCCGGGTGGATCCGTTGTTCGACGGGGTGCGAGAGAAGATTGGCGGCTCATACCTTACTTCGGCCAAGGTCGCCGGACGACTTAGCCCGTACTGGGCGGAGCGGCTCGGGTTGCTATCAGGTATCCCGGTGCCGACGGGAGCGTTCGATGCGCACTGGGATGCAATCGGAGCCGGGTGCCGCCTCGGCGACGTCGTCAACGTCATAGGCACCTCCACGTGCATCATCGCCGTCAGTGAGCGCGTCAAACTCATTCCGGGCGTGTGCGGTGTCGTTCCTGGGAGTGCGCATCCCGACCTTGTTGGGGTGGAGGCCGGGCTTTCCGCGACGGGTGACATCTTCGACGCAATCGCGCGAAGGGCAGGGACTTCGGTGGCGCAGCTTTCCGAAGGACTGGAATCGCTTGAGGGCGGGCGGACGGGGTTGATGAGGTTCTCGTGGGATAACGGTGATCGCACGGTCCTCGTGCGTTCGGACCTCGGGGGCATGACCATCGGCTGGCACCTCGGTCATACCGCCCAGGACGAACTGTACGCCGCGATCGAGGGGACCGCGTTCCACACCAGGATCATCCTGGAGCGGATGGAGCAGCATGGTGTTCCCGTTCATCGTGTCATCAACGGCGGTGGTATCCCGCAGAAGAGTTCCATTCTGAACCAGATCTACGCGAATGTACTCGGCAAGCCGATACTTGTGCCCGACGGGATTCCGACAGGCCTCGGATCGAGCATTTTCGCGAGTATGGCAAGCAAGGATCATGCATCGATTGAGAGCGCGCAGGCAGCGATGTGCCTCGGATACAGAAGGTTTGAACCTGACCCGGCGACCCGTGGCCGCTACGAGACGCTGTATCAGCTCTACAAACAGGTCTACATGGGGTTCGGAACTTCCGGGCTCAGCGACTTCTCAGAAGTGCTTGGCGACATCAAACGCATCGCTGCAGGGGAAGCGACCAGGTCCGGGACCGGCCATCCATCACATCGCAAGGTAGCCGCGATATGACGGAGCCTGGCAGAAGGCGAAGAGCCTGCCCAGGATCGGAGGAGAGATGACTTCCGTTCCTTCGATGCGCGCGATTCAATCATTTGTGGCGGCAGGAAGGATGGGCTCGTTCCTGGAGGCCGCTGCCCAACTGCAACTGACACCTTCGGCCATCAGCCATCAAATTCGTTTGATGGAGGAAGACCTCGGCGAGAAATTGTTTCATCGCATCGGCCGCGCGGTTTCCCTGACCGAAGCCGGAGAACAGTATCATCGTCATCTGTCAGAGGCCCTGTCGATGATAGAGCACGCTACCGGTGAAGTTTCCCGTCGCAACAGTGCCGACGTGTTGAGCGTTGGCTGTTCACCGAGCTTGGCGTCCTTGTGGTTGATGCCTCGGCTGGTGATGTTCGAAGAGAGGCACCCCTCGATCGAGATCAGATTGATTTCGTCCACCGATCAGTCGATGTTGCATGATGGTTCTGTGGACGTTGAGATTTCCCATGGCAGCGTGCCCCGTCTCGGGTCGATCGCGGTCGATGAGTTTCCGCTGGAAACGATAGTCGTTGCATGTTCACCCGACCTCGCTGCAAGAGATCGTAAGATACGACAACCTTCCGACCTGATCGGGCACACGCTGATAAAGTCGGAGCAAACGTTGTACAGCTGGCACCAGTGGGCCAAGGACCACGACCTCGCGATCGACCTGAATCGAGGCCCCCGTTTTCGAGACTCTTTCATGTCGATCGCGGCAGCCGTCGAAAGCCGCGGTGTCTGTCTGGAGAGCTTCCGGCTCCTGCGCAGAGACATCGAAAAGGGTAACCTCGTGCTACCCTTCGGGATGACAGGTCCCAACCTCCGCTGCCACAGCTTGTGCTATGTTCGGTCGAAACTCAGGTCGCATAAGGTGAGCGCGTTCAAACAGTGGCTGGAGCAGGCTTGGACAGGCGATAGCGTGCTTAGCGAAATGCGAAGCTAGATAGTCCGGATCTGGCTGGCTGATCGGCTGCAGATCGGCCAGGTCCCCAACAGTGCGACCGGGTAGCCTTGCTCCTTTTTTGTTCAGCAATCCCACTGACGATGTAACCCAAGAAAATCGAGCTTGCTCAGCGATTCCGATACGAGTGCCAACCGGCTGCGCGGATGGCGGGCAATGATGAATCTAATTCACCGACTTGGACAGATCGTTTCAACCCCTCTGTAAACTTCCGCCGACTGGACGGAAAACGACCGGGCTAGTCACCTAGCGCCGGCCGTTTTTCGTCTGGGGGCACAATGTGTGCGCGCACTTGCCTTATTGGAGCCTCTGGCGCGCACCTTCTGAGAGCTCTTTGAGGATGATGGCGCAGGAGGTCGCGCCGGCATCGAGCACGCCGAGCGATCGTTCGCCCAAGCGACTGGCGCGGCCGATCCGCGCCACCAAGTTCAGAGTGGAATCTCGACCCGTCTCGGCTGCAGCAACGAGCGCGTCCAACGCTTCGCCGAAGGGCTTTCCGTCTGCTGTCGCGAGGTCGAAAGCCTCGACGGCGGGAACTAGGGTGTCCAGCAGAGTCTTGTCGCCCACCTTAGCTGATCCGATGGATTGAATTCCTGCCAGTCCGGCATGAAGCATCCGGCTGTAGGCCTCGTTGTCGATAGCTTCAACACCATCGATCTGCTCGGCGAATTCGGTGAACATCACGCCATAGAGCGGTCCCATTGAGCCGCCGATCTCGGTCATCAGGACCGTACCAAGCGTGTCGAGAGCACTCGCGAGCGATAGCTCTTTGCCTCTAATTCGGTCGGCCACCATACCGAAGCCTTTCGCCATGTTAATGCCGTGGTCGCCATCACCGATCTTGCCGTCGATTTCGCTGAGATAAGCCCTGTTCTCGATGATGCTGTTTGCCATCGAGAGAACGATTCCTCCGGCCTTCGCGTTGTTCAGTGTCTGCATTTTCTCCTCCTTACAGAACCGCGGTGCAACGGACTTCGACGTCCAGCAAAGCCTTGAGTTCGTCGTCGAGCGCCATCACGGTCAATGTTGCCCCCACCATTTCGAGCGAAGTGAAGTAGTTGCCGATGTACGTTTTGTAGATTTTGAGGCCCCGGCTTGTGATCTCGTTTTCGATCGTGTCGAAAAGAATGTAAAGTTCGTTCACCGGCGTTGCTCCGAGGCCGGAGACCAAAACCGCGACTTCCGTTCCCGCGTCCAGCATGTGGTCGTCGAGGACGATCTGAGACATGTCCTTGGCGACGTCGGTGGCGGTTTTCAGAGCCTCGACCCGTACCCCCGGCTCCCCATGATGGCCGATGCCGACCTCCATCGTGCCGGGCTCGATCTGAAAGTTCGGGTGGCCGACGGCGGGCAGGGTGCAGGGCCCGAGACCGACTCCAATCGAGCGGCAGTTGTCGATCGCCCTCTGTGCCGTGGCGCGAACCTCTTCCAGGCTAGCGCCCTGCGAAGCCTTTGCACCGCCGACCTTCCACATGAAGATTTCTCCGGCAACGCCGCGACGCTTTTCGCGCTCGTCAGGGGCAGCGGAGCAAACATCATCGTTTGCGACGACGGTTGCGACTTCGATGCCGTCCCTGGCAGCCAGCTTTGTTGCCATCTTCACGTTCATATTGTCGCCGGCGTAGTTGCCGTAGAGGACGACGACGCCTTTTCCGCCGTTCGCCTCGCGAATGGCATCATGAAAACTCTTAGCCGTCGGCGACGAAAAGAGTTCGCCTACCGCGACCGCGTCCAGCATGTTGCGCCCGGTGTAGCCGACGAACGCAGGTTCGTGGCCTGACCCGCCGCCTGTGATAACGCCGACCTTACCGCGCGTTGGCGCGTCTGCCGCCGCGATGACGCGCGGATTTTCCGAAAGGCGGACGATGTCCCGGTGGGCTTTTACAAAGCCTTTCACGGTATCTTCCACCACCTCGTCGGGGTTGTTTACAAAACGTTGCATCGCGTCCTCCTCCAGGCACTGTTTATTGAATTTGACCAAATGCTTGCCGGACGATCTTTAACGATCGTGTGAGCATCTCTTCGATTGTCGTCAGAGGTACCGGATCGTAGCGGCGGATCGGCTGAGCATCTGCCCCGCGGTGCAGGCGTAACGGCAGCTCGATACTCACAGGGAAGCCTGGCAGTTCGGCGACCGCGCGTAGAAGTCGGCCGCAGCCGACCTCTCCGTCGCCGATAGGCGTGAAAAACCAACCTTGTTCGGTCCGGCGTACATCCTTGATGTGGGCGTGGGCAGACGCGGGAAGAGCCAGGATTGCGTCTTCTGCCAAGTCGCCCATATCGGGTCGATGCGAAGCAGTGTTTGCGGCATCGTAATTCAACTTGAGAAAGGGCGAGGCGAGGCGCTCGACGAGCGCAACCCCGTCCCTGGCCGTATTGATAAGATTGTCGCTTCCATCACCTGGGTTCTCGAGCGCGATGGTGATGTTGAGTGTTTCCGCACGCTTGAGCAGAATTTCAACGTTGCGGAAGAACGATGCCTCCCTTGCACGCGCAGCCGCATTGGTTGCGATGACTTTCGCTCCGAGCGCGGCTGCAAATTCCATGCGGCCAGTGAAAACTTCAACCGAGCCGTCGAGCCCGAGGTCTATGTGCGAAGAAAACGCGTGGCACGATAGTCCGGCAATAGAGATCGCCTTGCGCCATTCATTTGCGTTTGACGAGGAAAATGCCGTTTCGTCGAACGGCTCGGTGTATCCAACAATGAATGCGGGCTCGAAATGCGTGAAGCCGATCTTTGCGACGCTGTCTAGCATCGCACTTCGGCTGTGTCCGTCATACGGCGCGCCCGAGACGGATATGATCCGGGCAGTCATCTATTCCTCCCTGTTCGGGTAAAGACATCGAGCCTCTCCCGGTCAGGGAAGTTGTTGAATTATCGTTCTTCAAACAAGCGAATTCGAGTTCTTAAATGATGAAGCAGATTCACCTTAATTCGAAATTGTGTTAAGAGCGCTCATGAAAGCTGAGGCAAGATCAGCCATTGCACCTGCTGTGTTCGGTTGCATCTGTCTGAACTGCGGCCGTCAACTGTGAGGAGATTGACATGACGATGCGCGAGTTTCCTTCGCTGCGTTCACTGCAGGTGCTGGAGGCCGTCGCGCGTCTGGGATCGTTTGGCAAAGCAGCGGATGAACTCAGCATTAGTCCGTCGGCTGTTAGCCATCAGATGGCGGCGTTGGAAGCAGAGTTGGGAATTGCGCTGTTCCATCGCTCTGGTCGCACAATCATGCTGACAGACGCGGGTCGGGTTTATGCCGAGGAAATCAGTGCATCCTTTCAGCGGATAGAGAGCGCGACACGCAATTTTACCAACAGGGGCAAGAGCGACATCCTGAACATCCATTCGGTGGTCAGTCTCGCTTCTCAATGGTTGATGCCGCGCTTGGCGCGGTTCAGCGCCAAGTATCCGGAGATAGACCTGCGTCTGCATGCATCGGGCGATCCGGCCGAGTTGCGGACAGGCACAGTAGACATCGATATCCGCTATGGAACGCAGCCCGCCGAGGTTGGCATTGCAGTAGAACCGTTTCCCCCCGAACCGATCGTCGTGCTTTGCGCACCGGCCCTGGCTGAAGGTGGCAACGGAATTCGTGAGCCAGAGGATCTCGTCAGGTTCCCGCTCATCCACTCGGAGGTGAATCTCTATCGGTGGCAGGATTGGGCGGACGACCACGGTGTGGCGCTGAACATGGATCGCGGACTCCGGTTCGATCGATCGTTCATGTCAATCAACGCAGCTGCCGATGGTTTGGGCGTTTGCCTAGAGAGCCTTATGCTGGTTCAACAGGATCTCAAGAGCGGTAGGTTAATCGCTCCGCTCGGTATCGAAGGCGCGAAAATCAACTGCCACAGCCTCGTCTACCTGCGTTCGAGGGCCCGGACACCTAAGATCGCCTTATTTCGCCATTGGATTGAAGATGCACTCAAGGGCGATGAGCATTCGGCGCGCGATCAGGTCGAATGAGACGCTCAAGCCAGTAGCGCGATAATAATGTCGACGAGGTGATGCGCCCACCGAGGCGCGCATCACCTACGCCAGAAGACTCTAATTATCCGAAGAATTTTCTGAGTTCATCAGCGATGAATTCGGGAGCCTCCTCCGCCACCCAATGGCCTGAGTTCGGGATCAGCCCGCCCCGGACGTCGTTCGCCACCCGTCCGAGAGATTCGAGTGTTTCCATGCCGCGTCCGAAGCCGCTGTCGCCGCCAAGCGCCAAGACTGGCATATCCAGCTTGCCGTCTTTTTCAAGGAAGGTTTCGTTGTCTCTTACGTCCGTCGGGAAGCCGCGGTAGTAGGCGAGAAGCGTTCGGAAACCGCCCGGCTTGAGATAGGTACGGAAGTATTCGTTCTTGTCCGCCTGCGAGAGGACGTTTGTGCGGCTACCGTAGTTGTCGAAAAGCCACTCAAGATAGATGTGCTCACGGCCGCCGAACATCGCCTCCGGTAGGTCCGGCGTCCGGAAGAAGGGATGGTGCCAGCGGCGGCCACCTTGCGACATTTCTGCCCCGTCGCCGGGAATGGTGACATCGAGAATGGCCAGTTTCTTGACTGCCTCCCGATGCTGCGCGGCAAGGGAAAACGCGACCGGGCCGCCCCAATCGTGCCCCACTAAGTAGAAGCTGCTGACCTTGAGGTGTTCTGAGAGCAACTCCCAGACATCGGCGGCAACGGTTTTCTTGTCGTAGCCGGCCGCAGGGCGAGTAGTGTCACCAAGGCCGCGCAAATCAGGCGCGATAATAGAGTATTTGTCTGCAAGGAAGGGAATGACGTGTCGCCATTCATGTGAACTCTGCGGGATGCCGTGCAGCAATACCAGTGGCTCGCCCGAGCCTGCGGTCAGGTAGTGCATGGTGACTTCTGATAGGCGCGCGTAGTTGCTCTTGATCTCGGCGGTCACTTCTTTTCCTCCCGCTTGCCCGCGGTCATGTTTCGATATGCCCGAATTACCTGGCTGTCATCGGCCAAACCCGCCCCTTGGCCGGATGCGGCAAGAAAGAACTGATGTGCAACGGATGCCAAGGGCAGCGCAGCCTTTGCCGAGGAGCCGGCTGCAAGGACGATGCCGAGGTCCTTCACGAAAATATCCACGGCACTGGTTACCTCCGGGTCGTTCTGCAGCATGCGCTGTCCGCGGTCGTTGAGCATCCAGCTTGCAGCGGCCGAACCGGATACGATCTGAAGCATGGTCGCCGTGTCGAGTCCTGCCCTCTCTGCCAAGGCGAGGGCTTCGGCGGCGGCGGCCAAATGCACGCCGCACAGCAACTGGTTTACGGCCTTGGCGACCGATGCCTGACCAGGATGTGCGCCAAGGAAGTAAATCTTTGATCCCAGCACCTCGAACAAATTGTAGCATTCGTCGTAGGTGTGCCTGTCGCCGGCTACCATGATGGAAAGCGAGGCGGTGCGTGCCCCAGCAACGCCGCCCGAAACAGGCGCATCCAGAAAACGACGCCCCTGAGCCTTCACCTCCCTTGCCAATGCTTCAACATCGCCAGGGGGGCAGGTCGACATCAGAACGACGATGCAGTCTTCGGCCGAATTTGACAGTGCGCCGCTTTCGAACAGCGCTTGACGCGCCTGCGTAATATTCACGACCATCAACATCAGAACACGAACGCCGTCGGCTGCTTCGGCCGCGTTCGAATGGGACCCGCCACCATTCTCGTCAAAGCTCTTCCGAGCGTTTTCGGCGATGTCGAAGCCCTTAACGGCGTATCCATCTCTCGAAAGATGTGACGCCATCGGCAACCCCATGGATCCCAGCCCAATGAATCCGATCAGGGGCCTGCTGGCTGGGCTCGGCTTCGGTTCTAATGCTTGGTGCACCTCAGGTTTCCTCCGCAATGCGTGCAACACGGACGCTCCAATTTCGTGAACGTAGGGCGTCCTCCCGATTGAGCGGTTACCATGGTGCAGACTGCCACTTCAAAAGAGATCGTGCTGAGAACATGTGATCTGAATTCATGTGCGGCTGCGCCAAAAGAGCATTCGCAATCGAATTTGGCTTTCTTTTGCAAAGGTTGCCTGAGTTCAGCTCATCAATCGCGGGAACCATTTCATTTGTGAAAGGACAAAGTAAGCGCCTAACTTGTTTCGAGCCGTGAAGGAGGAGAGTTTTCGGCGCTATTCCATGCGCTCCCACGATTTTTTGGATCGAGGCACGGCTGCAGTCAGAGGATTCCAAGGAGAAGGCGCTAGCGCCGGAACCTCCAGATTGCATCAAGACAGATCAAGGCGGGTTTTGAGGAGGAACCAATGATCAACATCAGTCGGCGTTCATTTATTGTGAGCTCTGTTGCGCTTACTGCGGCGATGGCCGCTCCACGCATTCTGCGTGCCAACACGCCAGAGTTCTCGCTCAAATTTGCCAACATCATGCCAGTCGACCATCCGCTCAACATAAGGATGAATGAAGCTTCCAAAAAGATCAGCGAGCGGACCGACGGCCGTGTGAGTATTCAGGTCTTCCCGGCCAGCCAGCTAGGTACAGACGCGGACATGCTGAGCCAGCTTCGCTCCGGTGCGTTGGATTTCCTGGCGCAAACAGGCCTGATCGCGGCAACTCTCGTTCCGGCCGCCGCCATCACTGGCGTAGGGTTTGCCTTCAATGACTACGGACAGGTTTGGAAAGCGGTTGACGGTGATCTCGGCCGCAACATCCGGAGCGCGTTCGAGCAGGTCAACCTCGTCGCCTTCGAGAAAATGTGGGACAACGGCTTCCGCCAAACAACTTCGCTCGCTCAGCCGATCAAATCGCCGGAAGACCTCAAAGGCTTTAAGATCCGTGTTCCGCCTGCGCCCCTGTGGACTTCGCTCTTCAAATCCCTCGGTGCCGCCCCGACGTCGATCCCGTGGGGCGAGACGTACTCTGCCTTGCAAACGCACGTCGCGGACGGCCTGGAGAATCCCCTCGCTGGCATCTACTTCGCAAAGATGTACGAGGTTCAAAAGTATCTATCGCGCACCAACCACATGTGGGACGGTTTTTGGATTCTCGCAAACCGCGACAACTTCGACATGCTTCCCGAGGACCTGAGAGAGATCGTGGTGACCGAGATCAACTCGTCGGCTCTCACGCAGCGCGCAGATGTCGAGAAGCTGAATTCGGAACTTCAGACGGAGCTGACGAACAAGGGGCTCGAGTTCATCGACGTGGACATCGCGCAGTTCCGCGCCACCCTTCAGAATTCGTCGTTCTACACGGATTGGAAGGAGCGTTTTGGTGAAGAAGCCTGGTCGGTATTGGAAGCCACCTCTGGCAAGCTGATCTGAGGCACTCCCATGACCACATCAGCAAACGTGAGTCACCCGGTGGCCGGGTCGTGGCCGGTGCTCACCAAAATCGAGACGGGTATCGTACGACTCGTCGAGTTGGCGGCGGCGGCGCTGGTCGTCGTCGAAGTCGGCGTGCTTTCGGCGGGCGTTGTCGCCCGCTACGCTTGGGGCGAGCCTCTTGTCTGGTCGGACGAGCTTGCGTCCATGCTGTTCCTCTGGCTGTCGATGATGGGCGCGGTTTTGGCCTTCCATCGCGGCCAGCATATGAGAATGAGTGCCATCGCAGACGCGATGGCACCTGCTACCCGGGCCAGACTCGAAGTGGCATCTTTGGTCTTTTGCCTGGCGGTCTGCGTGCTGTTGCTGCCCAAGGCCACGACGTATGCAATCCATGAAATCCCCGTCGTGACACCAGCGATGGAAATTTCGGTGGCATGGCGGTCCTTTGGGCTGCCGATCGGTCTCGGATTGATGGTTTTGCTGGGCGTCATGGACGCCGTTCGTCGCATAAAGCTCACCGACTTTGTAGTCGGGGTGTTGATTGCCGTGTGCATAATAGGGTTGGCGCTGGCAGCCAAACCCTTGATCCTAGCGATGGGCAATTGGAACCTGGTACTGTTTTTCGTCGTGTTCATCGCACTTGGCGTTCTCAGTGGCGTACCCATCGCATTCGTGTTCGCTCTGGCGGCGATCAGCTATGTCGCGATTGGCACGAGCCGGCCGCTGACCGTTATCGCCGGTCGTCTCGACGAAGGGATGTCGCACCTCCTACTGCTTGCGGTTCCATTGTTCGTATTGCTCGGAATGCTGATGGAACTGACGGGCATGGCGCGCGCCATGGTGAATTTTCTGGCATCGCTTCTGGGACATGTTCGTGGTGGGCTGTGCTACGTGCTCGTGGCCGCAATGTACCTCGTGTCCGGCATTTCCGGGTCGAAGACCGCCGATATGGCCGCGGTAGCACCTGCCTTGTTTCCAGAGATGAAAGCGAGAGGTTCCAAGCCCGGCGATCTCGTTGCACTGCTTGCCGCCACTGGGGCGCAGACCGAAACAATTCCCCCAAGCCTGGTTCTGATCACCATCGGCTCTGTGACCAGTGTCTCCATCTCGGCGCTGTTCATAGGCGGTCTTTTGCCCGCCCTGGTGTGTGGACTCATGCTTTGCGTGGTCGTGTGGTGGCGCTACCGAAACGAGGACATGTCCGGTTTCCGGAAGGCTCCGCGCAAGGAAATCTTCCGGGCGTTCCTCATCTCGTTGCCGGCGCTCGCGCTTCCATTCATCATTCGCACCGCGGTGGTGGAGGGGGTGGCGACGGCGACAGAAGTTTCGACAATTGGCATCGCCTATTCGGTCCTGATCGGACTTTTGATCTACCGGCAGTTCGACCTGAAACGCGTTGGTCCGATGTTGGTCGACACTGCGGTGTTGTCGGGGGCAATCCTCTTCATCATAGCTGCGGCGACGGCGGTGGCATGGTGCCTGACACAATCCGGCTTCTCGCGTGGCCTAGTCGAGGCAATGGGTGGTCTTCCGGGTGGCGCGCCGATGTTCATGTTCGTGTCGATCGTCGCGTTCATCATTCTAGGCAGCGTGCTTGAAGGGATTCCCGCCGTTGTGCTCTTCGCTCCCCTGGTTTTCCCAATCGCGAAGGGGCTGGGAATTCATGATGTCCATTATTCGATGGTCGTGATCCTGGCGATGGGCGTCGGCCTATTCCTTCCGCCCTTTGGCGTCGGATACTACGCCGCTTGTGCGATCGGTCGGGTAAATCCAGCGGAAGGCATCAAACCTCTGTGGGGATACATGGTCGCGCTGCTTTTGGGGTTGGCGTTGGTAGCCATGGTGCCCTGGATTTCGATTGGCTTCCTCTGAAAGCCGATTTTACTGGNNNTTGCCTCTATGAACAAAAAAAGGCCCCGCCGGGAGGCGGGGTCAGAGACGCATCCAAATGGCTCAATGGACGCGGGGAAGACTAACGTTCGACAGATGGCGGGTAAGTCAGGTTGCCTCTTGCCGTATCGCGGCAGCTGCCCGTTGTGGTGCATCGAGTACCAGTGACAATGCGGCGGGCCCGGAGAGGGGGCGCCCCTCAAACATCGTCATGGCGCGCTTCAGATTCTCTGTGACATCGATCCCCATACCCATCGGGAAACTCGGGTTTGTGCTATGCCAACCGCGTGGCACCACAATATCCGCGGGTATGTCCGGACGGGAATTCAAGGCCCCGAAGCCATCCCATTCCCCCATGATGTCAATCACGTCCTTGAATTCCGGGGGCATGCCGATCTTCGCACTGATTGTAACGACCCGGGACTGTTCGGAGACGCGTTTCGCTACCTTCGGCTGCTCCCCCACGAGCGCGTAAAGTGCTTCGGAGAGCACGAGGTTGCCTTTGGAATGACCAACAAGAACTTGAGGCGTGAAGCGCTTATCCTGGAGGAGGGCGATCACCGCTTCGGTGTCCTTGCTCGTCCGCGTCCAGAGGCCGGATCTGTTCGCATGTTCGGTTCGCGAGAACATTTTTGTCATTGCGTCGAACGGTTCGAAGGCGTGTCTCACGCTATTCAGGGCCCCAAACCAGAAGAATCCGCCGAGAGCCTCGGTCAACACATCAGCAATGCCATACCCGGAAACGATAGCGGCTGCGGGTCCGCCCAGTGCGTCGGCAACGTTACGCGCGAAAGCTGCGGCACCGAGAGCGGAGCTTCCCACACCGGCAATGGCGAGCGCTGCCACCGAAGGAGCCTCGGCAAGGAATTCGTCAGCCGTTAGAAAGACCTTGAGGCGACCACCTCCGGTCGGCGGTACCAGAATGACCGCGCCTTCTCGAGCCAACCAAAATGCGAGCTCGGGCGTCTCTTCCTCTTCGAGCACATCCACATCATAGAATACGGCGTCAAGGACTGCGTTGCGGCGCAGGACCGTATCCAGTGTGACTGCCCGAAACGGATTGTCTGCGAATTTCGCTGGAAACGCCGCGGTCCGATCAATTTGCACATTGGCGACAACGGAAAAAGTCTTCATGGCTACCTCCGCAAGCTTTATGTTGCAACGCAGCATAGCCTAAATCTAAAATTAGGAAAGCCTGTTTCAACTTGTGCGGAAGCGAGTTGTGGTCGTCGCAAGCGGTATTTTGCTGGCGGCACTACTAGACCCGGTGCAACTCAGCCACGGGTCTGCGAACCCATGCCTCTTGCCATGGTCGTCGTTCGACGCACTACTTGGCCTGGGTCGTCTGCTCGGTGTCCGTCGCCGGCTGCTTGAAGCCCATTTCGGTCAGCGCCTGGCTATTCTCTGGCATGGGTTCGGTCCCCGGCGTCGAGCCGTTCTCTTTGACTATGAAAGCCACGAGGTGGAGATACTCCGTCGGCGTGAGACTCCCAGGGCTCACCTTCGGCATCCGAGTTTTGACAAAATCGTAGAGCGCACCAACCGAACCCTCGTACCATTTGTTTCGGAACAGAGGGCCTGCGAGCGGCGGGCCAAGGCCGCCCAACAACGTCGCCCCATGACACCCCCTGCAGCGGCCACCATACACGATGCCGCCGGTCGTCGATTGTTCAGCGGTGAATTGAAGAGGTCCCAACGCCGTGGGCGGGGCCCCTTGCGGGACAGCGGCGATCTCTTCAGTGGTGTGAAGGCCCACGGCAGCAAAAGCCAATCTCACTTGTTCGCAGTCAGGAGCGGTCACCACCTGCGCGAAAACGAGTTCGCTGCACGCATCGTAGCTCGCCTTTGCGGCATCTAGGAACGTCGAGGTCGGGATCAGTTTAGTCGTGAGCGCTCGATATACGATGCGGCCAACCTTACGCCCTTGAGCGCCTTCACGAAGTCCGGGCCGGGTAGGCCAAACCGCGGCGCTGTCAGGTCGTTCACGCCTGCAAGAGCCAGCGTCGCCCCACTACGGGACAGCAAAACATGCTCGTTTGACAGGGTAGTCATTCCGAGGCTCGCGTACTGCCTCATCCAAAGGTCGTGACCAAAGTAGTACTCGTGGTTTCCTGGGATCGCGAAAACACCGTCTTTGGCTCGAAGCCTCTGCAGTGGAGCTATGTCCGCATGCCGCGCATGCAGGTCGCCATCGATCAGGTCGCCCGTAATGACGATGAGGTCGGCTTACTGCGCATTCGTCCGCTCGACTGTCGCTTCCACCCAAGGCGCATGGAAAAGCCTGCTGATGTGCAGGTCGGTCAGGTGGACTATGCGATAGCCGTCGAATTCTTCAGGCAAGCCTCTGACTGGAAGTTCGATCTCCTTTGCCGGTGGAACGCGGATGGCCTGGCTCACGCCGAAGGCGGTGAGGGCAATTGCGACCACGCCGCCTGCGTAGCGAATCAATGTCGGTATGAGTACGTGGCGACGCCGAAGTGCCGCAAGGGTCAGCGCTGTCAGGTCAGACAGCAACTGAAACGCCGCAAGCAGAAGGATGATCCCGGAAATCCAGTTCGCTGCGATCATGACCTGCCGAGGCACCTCGGGCGAGAACATCGTGCCGAAAACCAGAAGGCTGATCAGACTGTGCTGGAATACAACCATCAGGAGGACTGCGGCGACAACCTTCCAAGCCTTCGGCCAGGGTAGAGGAAGGAGGAAGCGGATGATGACGAATAGGCAGAGAAGCGCTTTTGCTAGGTGAAACACATCAATTCCGTCGAGCTGAGATCAAGCGAGAGGACTTCATACTCGATCGACGGAGGCTTCGGTGGTGAGTGGTTGTTGACAGAACGGTGAACTACCTTCACTTCATTCAAGATGTCCCAGCGTACGGAACTTGCCGACTTAGAGACTTTCATTGCGATCGCCCGCGCAGGAGGCTTCCGGAAAGCCGCCGCGATACGGGGAGTGTCGGGGTCCGCGTTGAGTCACGCGATGCGCGGCCTCGAGTCCCGGCTTGGCGTCCGCCTCTTTCACAGGACAAGCAGGAGCGTCAGTCTGACGGCCGCAGGCGAAATGCTGCTTTCCGAGCTGGAGCCACAGTTCTCCGGTATTCAGACAGCACTGGATAAGCTTGAACGCTTCCGTGAGGGACCTAAGGGACGTGTCAGGATAACTGCACTCAGGGATGCTGCGCGCTTGTTGCTGGCTCCCCGAATGCCGAGTTTCAACCGGCTGTATCCGGATATCGAGCTTGAGGTGTCGGTCGACGACCGCTTCGTCGACATGGTGGCTGATGGGTTCGACGCGGGCATTCGTTACGGCGGAACTGTTCCCGAAGGGATGATTGCCGCGCGGCTAACGCCCGAACTGGAATGGGTAGTCGTTGGGTCCCCGGCGTACATCGCGGCGCACGGTCGCCCCAATGTTCCGCAGGATCTCCTGGCGCACCAATGCATCCGGATCAGGACGGGGACCGATCGCATCTACCGCTGGGAGCTTGGCGACGGAGAGCGAGCGACCGTTCTCGATGTTCCAGGAACCATGACGCTTGGCGATTCCGAGCTTTCCATCGACATGGTCAAACAGGGGTGCGGTTTGTTCTACTGTTTGCGCGAGCGCGTAACGGACGAACTTGCCGCGGGGACGCTTGAAGTGGTCTTGCCCGAATGGGCTTCGTTGGGACCGGGGTTTCACGCCTACTATGTGTCGCATCGGCAAGTACCATCGGCGTTGCGGACGTTTCTGGATCACCTGAAGAAGCCGATGAGCGAGATCCTCGATAGCATGGATCGCGTTTGAAGTTTCAGCCCCCGCGCCGCCGGTGTGCGCCGAGTGGGACCGCGTGCAGCGCCAATCTTTCACACGTATCGGTCCAGTGTTTGAAAATACCCCGGTGCCTCGCCATAACGATCTGTTCCCAAGCTCCAGTTGCCAAGGTCGGGGCTGGGGGCGGCGTCAGTGGTTCTATAGCCCAGTATGTATGCGGTGAGTAGCTATGGGGATAACCTTCCGTGATCGTCAGGGCGACGCTCCGCACTGGTTGGCTGGCAGGGGTGCTATTGGGCGAGGGCGCCGTTATGTGGCCTGCTACTTGAGGTCAGTCCAAACCGGGGGAAGCGCGAATACCTCCAATGTCTGTGCGGAAAGTCCAAGCTTTCGTTCATGAAAAAGTTTTGAGGCGCGGCTGCTGGGTATCGGCGTACCCGGGAGGGTCTCGGGTTTCTTACGCGTGGTGCTTGCGGGTTTCGCGGCCTCTCACCAAGATCAAGCAGAACGCTGCGAGCGGTCGCCTCGGCCGGCCTAATCAACCGACCATGCTGAGCGTTGCTCGTCGTCCCCGGAATAGATGCGTAGCCCCTTGGCACCGCCCAAACACCGAAGGCCGGATTGTAGACGCCCGGCAGAGGAAGATACTCGTTAATTTGCTCGAAATCCTTCACGTCAAGTGTGGCAATCGGCATCTCGTAAACGATCGAGGTGGCGGCGATGAAGAGGTCCTGGCCCGGCTTTTTTCGATCCGCTCGGGGATCTGCGTACCAAAGATGGGTCAAGGGGCGGCAGCACATAAGCTTCCCCAATACCCGAGCTACCTGGGGTGTCGGAACTGGATATTCGAATTCGGTACCAAGGATGCCATCGAGCCAATCCCACAACTCTTGAGCCTTGGCTGGATCGGTTCTGCTTTTCTCAACGAT
The DNA here is from genome assembly GCF_052044795.1 of Ensifer sp. 22521. NCBI lineage: Bacteria > Pseudomonadati > Pseudomonadota > Alphaproteobacteria > Hyphomicrobiales > Rhizobiaceae > Ensifer > Ensifer sp. 22521. The sequence goes on from NZ_JBQENM010000004.1 coordinate 220,372, forward strand.
CCCAGTCTCAACTTCCAGAATAGCGGCAAATGGTATCGCCAGTCGCGTTTGCGCGCGCAGCCATTGCGCCACCACGGGGTGCGGTTTCTGTTTGCTTGCGTTGCTGAGGATGTTCGTGTCGAGCAGGAAGATGTCGTCGGCCATGCTTGCGGTCCCGCGTCAGCCAATACATGCCTCCACGGTCGCCTGTTATGGTTAATGCAGTGTAAAATCCGGGCTGGGCACGCGCTCAACTTGGCCCTGCGGAAGTATTTTGACGAGGCAAGAGTTGACTTTGGTTTATTTGTTCCCTATATGTTCCATGTCATGATCAAGCTCGACCTTTTCCCGATACGAATACGTTGAACGCAACCGCGGAAGCGGAGGTGTCCATTCGGTTTGTATAGAGGTCAGAGATGGCATCCCAGTATCATGTACAGCAGCCGCGGCGTGCGATCGGCACCCGCCCGCAGTTTTCCACAAACCGTCCTTCCGTTAAGGGGCCGGCGTTCGCCAAATACAGGTCGAAGATGGCGCGCGACTTAGCTTGCATTCTGGACCTGAATTCGAGCGTAACGTCGTGGGCTTGCAATCCGCTTCCCTTGGTCACCGGACACGGCGAACACGTGCCGGACTTCTGGATGCGAGATACCGATGGCGTCTCGTGGCTCTTGGACGCTCCGGATCGCAAGCTGTCATGCAATCCGGAGGTTCTTCTGGATGCCGCATTGGCAGAGGGCCGGCGTTATAGATTGGTCGATAGCTCCGAAATCTATGACGGCTTCCGCTTGCGGAATGCGAAGGATTTGCTGCGATATTCCGGACACAATGCCTCGCTGGGAGACCGGGTGCGGCTTCTGTCCGCCCTCGAGGAACATGGATCGCTTCCTTTCGCGGATTGCCTTCGCGCCATCCACGAAACCCAACCTGTCGCCGCTCTTGCTTCGTTGATCCTTCACGGTTTTGTCGAGGTGGAATTGGACGATGGACTGATCGGTCCAGAAACGATGGTGAGGCGAATACGGGCCTGAGCCTTCCCTTCGCCATTCCCCCTATCATCGAGGCTCATCATGACATTCAAGTTGAGAAAGCGGGACACTCTCCCGACGAACCTGGCTACCGTTGTCGCGGCATTCGGAATTGAGAGCGCGATTCGGCATCTACTTCGCAAACCAGACACTCGTTTTGTCGCAGCAATTGCTGTCCCGGATGCGAGCGATTTGGAGGTTTACCAGTTCGCTGCTCGGCAGCTCCTGGATGTCACCAATGCCCTTGATGACGCGGGAATGCGCACTGCTTTTGTTGATGTGGCGTCGGATTTTGCACGGCCGAGCACCGACTTGCTTTCGACGTTCTATCACGTCCGTCGAGCGATTTTGTTCTGCACTGACGAAACCGAGATCTCGTCGGACCTTGGTATTCTGATCGACTGCCGGGTAGCCTTGAAGCCACCCACGGCGCGGCACTTCCGCGCGGCGGCGCAGCAGCTCGGTCTTCAAATGACTGAAGCTGAATCCGATTTTCTGGCAACTAAGGGCCTTCAGCAGCTTAGACTGGCTATCCGGCCGGGGAGATCGGTCGCGCGTATTGTCCGACAGTTGCAGGTCGCGACAGCGCCAGAAGATGCTACTCCGAGACGTCGCGACAGAAGCGACGTCCGTCTTGAGGAACTGGCAGGCTACGGTGAAGCAAAAGCTTGGGGTCTGCAACTTGCCAAGGATATCGGGGCATGGAAGCGCGGTGGGATCGATTGGTCTGACGTCGACCGTGGCATCCTTTTGAGCGGTCCCCCAGGGAGCGGAAAGACGACGTTTGCACGTGCTCTTGCGAATAGCTGTGATGTCCCACTTCTCCATGCCTCGGCCGCGTCGTGGCAGGCTCGCGGACACCTCGGAGACATGCTCAAGGCTATGCAGAAGTCCTTTTCCGAAGCTTTTCAGCGACGCCCTTCTATCCTCTTTCTCGACGAGTTTGACTCCTTTGGCGACCGCGACAGCGGGGTCGACCATCAGCACCACGACTACAAACGCCAAGTCATCAACGGGCTGCTGGAATGCCTCGATCCGATCGACGGACGCGAAGGCGTCGTGATCATCGGCGCAACGAACAAGCCCGATGCGATTGATCCGGCACTGCTGAGACCAGGACGGATCGACAAGGTCGTTTCCATTGTCTTGCCGGACAATGAAAGCCGGATGGCGATCCTTCGATATCATCTGCCTGACGCCGTCCTCGGCGACCTCGCCGAGTTTGTCAGGAAGTCGGAAGGATGGTCGGGCGCAGACATCGAGAAGCTTGCGCGAGAAGCGCGACGTATTGCCCGAGCGGCCGGCAGCAAAAGCGTGACGGAGGAAGACCTGAACACTGCACTCCCTCCGACTGTGCTCTCTACTGAAGAAGAACGGTTTCGTCTGGCGGTTCACGAGATCGGACATGCGATCGTTGGAAATGAGCTGCAGCCACACGCGCTCGTCAAGGTCTCAATCGACGGCGAAAGGCCTGCAGCGAGCGGTTGGCGGCGGATTGGTGCGACCGAGTTTCGGAGCCAGAGCCCCGCGCTGGCGACGGCGAAATTCTACTCCGATCACATCACGATCTTTCTCGCCGGTATGGCCGCCGAGCGGATCGTGTTCGGCGAACATTCAGCTGCCGCTGGCGGTGATCCCCGGGCCGATCTTTGTGTCGCCACAGATTTCGCCACCATGATGGAGCGGAGCTTCGGCTTCGGGGACGAATTGCTGACCGAGATGGGTTCGGGGCGACGTCCCCTGGAAAATTTGCGCCGGGGCGACCTCATTTTACGACGGGCGGTGCAAAAACGGTTGCAAGCCGGTCTCGATGCCGCGACTGAAATCCTGTTGTCGAAACGCGCCGCACTGGACAACCTCGCTTCACAGTTGTCGCAGCAACTGGAATTGACGGCCGAAGACGTGCGAAAGGTTTGCTCACTGCCGCCGCGGCTGGACGACGGCGCACTATGAAGGCTTGGATCGTTTCCGACTTGCATCTGGAGTTCGGCGAGGCCTTCTCCGTTTCGCCGCCACGTGACGCCGACATTCTGATCTGCGCTGGCGATCTCCTTACTAAGGGGATCGTCCCGAGTATCGAATGGCTCGGGGCCAAGATTGCTCCTTCGATCCCGGTCGTATTTGTCGCTGGGAACCATGAATACTATGGCGACTCTGTTCAGGAAAGCATCCGGAAGGGACGGCTGCTTCTTGAAAGACACCCGAATGTCCATTTCCTCGAAAACGAGGTGGTGGCCATCGGAAACGTGAACTTTGTTGGGGGAACCCTCTGGACTGACTTCCGTCTCTCTAGCAAGGACCCGGAAATTGCGATGGCAGCTGCCCAGACGGGCATGAACGATTACCGAAAGATCAAGTATTCGAAGCAGCCTTATCGGAAGTTCAAACCAATCCATGCCTATCGAATGCATCAGGAGACACGGGCATTTCTTGCATCATCTCTGAGTGCTGCGTATGCCCACAAAACTGTGGTCGTCACCCATCATGCGCCGTCGGTTAGATCAATCCCCCCAACATTCAGCGGGGATCCACTGAGCGCCTGCTATGCATCGGAGCTGGATGATATGATCGTTCAGCAGGGGCCGGCGATGTGGGTACACGGACACGTCCATCAAAGGGCGAATTATGAAATCGGCAAGACCAGAGTCGTTTCGAACCCGAGGGGCTATCCCGGAGAGAAAACCGGATTCGATCCGTCTTTCGTTGTTGATATATAAGGTGAGACAGCGGAGATAACTTACAGGTTATTATGTTTTATTCTATTTCGGAATTCGCCAAAAAGAAGCGCGACTTCTGGATAGGGTGCTCGCAGGGGTGTCAAATGCCTGACGAAATTCCGACGGATTCAGTGAATGCCTCCGAATCGTTTGGCGCCGGACTGGGGCCGGATTTCTGCCCTTTGGGCCGTCGCATCGTCATCGGACCGGGAGTAGACCATGTCGAACTCAAGCGGCGGAAGAGGCTGTCTCGCGATGAGCGGGGACCAGACGGCAAGGTGGGGTCTGCCGATACCGACAGCGGGTAGTGGGAACACCTTCGGAGTGTTGCTGCAACCCGTGTTGAATTCGGACATCTCTGAATGCTTGTAATTCCCCTGCTGTCTCGCGTACCACTAACCCCTAACATATGCCGTGCGTTGTGATTGGTGACGGGTATGGGCCTTGTGAGTTCACTCACAGATTGCTGCGAGAAATGGAAGACCCTGCATTCGGATGCCGCGGTTTTTTGCCAGGCAAGGAGCACGTTTCTTGGTACGCGTTGAGGGAAATTTGAAGGCTTGAACCCGTAACCTGGCGGCTAGCAGCGAGTTTTGTTCTCGCACGGAATCGAGTACTGTTGGGCAATAATTGAAGAACAGAGGTGTGCAGGTTGTTTGAGCCGGCTCAGGTTTGGGAGAAGGCGGAAGCGGAAAACCGCTTCGCCGAAGTTCTTGCTGGGGCCAAGGCGGGCCGTACCCAATGCATATCTGATTCTGACGGCGTCTTCGAAATCAAGTTCATCCCAAACTCGCCCAAAGTGCCTGCTGGACAGGTCCTTGCGCAAGGCGGGCCGGATTCAAAATGACGCCTCAACGCGATGACCTCGCTGCGAGGCTGCGATAGGTCTCAAGTCCCACTCGCTAGTTCTGCTTCGTAAGGTGGTTGCCATGGAGCCCATTCTCTCCTTCTCGCTACAATTTACAGACAAAGTGCCGTACATATCGCCAGTGCATCCGCGCGCCTGACAAACGGCCATCGAGCCGACCGGCTCCTTCAACGAAAATCTGACCACTCGAACGCGTTCCGAAACGGTGCGCGAACGGTGTCCTATTTGATGCGAGTAGCGAGATGACGAAATTTCATGCCGATCCGCTCAAAACGCCCGAGGAACGCATTGCCGTATCTGCGCTGCCGAAAGAAAAGCGCCAGGAGTTGATTAATACACTTCTCTATCGATATCCGATCTTCAAAAACGGCGTGTCGTTCATCGAGAGCTTCCATAGGCCAACAGGCGGTGCTGCGCACGATTCCGGTCGCATTGGCGGGCTGCTCGGTGAGAGCCGCTCGGGCAAGAGCATGATCTGCCGTTACTACGCGTCGCTCCAAAAGGACGGCGGTTATGAGCACAAGAGCCAGCCGATCATCTACTTCGAGGCGACCGAGAACATGGATTTGCGGTTGGCGGCAATCCGGCTGTGTTCTCTTGCCGGTGCTTGCTCTGTCCCCGGGCTCAGCGGCCACGAATTGACTGAGCACGTCATCTTGTGTCTTGCCTCCTCAGCTAAGACGGAGCTGCTGATAATCGATGATGCGCACTGCCTGCTCTGCAATCGCCGACGAGACCAGTTTGCCGAGTTTCGAGCGTTCATTGACGAGATGGCACGGGCAAAGTTGTTCAACATCCTATTGGTTGGCGAGGAGTGTCTGCATTGCGCGATCTACGAGACCGCTATGCGCCATGGTCAATTCTACCATGATACCGTGAAACTATTCGGTGATAGCGGTACGGAATTCGAGATGTTCCGCTTGTTACTCGACAGGATCGACGACCGGCTGCCGTTTGCTTCTCGGGCCGGGATTGAGACATTGGCGAAGGATTTGCACCGTTACAGCGCCGGAAAAATTGGATTGGTAATGGATCTGGTCCAGCGGGCTGGGCTGATGGCCATCCATGAGGATGCGGACCGCATTACTATTGAGCACTTGCGGATGGCCGCGAACCGCATGCGAGCGCCTGGCGACCACTATCCCTACTTCGCGCGGGGAGGGTGTGTGCCGAGATGATCAACGCCGATTTGGTCTTGTGGAAACCGGAACAAAACACGAATTCTCTATCGCGCCGAATCAGCGGGTGTTGTATGAAATCGGGTCAATGCAAGAGGGACTCATTTGGCTTATCGCTTCCTGCATACCGCTGATGTTCACCTGGATTCACCTTTAAAGACGCTTGCTCTGCGCAATCCTGAGCTCTCAGATCTTATCGGTTTGGCTACCAGGCGTGCCTTCGTCCGCATAATCGACCTATGCCTAGAAGAGCAGGTCGACGCTCTCGTTCTCGCCGGCGATCTTTACGACGGCGATCAGACGTCGATGAAGACGGCCCGCTTTCTTGCAGAGCAGCTTCATCGTCTCCACGTCGCCGGCATCCGGACATTTATCATTCGAGGCAACCACGACGCCTTGTCCAGGATCACGTCCGAACTTGTCATGCCGGAATCGGTGAAGGTATTCGGCGCGACCTCCGAGGCGGTGGCTGTAGATCGGGGTGGTGGCCATTTCTCAGTCGCGATCCATGGACTGAGCTTTGCGAAGCCACACGCTCCGCAGAGCCTACTCCGCCACTACGCGCTGCCAATCCCGGATGCGGTCAACATTGGCATCATGCATACGAGCCTCGGGGGATCGGAAAAGCACGATCTGTACGCACCTTGCAGCGTCGCAGACTTGCAGCAGAGCGGATTCCAGTATTGGGCGCTCGGGCATATTCATAAACGGTCGGTTGTCGCGGACGCGTCTTCGGCCATTGTAATGCCCGGCATGCCCCAGGGGCGCGACATCAACGAGGACGGTCCCAAGTCAGTCTCCTTGGTTACGATCGAGGACGACCGCACGGTTACGATCGAGGAACGGCACACCAGTGTAGCGCAGTTCGAAAGGCTGCACGTCGACGTGTCGGAGGCGAGCGATTGGAACGAATTGGTCGGCCAGGTCTCGAGGCAACTCGAAACCCTGCGGTCGACGGTCAATGCCAACCATCTCGTGGCTCGCATCCAGCTGCACGGGGCTAACCCGCTGGCATGGCGTATTCGGCGCGACTTGGATCTCCTGAGAACTGAGATGGAGACGCGTGGCGCGATGATCGGAGACGTCTGGATCGACAAGATGCAGACCGCATGCATGGAGCCGGGAACGGACCGCAGCGGAGGCGCACTTGCAGAGCTGTCGTCCATCATTGACGGCGACGTTCTGACCTCTACTGCCTACAAACAGGAACTCACCGCGATCGCGGAAGAGCTTCGCGGCCAGCTGCCAGCCGAACTGAGGGATATCTTCGGAGCGGATGAGGCCTCATTCCGAAATCTCATGGGCGATTACGCTCGCGAGGGATCCGCGGATGTCGTGGCTCGGCTGCGCGGAGGGCAGGGGGAATAATGCGGATCAATCGTCTGGATCTTGCTCGCTACGGCAAATTCACGGATGGTGTTCTGGACTTCGGACCCCGACCAAGCGGCTCGCCAGACCTTCATCTCATCTACGGTCCCAACGAGGCCGGAAAATCGACGACCTTTGACGCGATCCTCGACCTCGTCTTCGGCATTGGGTCCACCAGCAGGTACGCCTTCCTGCACCCGTACCCGACAATGCGCATTGGAGCGAGTATCAACGTCGGAGGGGAAGACCGCGAACTCGTCCGGATCAAGCGACCCCAGAACAGCCTCCTCGACGACATGGAGCGTCCTGTGCCGGACGCGGACATTTGCGCCGATCTCGGAGGCATCGACCGCGATGCCTTCAAGACGATGTTTTCGCTCGATAATGAAAGTCTGGTGAAAGGCGGTGAGGCGATCCTCGCGAGCAAGGGCAACCTCGGCGAGCTACTTTTCGCAGCTAGCGCGGGACTCTCCGACCTGAGCAGGCAGTTGACATCGATCCGAGCCGACGCGGATGGCTTCTACAAGTACCGTGCCAAAAGCGGTGTGCTCGGGGAGTTGAAAGCGCGGCTCGTCGAGTTGAAGCAGCAGCGTGATACCTTTGACCTCCAAGCAAGCGAGCACCAGCGCCTTGTAAGCGATCGCGATCGGCTGACACGCCTTTACAATGACGCCATCGACGCAAGGGCAGGTACGCAACGGCGGGTCGACGAGATCAAGCGTATCCTGAACGCTCTGCCTGTCATGGCACGGCTTGCGACGCTTAGGAGCCGACTTGGCGAGCTTGAAATCGTCCGCGAACCGTCGGCTGCCTGGCGCCGGGAGTTACCAGAGCTCAGGCGGCAGGAAATCGAGGTGCGGGTGAAGCTGCAGGACGCGTCGAACTCGGTGCGGATCGTCGAAGAGGAGATTTCGCGGATCGTCGTGGATGCTGCAGCCTTGGAGGCGGCATCGCAGATCGATGACCTTTCGGAACTTCGAGCTCGTTACCAGACCGCGGACAAAGATATACCAAAGCTCGCGGGTCGGGCGGACGATTTGTCGATCGAGGGTCTGCTACTGCAGCTGGGCAGGTCGGAAGAAGCCAATCCGGAGCGCCTTCTCCTCGACGCGGCGACCGTAGGCACCTTGAGATCGCTGGTCGGTGCCAAATCCGGTGTCGATGAAAAGCTCGTTGCGGCTCAAGGCGAACTGGATAAGGTCGAGCGCTCGCTTGCGCGTGAAAGTGAGGGCGTCGACGCCGACCTCTACGCCTCTCCCGACCGGAGGAAGACCTTTGACGCGCTTCAGGCCGTCGTCAAAGCAGCGCCGAAATCCGACCAAGATATCGCGCTTCGCTCGCTGGCACGCCGTCGCGATGCCGCTATGGCAGGTCTCTCCGAGGCGTTGGCAGCTCTTCGCCCATGGCAAGGAACCGCCGAAGATTTGGGATCCTTGCCGCAGCCGCCGAACACGCGGCTGGAAGGCTGGAAGTCCCGCTTCTCGGTGGCCGAAGAGCAACACCGGGCCTCGCGAACCGAACTCGAGCGTCTCGAGCCCGAGGCGCGCCGTCTCGACGCGGAAATCGAAAGCCTCCGCGAGCAGACAGGAAGCATCGATGAAGCAGGTGCGGTCGCCACCCGGGCGGCCCGCGAAGTGGCCTGGACGTTGCACCGTCAGGCTTTGAACGCCGTTACAGCCGATGCCTTCGTCGAAGCGATGCGGGTTGACGATCGAGTGGTCGCGCAGCGCCTCATGCACTTCGGGGAGGTAGGTAGGTTAAATCAACTCCTTCTGCGCCGCGCTTCCGTGGGCGCGGATATTCTAAGCCAGCAGAAGGTGCAGGAAAACGCGGGCGCGGGTAATGCGGCCGTTCTGGCGGAAATCCAGCAATCACTTGGTGAGCTGACGTTTGGAGTTGGAGCCGTCTACGATCCTTGGGAGCTCGAGGATTGGCTTCGCAAGCGAGACCATGCGCTCAAAGCCAGAGGCGAACTCGCGACCATAGACGCGGAAATCGCTGACATCCGTGACCATATCGAGCTGGCGAAGCGGTCGTTGGTCGCCGCGCTTGGACATGCCGACCTGACCTTCAATCCGTCCGCCGACTATAATATTCTTGTCGTTGCCGCCGAGGAGGCGTTGGACGCCTATCATGCTGCAGCCAGCGCGGCCGAGCATGTGCGACGGCTTAGGGAAGATGTCGTCGAGCGCACCAGACTCCTTGAGCAAGCCCACAAGGCCTCGGAAGCGTGGCGGTTGCAATGGCAGTCTGTCTGTGCCGGATCCTGGCTGCACGAGCTTGGCGACGTTCCGGATGTCGGGGCCGTTACCGAAGTCCTGTCCGTCCTCGAGCAACTCGGGTCGGCGGTGACGACCAGGGAAGGCTTGGTTGATCGTGTAGAGAAGATGAAGCAGGACAAGGCGCTCTTCGAAGCGAAGATGCACGAGCTAGCAGGGAGGCTCGGCGTGTCGATCGACGAGGCGCCTCTGACGCTGTTCCAGGCGATCCATGACAAAATTAAAGCCGCCGGCCTACATGCGGACAGACGTGATAAGCTGTTGCTTGATCTCGAAGAAGTTGAGCAGAAGCAGCACGACATGAAGGTCGAGCAGGAACTCCTTGTGGCGCGCGTTGCCGAAATGACGGAGTTCTTCGGTGTCACCTCGCTTGGCGAAGTCGAGGCCTGCATGGACCTCGCGTCACAGCGTCGTGATCTGGAAACTTCTATTTCCGAGACAGAGCTTGAGCTTGTTCAAATCGCCGGCGTAAAGGCGATGTCTGAAGTCGAAGAACTTACCGATGGGATCGATCGGGCGGCTCTTGAGGACGAGCTTGCGAGACTTGCACCCGTGTTTGAGGACCAGGACGTACGGTACCGGGACCACTTTCACGCCCTTTCGAAAGCGCGGGATGCCTTGGATGCGATCGGCGGCGACGAGAAGGTAGCGGCTTTGGACGAGCAGCGCAGGACTATCCTTCTCGAAATTGAAGAAAGCGCCCGTCGTTACATGGAACTGCGCGCCGGCGTAGCCGCGGCCGAGCACGGTCTGAAGCTATACAGAGACCGCCATCGAAGCGGCATGATGGCCCGGGCTTCCGAAGCCTTCAGGACCATAAGTCGGGGAGCCTACGATGGCGTCGCCGCCCAGCCTGGGAAAGACGGCGACGTGCTTATCGCGGTATCTGCCGGTGGTGGGTCGAAGGCAGCGAACGAACTGTCCGATGGAACACGCTCTCAGTTGTATCTGGCGCTGCGTGTAGCTGGTTATCACGAGTTCGTTGCCAGGCGGACGGCGGTGCCGTTCATTGCCGACGACATCATGGAGACCTTCGACGATTTCCGTGCGGAAGAAGCGTTTCGTCTCTTCGCCGAAATGGGGATGCACGGCCAGGTAATCTACTTCACCCACCACAAGCATCTCACTCACATCGCGAAGAAGGTCTGCCCTAGCGTTCGGTTACATGATCTCGATGAGGTCGGAAGGGCAGGTGCCCTGCGGGTGGTTGCGGCGGAATAGGGGCCGAAACGCGCTTCGATCGTCGCGTTGGGCGCTTTGATAGCTGCTACAGTCTGTGCCTTGGAGATGCACTAGGCCAACGCAGAACGCTCCCAAGTAATCGCCGCGAGCTTTCGCTTCCAAGATCGGAGCGATTTTTTTGGCCGTGCTGTCAACAGTTCGTTTTCACTCTGGTTGTAGGGAATGGCCTCCACCACCGAGTCAAGCCTTTGCCGATCATCAAAATAACCAACATCTCCGATATTCGACGTGCAACTCTGCGCTACCGCAAAACAGTAATCGTTCGTCCCGAGGGAGTTGCGGGACCTGAGCTTTCCGTATGTCAGGGGCTGCGGGGATGTTACTCAGTAAGGCTTCGCGACCCGCCATACCCTGAGACCCCCCAGCAATGCTCGGTTTGGTTTCGAGACGAACACTACGCGGCAAAACGTCGTGACGATGGCGATACGCTTGTCGTATTTCCGGATGTCGTTGACTTTGTTTCAGGCCAGTTCGCGCGGGAAGCTTTCTATCTTGCGTGTTTCGCAGTTACTGTCGTCGCCGATAGCGTAGAGGATGCTGTTACCTCCCTATGGGGGCACGGGATTTCTGGCGAGGAAATCGCGGAAGCCCAGTTTCTTGACCTTACTGGGGAGCCTTCAACCCATTCGGTGGCCTTGCCCGAACGGGTCATCCCAGCACCACCCGTTTTCTCGATACCGAGCCCCAACGGCATGTCGCTCGATGACTACGTTGCGAACACACGGTCTGCACTCATTCGTCGGTGGACGAGTGACGTCAATGATACTGCCTTCACAGGGGTGTTCAGTGTCGCTGATCTGAAGGCACGTTTTCGAAACGGCTATGCAAAACGCTACGACCTTAGCACTCGGCGACGGAAGAAAACGTCCCTTCGTGCCGACAGTGTCAACCACGTCGACGAACATCTCGATGACGGACATCTCGATGGTTTCGGTGCGATAACCAAAAATGGGCTTCTCGAGGTATGGGTCAACGCAGCCTTAGATCATCGGGGCTATGCTCCTTTGTTTCGCCAAGCCGCGATGCAGGCCCACGGTTTTGATTACGATGTAGAGAATAGAGGGCGCTTCGATCTCGATCATGCGTTTGGTCGAAAGATTTCGATCGAGCATTCCCGGGCGAAATATGTGCTCCTCGTGCCTATCCGGAAGCAGTTCAACCGTTCGTGGGGTTACATCGAACGCTTCACCGCTCACGATCCCATCGGGCATCCAGCCATGCAGCAAGCGACCTGGTTTACGATGCCCAAGATGTTAGGTCTTTACGCGCCATCGCTGTCCCGCGACGGGACGATTGAGAACGGCCTCCTTCGTATCAGCAGAGAGCTGCTAGAATGTGGAGCGATTTTTTCACATCAGACCCAAGAGGCGATACTTGGTTTAAAGGACCTGTACCAAGGTGTGTGGAGAGGGAAGGATGTCGTGGAAAAGCGGCATGGATGTCCGGTGATTTATCCTGACGATCGATTTAAAGAAACTCGGGCAATGCGCCGAAAGCAATCCCGTGCACGGCGAAACGGCTCTACTGTGAACGCGACATAATCGGTCTTTCGTGCCTGAAGTTCGCCCAGCGACTACGAGGGAAGAGGCCACTGATCAAGCCTCGCATGGTGGTCCGTCGGCGCTCGCGACTCGGCCCTTTCACTGCTAAGTTGCATAACAGCTGATCTTACGGGGGCTACTATGGTCGACACAGTGCGTGCGGGGAAAAATGCACTCGAGCACGAAGGAGCGACGCTCGGTCGAATTCACGCAAGATCGAACACGAGAAAGGCGCTCGCCTATTGGCTCGGATTTCTCAAGGGGATTCTGGCCAGCGATAAAGTCGAAACCGCCGAATACGCGCCCCTGCAAGTTGAGGCCGAAAATTTTCTGACCCTCCTACATGATCCCGATGCGTATGAACTCATCGAGGATCTCCGGATATGGAAGAACGAGCCAAGGGAAATACACGATATCATCGAGAATATCGTCGTCATGCGTTCCCGAGACTTTGTCATCGAGAGCGAAAAGGACGAGATCAACGAACTCTATGGCTTCTGTGCTGGTATTGCCTGTGACAACCGCATTACCGCCGAAGAGGTGGAGAAGTTGCTATCGAAACTGGGTAGCTACCCCAGAATCCAAACCGACCAGCGGGTAATCAACCTCAGAAACGCGGCGCAGCGATCAATAGCCGACGGGAGGATCACGCACGAAGAATCTGACGATATCTGCAGTTGGATTACTCACCTGGTCGGTGACAGCGCCACTGATACTGGAATCGCCACCTTCGGAAATGTCGGCGTCCTGGATGGCGCACTCGCTGACCACAACGTCCTAATCTTTGACCAACGGATGTTCGTGTTGACCGGGAAGTTCACGCTCGGCCCCAGAAAGGCGATCCAAGGGATGATTGCAGACCGGGGAGGGGAGTTCAAAAGCAGTGTCTGCCGGAACACTCATTATCTCTGTGTCGCGGCGGAGGCTTCACGAGACTGGCGGCACAGCCACGAGGGATTGAAGATCATGCGGGCCATGGAACTACGAGCTGAAGGCCGCGGCCCACACCTCGTGCACGAGGGCATCTTGGCGCAGGCGCTCTCCCGATAGCTCGGTCAAGCCGTGGCGACCGTCGCCGTGCCAGAACCCAGAGGCGGTTCTCTGCTACTTGATTTCCAGAACCACCGGGTTGTGGTCGCTGACCTGATCTTGTGCATCAGCATTAAGATTCATGTAGGTTGCTGCGGATTGATTGGGCGCCCCGCTCACGACGAAATGGTCGATGGCTTCTCGTAGGCCATTGAAGGAGTACGAAGCTGTAAAGGCTTCTCCGCGATGGTCACGAAGGAACGTGAAGCCCAGGCTGCTGTTGCGGAACGGGGCCAGTGCTTCTGCATCTGCGTGGTCGTTGAAGTCTCCCATCAGAATAATGGTTGGGCGGTCGGCACTGTACCTCCGTTCCAGTTCGGCCACCAAGCGCTCTGCCTGTCGCTTGCGACCTGCAGTGCTTGCGGGTTTGGGGTCTTCAGCGTTGGTGTAGAGGCCGTCGTCTCCGAGCTTCGACGACAGGTGCAGGTTCACGAAAACGTATCGGCTGTCACCGATGGCGGCCTCGAGCAGCAGGGGTTTGCGGGCGCTGGCGAATGGATTGGCGTCTCGGTCGCAGCGATCGTCGGTATCGAACAATCGCTCGGAGGTCTTGATGGTCAAGCCCGCATCGTCCCGGACAAGGAAAACTGTCCGTATGTTCCCACCCGGCGCACCGCCGTCGGTGTTGGGAAGAACGGGATCCAGGGCAACCGCCTTATAGCCGGGGCCGCCTGCTGCCCCGATCGCGTCGATTAGTGCCTTGATCGTCAATTGCGCAGAGGTCGCTGATGTCGCGCCCTCCCCATCGTCGTCTTGTACTTCCTGCAGTCCGATAACTGACGGGGAGTTGAGGTCACCAGTGATCTGGCCCGCGATCCTCTTGAATTTTTCCGTTGCACCGTCGGATGCTATCGACATGTTTTCGGCGTTGTACGTGGCTATGCGGATGCCTTCGCCAAAGGTGGGGGCGGGGACCTCGATGACGTCAGGCGCCGGCAGGGACGAAACATCAATCAACTCGTCCAGGACTACCATGTAGACGCCGTTCTCATAGGACATTATCCCGGTCAGATCGCCCAGATGCGTCCCGACCGAAGGCGCAAATGGCGGCTGGCCCTTGGCTTTGTGAACAGAGATGATCTCCGGGAAGATGTGGCCGGGCTTCCCAAGCGGGAGCCCATAAGCAGACTTTTCGTCGATGCCCAAAGCTGCTGCCGGAACGACCCAAAAATTGTCCCATTGCGGCTCCTTGCGTGACACGACTATCGCGTCGCGGATGACGACGCGCATTCCTTCCAAGGATTCGAAATAGTCCCGAGGATGCTTCACGGGATCAAAAGGCGTATTCGGGGTATCGGCAAAAGCGATGTCGTTCGTTGATCCGGGCGGATTGAAATCGATAGGGGTCGGGAGGTCGGCTGTGCCCGTCACCTCAAATGCAGTCACAGACCGTAACTGAGTGATCGGCAGGAACGTCTTCCGATCATCGCTCTGCACTTCATTGATCTCGGTGGTGCCGCAGACTGCCACTTTGCGTGTTGGAAAAATCGGTGGCTCGGGGAATGGCTGGAACTCGTCCGGTTTGCCAGTGACCCGAACGGTGTCTCCGCGCTTCGGAATGGCGAATATCGGTGAGTTTCCAGGGAAAACAAAGATGGCGTCCGATGTCGCGGCATCGCCGTCTGGTTGGCTTGACTGGACGAAGAAGCCTTTTCCAAAATGCCCCGTCACAACCCCGCTGATGGTGACATCGACGTTCGTGGGGAGCGTGGTCTTGTGGTCGGCGCCTTGAATGGTGGCAATGGGAGTGTCAGCCGCCCACGCGGCCGAAGCGTTGGTTGACACCGCCAAAGCGGCAATCATCAAACCTCTCATGTGATCGAGATAAACCATCGCGTCCCCCCGCCGTGTCTCGGTGGAGTAGTATATGCTCATATGCGTGTAAAAACACAATGACGATCAATTTGAAGTGGTGTGTTGTTCCCCGCCGATCCTCCCGCGGACACCCTTGCGAAGATTGAACGCCCATTCTGCTGCGCGGATTCCTGCTTCGAAGACTGCGAGGAGACTGCGGCAACCGTGGAGGTCTTCGGAGCGCAGCGAAGCGGTCCCTAACGTCGTCCCAAGGGCATGGTGTCGGCGTCAAACCCTCTGTTAATTCAGCGCCGCTAATGTGTGCCAAAATTGGATACGAAAGGCATGCCAATGAGAGGCGCGGCACCTGTTATGCAGCAGCATTTCCTGAACAAGGAAGAATCCTTCATGTACGACCGGGAAGCGAGCTTTCCGATGGAGGATACGCGAAACGAAGCCCGCATCGAGTTTGCCGAAAAGGGCATGACGCAGCTGAGTTCCCGCCGATGCGAAATCCTCAAGCTGTCCAAGAGCGGTGCCGTCCTCGGTATCGCGACCCAGTTTCGGTTGCCTCAGAATTTCTATCTGGATATCCCGAGCGCCCGCATCCAGATGGTTGGCTGCCTGATGAAGCGCGTCCACGCCAACAACGTCATTGAGGCGCGTTTTCTCCGCCTGCTGACTGATCGCGATCTCAATCGCATCTTCGTTTACAGCACCCATCCGAACCACCGAAACCGGACGCTCGACATTTACCGTTGAACAGGTCTTCCCGGTTCGGCTTACCCGTGGGTA
This sequence comes from Ensifer sp. 22521, assembly GCF_052044795.1. Lineage (NCBI taxonomy): Bacteria > Pseudomonadati > Pseudomonadota > Alphaproteobacteria > Hyphomicrobiales > Rhizobiaceae > Ensifer > Ensifer sp. 22521. The sequence goes on from NZ_JBQENM010000004.1 coordinate 236,250, forward strand.
CTGCGACCTTACGGGGGATCACGTCCTCTGAGCGGCTGCTATTGCACCCCAAACTTGAAGAGGGAGACGAGCTCAACGGTACCAGACCGGCTTGTACTTGCTTCGAGAAAGTCGGTGCTGTCGTCCGACCAGAGACTGTATTTCGACCCATGTACACAGAAGGCGTGACGTCTTCGTCGAAAGTCCCAGTAAGCTGTGCAGCTACAGGGCGGACGATATGCTGCCCGACTCCGCGCGGCTGGACCGCGAAAACCGAGGGAAGCTTGCTCCTTCGGTCGTCGACTCCGTTCTCCACATGGCCGAAATGGATATCCCGGTCGACTGGATAGTCATCCAACTGGAATTAGAACCGGGTAATGTGGAGCATGGGCCGGTCACGTGGTGACGTCAAATGTGATCGACAGCTTGTCGGAAATCACTTGCTTGGCGCGCTCGCAAAGCGCCCTGACGGTTTCCTTTGTCGTCAAGCTCGACAGCGGAGCGTCTATCTGGCAAGCGACGAGCGGTTCCTCCGCAAAGTATGAAACACCATGTTCGTCAGGGTCCATCTCGTTTTCTGGCCAGGACGCATTGCCCCACACATGGTGGAACCAATTGCTCTTGGGGTCGACCTCACCGACGCATTTGAAAGCCATGATAGATAGTTTGCTCTCGGTATTTTCCACGGCAACGAACCGAGAAGGGTCGGGCTCGATGCGTTGGTCAGCAAGATCCCAACCTGTATCGGCGACTATCCTGACCTCGAGCAACCAGTCATCGACCTTTGGATGAGCGCGTCCCTCACCACTTCGGGTGTAGAGAACGGAAATGTTGTAAAACGGCAAAAACGTCCACGCCCAGGTATCGAGAAGATTTGAGCGCGCAAGTGGAACAGTGCCCGCCAAATTGTTCTGCCACTGATAGAATTCCAGTTCGGGGAACTCCTGTGCTACGCATTTCAGAGTGTCGAGGCATCTCCTTTGAAAATCCCATAAGAGGCGATATGCATGGCGGACGTCGACAAGAGACGCTGACAATGCGCGTTCATCGAGGGACATTGGCGTGACCTTCACTTGAAATTTCTGAGCGACTCGTTCGCGATCGGGTTCCAGGGGCGGGAGTGGTGAGGCATGCTGCCCAGAAGCCGGAGGTGTTGATAACCGGCTAGGCCGAGGGCGGTTACGATGTCATCGAGGATTCTGTCCGCCGAACCGTCCATCGGCTTCGCTCGTTCTTCTTCGATGGCGGTCAAGAGACGGTCCCAGCCGGCCGCCACCACTTCGATATCGTGCCCCGATGCAGCGATTTCCGTGACAATCTTTTCCACGGTAACCTCGACATTCTTGCCCAGACCTCCAATGGCGGCCAGGAAGACGCGGTTTCCGTCATCACCGGTGGCTTCGTGATATGCCGTCCATTGCCGGACCCATTGGCCCGCATATTGAGTCGGATAGGTGCCGAACTTCGCTTCTACGATCACCCGTAGCGATATTGCGGGATCGCCAAGTTTGAAGTCCAGGAACACGTCCGGCTCGACCGTGCCGTTCGTCTCGCCACTTTCGGCCCAGGTGGGCCAGAACGTGATTTGGTTCAATTCGGCCACACGGAACTCCGGCAGCCCAGAACCGAAGGTTCGCCGTAGAATCCGCCACAGCATGGCGCCGTCGAGGTAGGCGAGGCGGCCGAACACCGAGGCGGTAAGCAGGTCCTCAGACATGCGAAACGCTGTCCGCCAGCTCATCGGGTCTTCGCTCGCGGGAAGCCGCCCCGCTTTTCCGCTGACTATCGCCTGTAACATTGATTCCCCGAATGATTGATCGCGCTATAGTTGGCGCAATGGCGAGCCAAAAACAAGTGAGGGTTGTCACGCAACTCGAGGCTGCGATGGTCGCCATCATGCGGGGAAGGTAACAACTGGATGGAAATACTACCATCGGCGGATTGCTGGCGCGCCTCCGAAAGCCTTCAGCCGCGAAAAAAGTCAGCTAAGCCGCTGACGGGTGAGCTTCGTTGCTTCGCGGCATGTCTCCAACAGGTCATTTCTCCCCATGCTTCGGACAATGCCGCAGGCTGCGCATTGGATCAGTTCTCTCATCTCCATGTCGCGAAAGGATAATCGTTCATGTGGCCGCATTTCGCGCACCTAATTTCGAAACTGTCCGAGCAATCCACAGCTGCCTGCCTCCCGCTTCCGGATACCGTACAACTTGGTCCGCTGGATGGCGATTGCAAGACGGCCACCCGGTTACCGTACACAGGTCGGCGGCAACCTCATTGCGAACGTGGCTCGCCGGCAGCGGGGACGAGCCGATACCGCGTTCGATCGGGACAATCAGTCCACGCCATTCCCAAGCCTGAAAACCGCGGCTCTCGCAACGAGCGCACTCAGGTTGGAATGAAGTTGCCTGCTTGTCTCAGCGTAGTCACAATCCCAATGCTGGGACAGTGCGGTCAGAGTTTCCGACACAGCCGCCGTCGGATAGTGCTCTCCCGGTGTGGACGCGAACGGCGCATCGGTTTCAGTCAATATCCTCTCTCTGGGGAGCTTCTTGATGAGCGACGCCGCCCGTCTGCTCCTGAGCATTGGAAGCCCTACAGAAAACCACGCCCCAATGTCGACAGCTCTTTCAGCGTGCGATATCGGGCCCGAAAACCAGTGCAGTATTGCCACCCCGGATTCGGGTCTTTTTGTCAGCGCCTCGATTACCTCGCCACTCGCGTGCCTGCTATGAATCGACATGACGCGGCCACCAACCGAAGCGCATGCACAGAGGAGTTCGTCGAAGACCTGCTTCTGCAGGTTGATATGTTTCGCGTAGTCGTCGCCGCCGTCAATTCCGATTTCGCCGACATACCGGGTCTCTCCAAGCAACCTTCGGAACAGCCCGATCTCGCCGTGCCGTTCCGAAACGAGTTGCGGATGCAGACCCAGCGCCGTCCTGATCCGTTTCCGACCTTTGGAAATCTGTGCAGTCTTCGGGAATGCCTTAGGCGTGTTCGTAACCGAAAGCACATATGTCCCTGCACGGTCGATCTCGTCGGCGGTGCGCTCCGGCGAGGGAAACAGGTCCAAATGGCAATGAAAGTCGATCACGTCCCGAATCCTTGGCCGGCCAGATAGGTTGCGACCTCCTCGAGTCCACGCTTGTGGACGCCGAACCAGTTGGCGCGTTCTAAAGGATCAAGAGGCAAGGGTCCACTGCCGATGGCGCGGTGTCTGAGACCGCGTTCGTCACGGGCCGTCGCCACGAGCATCGCCATGACGTCGTCACGGATGTCGGGACGATCCCACAGTGCGTCTAAGTCAGGGTACTGATAGGACGTCGTGTCATCAACTCCGGCCTTGGCGAACGCGGCCCGCCTGATCAGGCACGGAACGCAGTGGCCGCATTGTTGGCTTTTGCGTTTCCACTTGCCGCAAGAAACAGTCGAAACTGCAGCGTGCGCGAAATCGTCGTTCGGCAGCATCTCGGACAGCATCTCGCCCTTTGTCATATGACGGTACGGATTCTGCAGCCGGACGCCGAGGCCTACCTTGTCGAGCATCGATTGCACCTGTGACAGGAAGTTCGGGTGAGTTGTGCGGGTGCTGTGGGAGCCGATCCGACGTCTTGTTAGCGGTGCGTTGAGAGCGATGAACCCATTCTCGGGGACGAACAGGTCCACGGCCCCGGCAGATGGCTTTTTTGCCAGCACCGCGCCAGCGGCGACCGCGCCGAACGCCAAGAAGCCGAAGCTCCGCGTTCGCATTGTCGTGTCGCTTTTGTTCTCGCCACCGAAGACCGGGTTCGCGTTAGCCGCAAAGCGAGGGAGTTTCCTTCCGAGGCGCGGCGCGAGGTACTTCTGGTAGCTTTGGTCACCACGATAAGAGTGGCTTACGAGTAACGGCGTGCGACCGGCATCGGCAAGCTGACGAGCGCCGATAAGGCTATCCAAGCCACCCGAGAAGAGGCACGCGCAGTCGGCGGAGCCAATGGCAATGTGCGAACGATAGTGTTTCAGTACTGCTTCCTTTGTCGGCGGCTCCAATCCCTGATCCCTGAAGGAAAGCGTCCAGCGATCGCCACTGAGGAAGTTCAACGCCCTTTCGAGATCGGAGGCGACGTCCTGCCAAACTCGCGGTCGGGCGAGAGGAACATCCAAATGAAGCTCGCGGGTCCAGCCGTTTGCGGACCAAGTCTCACGGTTGACGAAAGTGTCGGCAGCGATGACCGCCAATGCAATGGACAGGAAGTCGAACGTCGCAGGATCAGTGACCACGCCAAGTCGCCTGACAGCCGATTGCAGCCGCCGCCCGATCGATCCAGTTCCTAGTCGCGGCGGCCGAGCCCCGTACAGGAATACATGTGCCGCGCCGGCAACGTCGGTCGCCGGAATGTTGGTCTCGTCGATGTGGAAAATGAGCTTATTCATCGAAGCTTTCCCATTCCTGCCAGACTTCGTGGATGGACTCCCGCATAAATCGGTGGATGTCCGCTCTCGTGATATCTTTGGCGTCGGCCAGTCTGGGCCCCAGATTCTTTTCGATCACGACACGGATGACCTCGAGCAACTCTCCCTCTGCCTCCGGTGTCCGCTGCTCGTCAGGCGCATTTGCCCACGATCCGCCGACCTCTTCGACGATCTCTTGAAAAATCGACTGGGAGAGGTATTCGCCGAGAATCCTGTTAATGGTCTCTCCATCCAGACGATCAGGGTCGAAGTCTCCTTCGCCCAAGACCTCGAGCATCGCTTCGTCGATGGCCGTCCGTATCCTGTCGCTGTCGCCGTTCTCCGGCGCCAGTGTCTCGGCCAATCTTTGGCAGACGACGTCAAGCGGCTGGCCGGCGAGAGCTTCCTTCGGCAGGCCTCGCTCCGCTGCCTCGCCTCCGTCTCCTCCGAGGGATTTCAGAACGTCGTAGAGATCACCGCCCGACGTGTAGACGGAGCCAAAACGTCTGGGACCGACCGTGCTTCCTCCGGTCGAGGTCCGCGCGTAGTGTCCGAGCGATTTACGGAGGTCAGCGCCGTCGCCGCTCTTGAGAAACTTTCCGAAGGAGGTTCTGAATGCCTGAAAGCGTTTTGGGGGTGTCGGCGGCACGGCCGCACCGGGTTGGTCGTCAGCCCAGGGCGGCACCATTGGTTGGTTCGAGCCAGAGCCTCTGGACGAAGAGGAGGTGCCCATCAGCCTTCGCTCCCCGCGATCTTGTTGTCCGCCTTCATCATGGTCGCCATCCACCTGGGGGTTTTAGGCAGGCTCTTTATGAGGCCGACCAGCTTGTCATGGGCAATCTTGTCTTTCGTGGCGAGAAGGTGCGCGCCGCGGAAATCCGGGCGCAGCTTGCTCCAATCCGGGTTTCTCTTCATAGCGGCTATGATTTCGTCCATAGCCTCTCCGACTTCGGATGGGTCGATGTCGTCGACGGCAGCTTTGGATGCCGGAGAAGTTGCAATCGCAGTCTTGAGAAGAATTTCGATCGCCTTTCGGGTCTTTTCGCTGAGACGCTGAATTGAGACCCTCACAGGCATCGTCTCCCTCGAAAGATAGACGGCCGGGCGTAGGTCCACTCCACCAAGGGGCGGATCCAGCTTTAGCCAGTCCGAAACGAAATCCGCATGCTTTTGCCAATCCTTCGGAAGGCGATCAGGAGGGACGGTATCCGTGATCGACTCCAGTTCGCTCAGCAACGGAGCTTTACCCACAGGCGCGGCACTAATCATCGCATTCAGAGTCCGGATGGCGTCCTCTCCTGTGCACCTTTCAAAGAGGGCGAGCTTCGCAATGATCGATTCGTCCAGCGCCATGCCTCGACGCCTCGCAACAGAAGCTCGCATCCGGACGACGTTAAGCAAGCGCTTCACGATCCGAGGGTTGCCGTTTACCTGGTTCGAATGGGCAAGGAGGTCTGCCAACCTGTCCATCGTGCCGAGCGTTCGACGTAGCTCGTGGTCCTCAGTGATGCAGAGCCTAGCCGCCGCCTGGTCGACGTCGAACGGAGGTTCGTCGGACCAGCTGCGACGGAGTTTCCCGATTAGGAACCTCCTGAGATCCTCCACCTTGCTAAGGTCCACATCGGACCTGGCTGCCGCCAGCATAAACAGATACGCTCTGACTTCTTGCAGACCGAGCTTCGGAACGCGCAACGGCACCTGGATCAGCTTGTCAAGGTAGTCCGTGATGTGGCGATCGCCCGGGTCCTTGAAATGCTTTGCTACCGCCAACCGGATCATGTCTTCGTCGGCGGCAACGATAAACGCGGTACTGGGTAAAAAGAGAAAGAGCCGCATGGCTTCGAGCGTGGAGATCGCGTTTGACGGAAGGCATCGATCCAGATTGTCTACGAAGACAACCAGACGACGGTCGAGTTTTGATAACAGCTCGCTGAAGTCTTGCCGAAACGCTACGATTTCCTCGGGCGCGTTCCGCTTCTCTTTGGGTTTGAGGATGCCCGTCGTTCGCTTCTCGACTTCGGCCGCCGCGTCCTTGACCGCAGCGATGTCTTCCTCATCTGACTTGCCGTCCCATATGTCGCCTGCAGCGCCAGCGGCTTTCGTAAACATTCCTAAAGTCGGCACGCCGGCAAGGAGCGCGCCAACGTCGGCTGCAATTCCCAGCACTTTCAGCTTGTTGACGCGGCGATAAAAGCCGGCAGCTTTTTCCTTCAGCGTCTCCGGGGCGGCTTCGTACACCGATTTCGCGATGACCGTCATCAAGGCCGATTTCGCCTCGTCGAAATCTTGGTAAAGCCAAGCGTCGAACGGTACGACAAGGTTGCGCCTATCCGCCTCCAGCTGCTTACCAATCAGCTGTAAAATGCTTGATTTGCCCACGCCCCAGGTGCCGTAGACACCAAGTGATATCGGTAGCAGGGTGTCGTCGCACACCATATCGCATATCATCTCCGAGACTTCGGAGTAGTTCAGATAATCTATTTGGCTTTCGCTATCGGCCCACATGTTTCCCTCGCCCTCTTTGGAGAGATAGGATCCACCGAGACGGGAGGTCAAGTGAAATGACAACTAAAAATATCTATCGCTCGGTCAGTTGCAAACGACGCTGGCAACTGGAGCTGAGCTCTGCAAATCGCGAACACGCCCCGGACGGGGAAGTGGCGATAGTACAGTTGAGCTTCCCAAACGCATGCTAGCTTCACGGATTGAGGAGCTCCGGCTCAACGTGATATCGCCTACTCCAAGGGACGGGGTTTCCATGGAACTTCTAACTAGGATCGACGAAGCGCTGATCGACGTGGTGGAGAAGGCGCTGCTTGCAAGCAGAGCGAGGTTTGACTTGTCGTTCCCTCAGACGGTCAGTCTATGCAGCTCGATGCTGATCGTCATGTTGGCATTGTCGGCGTTCCTTTCATCTGGCGATCTCTTGACGGTCAAAATTCCGCTTTTGGCCCTCTACGCGGTTCTCGCGTTCGCGATGGGCAAGACGGTCTTTCGCCACCTCGCCTATTTCAACGACCACTGGAATCCCGAGATCGAGAGAGCGCTTGCGATGAACGCGATGCAAAACAGAGCGAATCTCCGACCCGTACGCGCCCTTTTCTGGGTCTTTGCCCTGATGTCGGTATTCTTCACACTCACGTTTTCGCTGAAATTGTTGGGTCTTGACGCGATTTCAGCACTGAATGCCGGGCGCGACATTCTCAGTAGCCTTCTCGGGATGCCGGCCCTGCTAACCTACCAGTATATCATGTGTGCGCGCCCCTCCGGCCGGCCGAGGCAGTAGATTGGGCTTCCAGAATTGGGAACGCAGATCGGCGTGTTCTAAGTTGAAGGCGACGTCGCAGAAATGCTGGTGAAAATGCAGAAAGATATCGAATTGAGTTTTGGGGCGCCTGTGAAACCGAGGAAGGGCTCATCGAATTCCGTCCGTGGACTGGCGAAATTGGAGCTCAGAGCTTCGCATTAAGGGTGTTCCTGCCTAGCCGTACACGCATTCGTTCGTTGATGCCCGCCGCCTTGCCGGGAAGCGTGTCAGATCCTGATATCGATCGATTCACGCAAGACCGGGTCCGAAAATGGTCCGTCCTCTTCGTCGTGCCAACTGCGCTATGGCGCCCTGTCTCGTAGCGAACGGCAGTCTAGTCGAATTCATTGATGCACGGCGTCTTGATGTGCGGGATTCGGCAAGAAACGCGATCCGTAGCGCTTCCTTTTTTTCGATGGGGCTGATGAGCCCAGCTAACCTAGTGAAAACCCGCGATTTTCGGCCGTGGGAAAATTGAGCGTTCGTTTTGCGGAAGCTGCAGCTTGCCGTGGGCAATATGAGCTTACTTTCCACAGCAACAGAGCCTTGTGGCTCAGGAGGTGATTTCGAATATTTCAGATTGTATATTGGATCCAATATTTCTATGAGTCGTTTCACCGGGCTCAGCGCTGTCGCGTATCATCCCGGCAAAATGCGGGAGTACGGCCGATGCGCAGGGCGTCGGTCGCCCAGGTGGCGCCCGTCCACCGCTTGCAAGGAGAAGAGGCATGCGCAGCAACAAGGTCGTCCATATCGTATCCTGCCACGCGGAAGGGGAAGTCGGCGACGTCATCGTCGGCGGCGTCGCACCCCCGCCCGGAAATACGCTCTGGGAACAGCGCCGCTTCATCGCTGAAGACCAGACGCTGCGCAATTTCGTGCTCAACGAGCCACGCGGCGGCGTCTTCCGTCATATCAACCTGCTCGTGCCGCCGAAGGATCCGCGCGCGACGATGGGCTTCATCATCATGGAGCCCGAGGACACGCCGCCGATGTCCGGCTCCAACTCCATCTGCGTTTCCACCGTGCTGCTCGACAGCGGCATTGTGCCGATGCAGGAGCCGGAAACCCACATGGTGCTGGAAGCGCCGGGTGGGCTGGTGAACGTCGTGGCCCAGTGCCGCAACGGCAAGGCCGAGCGCATCACCGTCACCAACGTTCCGTCCTTCGCCGACAAGCTCGATGCCAAGCTCGAGGTCGAGGGCCTGGGCACACTGACCGTCGACACGGCCTATGGCGGCGACAGCTTCGTCATCACCGACGCCCGCGCGCTCGGGTTTTCGGTCACGCCGGACGAGGCGCGCGAGCTTGCGGAGACCGGCATCAAGATCACCCGCGCGGCCAATGAACAGCTCGGTTTCACCCATCCGGAAAATCCGGAATGGGCACACATCTCCTTCTGCCAGCTCACGCTGCCGGTCGAGGAAAAGGACGGCGTTCTGCACGGTCGCAACACCGTGGTGATTCAGCCGGCCAAGCTCGACCGTTCGCCGACCGGCACCGGTTGTTCGGCACGCATGGCGGTATTGCATACCCGCGGCGTGATGAAGGTCGGCCAGCGGTTCAGCGGCCATTCCATCATCGATTCGACGTTCGATTGCCGCATCGCCGGCGAGACGACGGTCGGAGGACGCCCGGCGATCGTGCCGGAAATCTCCGGCCGGGCCTGGATCACCGGCACGCACCAGGTGATGCTCGACCCGGCCGATCCGTGGCCGGCCGGCTATCGGCTTGCCGATACCTGGCCGCGCAAGCAGTAAGCGATATCGGAGCGGNTAGTCGTCCTTGATGATCCGGGTGGTGCCGACCCAGAGTTCCCGGGCCGGCCCGGCGCCGACATTGCGGGCGCGATGGGGCAACGAGGCTGGGAAGTGCAGCGTGTCGCCGGCCTTCAACAGATATTCCTTGCCATTGATCTCGTAGAGCATCTCGCCATCGATCAGGTAGAGGAAGTCCTCGCCTTCGTGGCTCGTCAGTTCGGAGGCGTAACCCTTGGGCATATGGGTGATGCAGCCATTGAGCGCGGCGCCCGGAAAGCCGCGTTCGATTAGCTCGTAGACGCGCTCCTTGGTCTCGACATTATAACCGGGCCGTTCGCCGGCATGCGACACCATGGAATGCCCGTGCTGCGGCGGTTGCGATAGGAAGGTGTCGACACTGGTGCCAAGCGCGTTGGCGACGTTATAAAGCGAGATCAGCGACGGGGTGGAGATGCCGCGCTCGATCTGGCTGATAAAGCCCTCCGTCAGACCGGCCTCGCGTGCCACGTCCTTCATGGTCTTGCCGATTTCCTTGCGGCGGGCGCGCAGCATCTGGCCGAGCGACGTGGGCGCCGAGGTTGCGGGGAGGGAGGCGCCACTGGCTGCTTCTGGCGCCTCTTCGATCTTCAGGGGCATGATTTTCTTTCCGCTTGACTCACGTCTATCGATGTACTTTAGTCCAGCTAAAGTTGGTTCGGCAAGCGATCAGATCGCATGCCGGCCTTCTTGAAAAGGGGAACTACAAGAACGTCTTCGCGGCAATCCGTCGGCGTCTAAAAACATTAAGAAAAATTGGATCCAATATCCAATTTAACGTGTTGAGCGCGCGATCGATGCTGGCTGCAGTCAAAGGAGGAGTGAGATGAAACGTATATTGCCTATCATGCTCGGTGCGACGCTCGGGCTGCTTTCGGCCACCTCGGCATTTGCCATCGAACGCGGTGGCGCGATGACATTCGCACGCTATGACGACTCGACCGTCATCGATCCTGTTTATGCGGACCGCAATCCCGACCTCTGGATGGTGAACGGTCTCTATGAGACGCTGCTGCGCAACGGCGCCAACGGTTCGATCGTGCCGGGGCTTGCCGAAACCCATGAGGTCTCCGCCGACGGCAAGACCATCACACTGGCGCTCCGAACTGGCCTGAAATTCTCCGACGGCTCTGATCTGACCGGCGCCGACGTCGTCTTCTCGCTCGACAGGGCGCGCAATGCCGATCTCGGTCCATGGGCCGGGCTGCTCGGTGCCGTCGACAAGGTGACGGCCGACGGCAACAAGATCACCGTGTCGCTGAAGAACCCCGATCCGACGATCATCTCGATTCTGGCGACCTTCAACACCGGCATCATGCCGAAGGCGGCCTTCGAGAAGGCGGCCGGTGCAACGGACCAGGAAAAGGCGCGCGCCTTCTTTGCGGCCGGACCGGTGACGTCAGGCCCCTTTGTCATGAAGAGCCACGTGCAGGGCTCGAGCATGAGCTTCGAGCGCAACCCGAACTACTGGCGCCAGGGTGAAGACGGCAAGCCGCTGCCCTATCTCGACCGGGTCGAATTCCTCGTCATTCCCGATGACGCCACCCGCATTCTCAAGCTTCAGGCCGGCGAAGTCGATGCGGCCGAGTTCATTCCCTTCGCCCGCGTCGGCGAACTCGGCGCCGATCCGAACCTGAAGATGGAGCTCTTCCCGTCGACCCGTATCGTCTACGCGCCGATCAACACGCGCGAGGCGAAGAAGGACGGCTCGAAGAACCCGCTTGCCGATATCAAGGTGCGTCAGGCGCTGAACTATGCGACCGACAAGAACGTGCTGATCAAGCTCGTGACTTTCGACACCGGCAAGCCGATGACCTCGCTGATGTCGGCGGCAACGCAGCTTCACTATGGCCCCGAGCCGCTCTACCCGTATGACCCGGAAAAGGCCAAGCAGCTGCTTGCCGATGCCGGCCTCAGTGGCGGTTTCGAAGTGAAGCTCACGACGCTTGCCGGCAGCGCCGACGACGCGACGCTGTTTACCGCCCTCCAGCAGATGTGGGCGCCGCTCGGCGTCAACCTCAAGGTGGAGCAGGTCGACAACCCGACACGCGGCGAGAAGAACCGCTCCGGCGACTTCGACATCCACACCTATGGCTGGGCCAACGACGTCAACGATCCGGCGCAGGTGACCGGCTGGCTCGGCTACTACAAGCAGCGCCAGGCCGTCGGCACGGGCTGGAACAACCAGGAATTCAACACGCTCTTTGAAGCCTCCAACTTCGAAACCGATCCGGCCAAGCGCAAGGATGAATACAAGCGCATGCAGGAGATCTATGCGGCGGAAGCGCCACTGCTCTTCCTGTTCGAAACGCCGTTTGCCGTCGCGGCTTCCAAGTCGATCGAAGGCTACGTGCAGACGCCGCTCGGCGCCAATGACTTCTCCGAAGCCTGGCGCGCCGACTGATTGCGGAACGATCTGCGAAGGCCGGGTGGAAATCCGCCCGGTCTTCCGTTGAAGGTTGGAACCATGCCCTCACTTTCCTATCTCGTGGCGCGGCTGCTGCAGATCATCCCGACGTTCCTGTTGGTGATGATCTTCATCTTCCTGCTCGTGCGCCTCTTGCCGGGCGACCCGGCGATCGCCATGGCCGAAGCCAAGGCGACCGATGCCCAACTTGAGCAGATCCGGCACAATCTCGGTCTCGACCAGCCGCTGCCGGTGCAGTTCCTCGTCTTCGTCAAGAACACGCTGACGGGTGACCTCGGCCGCTCGATCATGCTGAAGGCGCCGGTGATGGAGATCATTCTTAGTCGCCTGCCGACAACGATCTTCCTGGCGGTCTATTCGGTCGTGCTTGCCATCTTCCTCGCCGGTCCGCTCGCGTTTCTCGCGGCGGCGCGGGTCAACACCTCCGTCGATGTCGCCATCCGCAGCGTCTTTCAGGTCGGGCTTTCCATGCCCGTGTTCTACATCGGGCTTCTGCTTTTGACGGTGCTGGCCGCGCAATTGCGCTGGTTTCCGGTCGGCGGCTACGGCAAGACCTTCCTCGCCAATCTCTACCATCTGATCCTGCCGGCGCTGAGCGTCGCGCTCTACACATCGGCGATCATCCTGCGCAATCTGCGCGCCTCGCTGATCGAGGTGCTCGACGCCGATTACGTCCAGTTCGCTCGCGCCAAGGGCCTTTCGCCGCGCATCATCATGACCCGCCATGTGCTGCGCAACGCTCTGGTCTCCACCGTGACCCTGCTGGGCCTGTCGATCGGCAACCTGATGAGCGGCACGCTGGTGACCGAGACGGTCTTTGCCATTCCCGGCGTCGGCCGGCTGATGCTGGAGGCGATCTTTGCCCGCGATTATCCGCTGATCCAGGGCCTGACGCTGACCTTCGCCGTGCTCGTCTCCGTCGTCTTCCTGCTGACGGACGTCGTGCAATCCTGGCTCGATCCGAGGCTTCGCCAATCATGAGCGCTATCACGCATTCCCATTCGCGGACGCGGGGACGGCTCGCCGCCTTTCTGGCGCGCGCCTTCGCCCGCCCGTCCTTCGTGATCGGCATCGCCATCCTCGGTCTGTCGCTTGCGCTTGCTCTGTTCCCTCAGAACTTTGCACCCTACGATCCGCTTGCCTTCGATCTCCAGGCGATCCAGCAGGGACCGAGCCTTGCTCATCCTTTCGGCACCGACAATTTCGGCCGCGATGTGCTCTCGCGCGTCATCTGGGCCTATCGTGTCGACATGCAGATGGCTTTCTTTGCGACGATCTTCGCGCTTTTGATCGGCCTCACGGTCGGGGCATTCGTCGGCTACTACGGCGGCATTGCCGACGTGATCTTCGGTCGCTGCGTCGATGCCATCATCACCTTTCCCTTCCTGGTTCTGGTGATCGCGATCGTCGCTGTGCTCGGCCCTGGCCTCGTCAACACGTATGTGGCGATCACCGCGGTGAACTGGGTCTATTACGCCCGGCTGACCCGCGCCGAAATCATGGCGCAGAAGGCCAACGACTATGCTGCCGCCGGTCGGGTGCTCGGCTATTCCGATCGCCGGATCATCTTCCGCCATCTCTTGCCGAACGCGATTTCGCCGATCATCGTCTACTGGATGACCGACATGGCGCTCGCGATTCTGCTCGGGTCGTCGCTCGGTTATCTCGGCCTCGGCGCCCAGCCGCCGGCTGCCGAATGGGGCGTATTGATCGCCGAGGGGCGCAACTTCCTGATGACGGCCTGGTGGATGAGCCTGATGCCGGGCATTGCCATCGTGTTGACCGGCCTCGGCTTCAGCCTCGTCGGCGACGCACTTGCCGATCTGCTCCGGCCGAAGGGACGCTGAGATGGGAACACAAGAAGGAACGGTGGTGCTCGACGTCAAGCATCTGCGCACCGAGTTCGGCACGCATGAACGGCCGCTGGTCGCTGTCGATGACGTTTCGTTCCAGGTAGGGCAGGGTGAAATCCTCGGCCTCGTCGGCGAATCCGGCTCGGGCAAAAGCATCACGCTGCGTTCGATCCTCGGCATTGTCCGCCCACGCGGACGTGTCGCTGGCGAGATCCTGTGGAACGGTCAGGATCTGGTCGCGCTTGACGAGGCTCGGCTCCGGCGTATCCGCGGCCGCGAGATCGCAATGATCTTTCAGGAGCCGATGTCGTCACTCAACCCGCTGCTGACGGTCGGCCTGCAGATTTCGGAGAACCTCGTCGCCCATACGGACCTCGACGCCAGGCAGAGAAGAGCGCGGGCGATCGAACTCCTCGATCTCGTCGGCATCCCCGCCGCGCGCAATCGTCTCGACGACTTCCCGCACGAGTTCTCCGGTGGCATGCGCCAGCGGGTGATGATCGCCATCGCTCTTGCCTCAAATCCGAAGCTGCTGTTGGCCGACGAGCCGACGACAGCGCTAGATGTCACGATCCAGGACCAGATCCTCAGGCTGATCCAGTCGCTGAGCCGCGACCTCGGCATGGCAGTGATCCTTGTGACCCATGACATGGGCGTCGTTGCCGAAACCTGCGACCGCGTCGCCGTCATGTATGGCGGCAGGCTTTGCGAGATAGGGACGACGACGGACGTGATTGCCGATGCGCGTCATCCCTATTCGCTGGGGCTGTTGCGCTCGATCCCGCGGGATGTGGCGCCGCGATCGCCACTCTATTCCATCCCCGGCGCACCGCCCGCTCTGAACGCGCTGCCGCCAGGCTGCGCCTTCAGCGCCCGCTGTCCGGTCGCCGGTCGCGAATGCCCAGACCTTCGGCCCAAACTCGAAGTGATCGGCGCGTCGCGGCTGGTCGCCTGTCATCACCTTGCAGACGCACAAACGCATTTCGGACCACGGGAGGCGGCGCAATGACGATCATTCCGACTTCGGTAGGCACGACGCCCTTGCTTTCGCTTCGCGCGCTGTCGATCCAGTTCGAGAAGCGACGCTCGCTTTCCGACACGCTTGCCCGACGTCCGCAACAGGTCGTCTCGGCGGTCAATGGCATCGATCTCGACGTGATGCCGGGTGAGACGCTGGGCATCGTCGGGGAATCCGGTTGTGGCAAGTCCACGCTCGCGCGCCTGATCGCCGGACTGCACCGCCCAACCGCCGGCGATATCCTGTTTGAGGGCGAAAGCGCCGTAGGCCTCAAGGGGGCGCGGCGGCGGGCCTATAACAGGCGCGTCCAGATGATGTTTCAGGATCCTTATACCTCGCTCAATCCGCGCATGACCGTGCGTGATACACTGCGGGAAGCGATATCCGTGCATCGCATGCGTGAAGGGGCTGCGATCGACCAGCGCGTCGACGAGCTGCTGGACCTTGTCCGGCTGCCCGAAGGGGCCGCCGACAAATATCCGCATGAATTCTCGGGCGGCCAGCGCCAGCGCATCGGAATCGCTCGTGCGCTCTCGCTGGAGCCTATCTGCCTTGTGGCCGATGAACTGGTTTCGGCGCTCGACGTTTCGGTGCAGGCGCAGGTCGTCAATCTGTTGATCGAGCTTCAGGACGAGCTGGGCTTGACGGTGCTGTTCGTGGCGCATGATCTTCGGCTCGTGCGCCACGTCTCGCACCGCGTCGCCGTCATCTATCTTGGCGCGATCGTCGAGATCGGCCCGTCGGAGGCGCTGTTTTCGAGGCCGATGCATCCCTATTCCAAGGGGTTGCTTGCTGCTGCGCCTTCGCTCGATCCCGACGCAAGACGTCGCGCCCCCGCGCTATCAGGCGAGTTGCCGAGCCCGCTCGCCATCCCGCCTGGTTGTCCGTTCCACGTGCGCTGTCCGCACGCGACCGAGCTCTGCCGTCGCGAAAAGCCGGTGCTGCGTCCGGTCGGTGCCGGCATGACCGCCTGCCATTTCGCCGAGACGATCGGCGACGCCTGAAACTCAATTCGATAAGGAAGACATCATGGATACGAGAGCAAGGCCGGATATCTCCGGCCGGATCGGCGCCCTGCGGCGCAAGCTTGCGGAAACCGGGCTCGACGGCTACGTCGTGCCGCGCTTCGATGAGCATCAGGGCGAATATTGCGCGCCGCACGACAATCGCCTGGCTTTCGTCACCGGGTTCACCGGTTCCGCCGGCGTGGCGATCGTCATGCGCGACCGCGCCGCCATCTTCGTCGATGGCCGCTACCAGGTGCAGGTGCGCGACGAAGTGGATCTCGACACCTTTGCGATCGAGCACTTTTACGATGCGCCGCTCAAGGAGTGGCTGAGGAACAACCTGCGCAAGGGCGAGCGCGTCGGCTTCAATCCCATGCTGCTGCCGTCGACCTGGGACGTGGATTGCGGCCGGTCGGTGAAGGCTGCGGGCGGCTTTTGGACGCCCGTCGACGAGGATCTTGTCGACGCGATCTGGGCCGATCAGCCGGAAAAGCCGCTCGGCAAGATCATGGCCCTTCCGGTTGCCTATTCCGGCGAAAGCGTCGCCGAGAAGAAGCGCCGCATCGCCGCCATGCTGGCGGAGCAGGGGGCGGACCTGCTGATCGAGGCGCAGCCGGACAATATCGCCTGGTTCCTCAACGTTCGCGGTCGTGACGTTGCCTTCAACCCGATGCCGCAGTCCTTCCTGATCTTCGATCGCGCCGGGCAAACCGAATGGCTTGTCGATCATCGCAAGCTGCCGAACGACCTCTCGGATTTCGAGCTTGACGATGTCGCGATTGCCGAACCCGGGAAACTACTTGAGCGCGTCAAGGCGATGGCGGCCGGGCGCACGGCGTTGATCGACCCGGGTTTTGCCCCGTCTGCGGCGGCGCATGCGACGCGGACCGCTGGCGGAACAGTGCAACTGGTGCGAAGCCCAATCACGCTTGCCAAGATGCACAAGAACGCGACCGAGCTTGCCGGCTTTCGCGATTGCCACCGTCTCGATGGCGCGGCCTGGATCCGCTTTTTCGCCTGGCTTGAACAAAATGCCGCCGATCGGGATGCGAGCGGCCGGCCGGTGAGCGAACTCGAGGCGGAGGAGCGCATCCTCGGTTACCGGCAGATGGAGGAAAGCTTCGTCGAGCCAAGCTTCCGGTCGATCTCGGCGGCCGACGGCCACGCGGCAATGTGCCATTACGCGGCGACGCATGAGACCAGCGCGCCGATCAAGAGGGGCGGGGTCTACCTGCTCGACAGTGGCGGTCAGTATCTGACGGGCACCACCGACGCGACCCGCACGACCGCGATAGGTCCGGTCAGCGACGAGATCAGGCGTGCCTACACCGCCGTGCTCAAGGGGCTGATCTCCATGGTAACGCTGAAGTTTCCCAAGGGAACCTACGGCCACCAGCTCGACGCCTTCGCCCGTCGTCCCCTGTGGGATCTCGGGCTCGACTATGACCACGGGACTGGTCACGGCGTTGGCCACTTCCTTTCGGTCCATGAACAGCCCCAGCGCTTCGATCGCCGCGTCAACGAGATCGAGTTGAAGCCCGGCATGGTGACGACGATAGAGCCCGGCTACTACAAGGCCGGCGCCTACGGCATCCGCATCGAGAACCAGGTGGAGGTGGTGGACGATGGTGACGGTTTCCTGAGCTTCCGCAGCCTGACGCTGGTGCCGATCGACCTGCGGCTCGCCGACATGGATTTGCTGACCGCAGCCGAGCGGACGTGGATCGATGCCTATCATGGCCGGGTCGTACAGGAATTGGACGGGCTGCTCGATCAGGAGACGGTCGGCTGGCTGGCCGAACGGACAGCGCCGGTCGGCGCGTGATCGCTTTTTTTGGCCGTCTTTCCCTTCGCGGCCTTGCATGACGGACAGTATTGTGGCGGCGGGCCGATTGGTCCGCCGCTATTCTCTTTCTGATGGGCGGTCGCTCGGCGGTCGTGTGCGGTGCCTTTCATTCAAATGTGACTCCCCTTGCTCGCACGGTACCGTTTGTGATATTTTTCACAAAGATTGTTCGGGCCGCGCAAAGCTGCAGGACTTTTCTGACACGGAAGAAATCATGGTCAGCCGCAAGACAGCCCGCATCATCCAGCTCGCCGACGCGCTTTCGGGGCGGAGAGTTCTGCATCTGCGCGATGCTGCGGCCCTGCTTGGCGTCTCGGAAATGACGATCCGCCGCGACGTTGCCGACAATCCCGGCCAGTTCGCCTTTCTCGGAGGGCATATCGTGCCGGCGGGAGAGATTGAGCCCGATGCGCCCTATGAGCTTGCGCGCGAAGCCGACAGCCATGCGGCCGCCAAGCGCGAGGCCTGTGTCCACGCCGCCCGCCATATCCGGCCGGACGAGACGATCTTCATCGATTGCGGCACCACCTTGGAATACCTCGTCGATCTCATTCCGGAGGATTATTCAATAACGGCAGTGTGTTATTCGCTCAACGTGGCGGAGAAGCTGACGCGCAAGCCCAATGTCCGCATCGTCATGCTGGGCGGCGTCTATCACCCGTCATCGGCATCCTTCTCCGGCAATTCCGGGCTGGAAACGCTCGATTCGCTCGGCATCAACGTTGCCTTCCTTTCGGCGGCGGGCGTTGATCCGGGCCGAGGGGCGACCTGCGTGCATTTCCACGAGGTGTCGGTAAAGCAGAAGGTCATTTCGCTTGCCCGCGAGAACCATCTCGTCATCGATCTCAGCAAGATCGGCAAGCTGAAGCCGGCGTTTTTCGCGCCTCTTCACGTCTTTCGCTCTGTCATTACCGAAGAGGGCGAAACCCTGGTCCCGGGGCAGTAATCGCGACTGGATCAAAAATATTACGCATTCGTCAAAATCCGGACGCTTCGCTTGACACCCTCAGTATTTGATGGAATAGTCACAAAAAATCGGTAGAAAAATAACAAAATTGACGATCTCCACGGCTGCGCCCCGGGTGTAGAGTTGTGCCGTGACAGGGAGTTCAAGGAGCCATCGCTTGGAAGACCTAGCTGTGAAGTCAGGCGCGACGAAAGCCGCGCAATCGCCGGCGGCGGGCCATAACTGGCCGCGCAACAACGGCATGGATCTCGACCTCGGCTGGGTGCTGGACCAGCGCGTCAACCTGTCTGCCGCCGAGCGCCGCGTTGCGACGCTGCCCGGCCGTCGGACGGTCAAGAAGGACGCCCAGGCCGCCTGGCTGCTGAAGGCCGTCACCTGCATCGACCTCACCACCCTCAACGGCGACGATACGACCGAGCGCGTCAAGCGTCTCTGCGCCAAGGCGCGGCAGCCCGTGCGCCAGGATCTGCTCGACGCGCTTGGCATGGGCGGTCGCGGTATCACGACCGGTGCTGTCTGCGTCTATCATCGTTTCGTTTCGACCGCCGTCGAGGCGCTTGACGGTTCGGGCATTCCCGTCGCCGCGGTTTCCACCGGCTTTCCGGCCGGTCTTATCCCGCACGATGTGAAGCTGCTCGAGATCGAGGCCTCGGTTGCCGATGGCGCCAGGGAAATCGACATCGTCATTACCCGCGAGCATGTTCTCACTGGCAACTGGCAGGCGCTCTATGACGAGATGCTTGACTTCCGCGCCGCCTGCGGCGACGCCCATGTGAAGGCGATCCTCGCCACCGGCGACCTGAAGACGCTGCGCAACGTCGCGCGCGCTTCGCTCGTCTGCATGATGGCCGGTGCCGATTTCATCAAGACCTCGACCGGCAAGGAAGGCGTCAACGCCACCCTGTTGGTGACGCTTGTCATGCTGCGCATGATCCGTGCCTATCAGGAACAGACCGGCCTCAAGGTCGGCTACAAGCCCGCCGGCGGCATTTCCGCGGCCAAGGACATCCTGAACTACCAGTTCCTGATGAAGGACGAACTCGGCCGTGAATGGCTCGAGCCGGATCTCTTCCGCATCGGCGCATCGAGCCTGCTTGCCGATATTGAGCGTCAGCTCGAGCACCACGTGACCGGCGCCTATTCGGCCCTCAACCGACACCCGATTGGATGATCCCGATGACTGTCGCAAGGTATTTTGACGAAATGTCCTACGGCCCCGCGCTCGAAGCCGACACCGAAGCCCGCCAGTGGCTGGCGCGCCACAAGGGCGAGTTCGGCCACTTCATCAACGGCGCTTTTGTCGCGTCTGCTACCGGCAAGTCTTTCGACACGAACGAGCCGGCCACGGGCAAGCTCCTGGCGAAAATTGCGCTCGGCGGCTCCAAGGACGTCGACGATGCGGTTGCCGCCGCCCGCAAGGCGCAAGGACCCTGGGCGAAGCTTCCGGGTCATGCCCGGGCGCGGCATCTCTATGCACTCGCCCGCATGATCCAGCGCCATGCGCGTCTGATCGCCGTCGTCGAGGCGATCGACAATGGCAAGCCGATCCGCGAAACCCGCGACATCGATATCCCGCTTGCCGCCCGCCACTTTTATCATCACGCCGGCTGGGCGCAGCTGCAGGAAACCGAATTCGCCGATCAGGTGCCGGTCGGCGTCGTCGGCCAGGTCATCCCCTGGAACTTCCCGTTCCTGATGCTCGCCTGGAAGGTCGCGCCGGCTCTGGCGCTCGGCAATACCGTCATCCTGAAGCCGGCGGAATTCACGCCGCTAACGGCGTTGCTCTTCGCTGAACTTGCTGCCGCTGCCGGTCTGCCGGCCGGTGTGCTGAACGTCGTGACCGGCGAGGGCGAAACCGGCGCGCTGATCGTCGAGCATTCGGATATCGACAAGATCGCCTTTACAGGCTCGACGGAGGTCGGCCGGCTCATTCGCGAACGCACCGCCGGCACCGGCAAGTCGCTGACGCTGGAACTCGGCGGCAAATCGCCTTTCATCGTCTTTGACGATGCCGACATCGACGGCGCCGTTGAGGGTGTGGTGGACGCCATTTGGTTCAACCAGGGCCAGGTTTGCTGCGCCGGTTCGCGCATCCTCGTGCAGGAAGGCGTGGCGCCGCTCTTCTACGGGCGTTTGAAGCGCCGCATGCAGACGCTGCGTGTCGGCCACCCGCTCGACAAGGCAATCGACATGGCGGCGATCGTCGCGCCGGTGCAGTTGCAGCGGATCGAAAGCCTGGTTGCCAAGGGCGTCGCCGAAGGGGCCGCTCTGCATCAGCCGTC
The DNA here is from genome assembly GCF_052044795.1 of Ensifer sp. 22521. Taxonomy (NCBI): domain Bacteria; kingdom Pseudomonadati; phylum Pseudomonadota; class Alphaproteobacteria; order Hyphomicrobiales; family Rhizobiaceae; genus Ensifer; species Ensifer sp. 22521. The sequence continues at coordinate 257,164 of NZ_JBQENM010000004.1, forward strand.
GATCGAACTGCCGAAGGGCGGCAGCTTCTATCCGCCGACCTTGCTGACCGGCGTGCAGCCAACCTCGATCGTCGCGACCGAAGAGATCTTCGGGCCGGTCGCCGTCTCGATGACCTTCCGCACCCCGGAAGAGGCGATCCAGCTTGCCAACCACACGCGCTACGGCCTTGCCGCCAGCGTCTGGAGCGAGACCATCGGCCTGGCGCTGCACGTCGCGGCAAAGCTCGCCGCCGGCGTCGTCTGGGTCAACGCCACCAATCTCTTCGACGCGTCCGCCGGTTTCGGCGGCAAGCGCGAGTCCGGCTTCGGCCGCGAGGGCGGTCGCGAGGGCTGCTATGAATATCTGAAGCCGAAGGCATGGCTTGGCCGCAAGCTCAGGGCGGCAGTTGCCGAACCGGCGCTGAAACCGGTCGCTGGTGATTTCGCCCTGCCGACCGTCGACCGCACCGCCAAGCTCTATATCGGCGGCAAGCAGGCGCGGCCGGACGGCAATTACAATCGCAACGTTCTTTCGCCCAAGGGCAAGGTGCTCGGCGAGGTTGGCGAGGGCAATCGCAAGGATATCCGCAACGCCGTCGTCGCGGCGCAAGCGGCATCCGCCTGGTCCTCCGCAACGACGCACAACCGCGCCCAGATCCTCTACTACATTGCCGAAAACCTCAGCGGCCGTGCCGAGGAATTCGCCGATCGCATTGCCGACATGACCGGTGCTTCGGCCGCCAATGCCAAGGCGGAGGTCGAAGCCTCGATCGCGCGCCTGTTTACCTACGGCGCTTGGGCCGACAAGTACGAAGGTGCGGTGCACCAGCCGCCGCTTCGCGGTGTCGCACTTGCCATGCCCGAGGCGATCGGCGTCGTCGGCGTGATCTGCCCGCCGGAAGCACCGCTTCTCGGTATGATCAGCCTCGTCGCGCCGTTGATCGCCACCGGCAACCGGGTCGTCGTCGTGCCGAGCGAGCCGCATCCGCTGGCGGCGACCGATTTCTACACCGTTCTGGAAACGTCCGACGTTCCGGCTGGCGTCGTCAACATCGTCACCGGGTCGGCGATCGAGCTGGCAAAGACGCTTGCAAGCCACAACGACGTCGACGCCCTCTGGGCTTTCGGCACGCCTGACCTTTCGACGCTGGTCGAGAAACTCTCGTCCGGCAACCTGAAGCGGACCTTCGTCGATTACGGCAAGGTGACGAACTGGCTCGACCGTGACGCCGCGGAAGGCCCGGCCTATCTGCGCCGCGCGACCGACGTCAAGAACATCTGGATCCCCTACGGCGAGTAGGGGGGGCGCCACGCGCGGGGCGGAGGGAGCCGGCTCGCGCGATGGAAATGTGAACAGTTGGGGAGACGCGTTTGTCCTGAACGGGAAACGCATATGGGGCGGCCGCGACGGCATGGCGCCTGGAGGAGGACTGTATGCTCAAGAATATCGACCCGGCCCTTAATGCCGACGTGTTGCACGCGTTGAGATCCATGGGGCACGGCGACACGGTCGTCATTTCCGACACCAATTTCCCGTCCGACGCCATTGCCCGCAAGACGACGCTCGGCACGCTGCTGCGCATCGACAATGTCTCGGCGGCGCGTGCGGTCGAAGCGGTGCTTTCCGTGCTGCCCCTCGACACGCCGCTGCAGCCTTCGGCCGGCCGTATGGAGGTGATGGGAGCGCCAGATGAAGTCCTGCCGGTGCAGCAGGAAGTCCAGTCGGCGATCAATCGCGCTGAAGGCAAGTCGGCGCCCATGTACGGCATCGAACGTTTCGCCTTCTACGAGGAAGCCAAGAAGGCCTATTGCGTCATCACCACGGGCGAGACGCGGTTCTATGGCTGCTTTCTCTTCACCAAGGGCGTGATCCCGCCCAAGACCTGACGGACCGCCTGCGCGGTCTCCGCGCGGTGCTAGATGACACATGAAATCGCGAGAGATTGCCTGGGCACACCGTTTTCTGCGGTGCGGTCGCAGGGGGAGGCTTGAATGAAGGTTGGTGTTTCGATCCTTGGTATCTTCGTGGCCGATACGGCCTATCTGGCGCGGCGCATGCCGGTTGTCGGTGAAACGATTACCGGCAGCGGCTTTTCCGTCGGACCAGGCGGCAAGGGTTCGAACCAGGCGGTAGCTGCAGCGCGGGCCGGCAGTCCGGTGTCCTTCATCTCCAAGCTCGGTCGCGACACCTTCGGCGAGATGGCGCTGCGCACCTATGTCGAAGCCGGCGTGACGCCGAAGATCGTGCAGATGGACGATCTGCCGACGGGTGCCGCCTTCATCTACGTCAACGACCAGAACGGCGAGAACGCCATCATCGTGTATCCGGGTGCTGCCGGCTCGATCAGTATCGATGATGTCGAGGCTGCCCGCGAGACGATCGAGGGATCGCGCGTCTTCGTCACTCAGCTGGAGCAACCGGTTGCCGCAGCGCAACGCGCACTCGAGATCGCCCATGCCGCCGGCGTCACCACTATCTTCAACCCGGCGCCCGCCGAACCTTTCCCGGATGCGATCTACCCGCTCTGCGACTACCTCGTGCCGAACGAGACCGAGGCTGCAGCCATCGTCGGCTTTGCGCTGTCCTCGGGGGATGATGTTCGCCGCGCCGGCGACGCGATCCTGAAGAAGGGCGCCAAGACGGCACTGATCACGCTCGGCGAACGCGGCGTGCTCTACCACAACCACGACCAGTCCGTGCTGGTGCCCGCGATCGCCAGCGGACCGGTGATCGACACGACCGGGGCAGGGGATGCCTTCGTCGGCGGCTTTTCTGCAGCGCTGGCGCGTGGGCTCGCGCCGGTCGAGGCGGTGCGCTTCGGTTGCGCGACCGCCGGCATCGCGGTCACCCGTCGTGGCACGGCGCCGGCCATGCCGACGCTTGCCGAGATCGAGGCGCTGCTGGCGAGAGGGGCGGCCGCATGACGCGCAACGACCCAATCAAGCATTTCTTCATTTGGCCCGCCCTCATCATCGTCCTGCTGATCTCCATCTTCCCGCTGGTCTATTCACTGACCACCAGTTTCATGAGCATGCGGCTCGTGCCGCCGACGCCATCGCGCTTCGTCGGTTTCGGCAATTACCTGGATCTGCTTCAGAACCCACGCTTCTGGCACGTGGCGGGAACGACGACGCTGATCGCCTTCATCTCCGTCGGGCTGCAATATGTGATCGGCCTTTCGGTGGCGCTGGCGCTGAATTCACGGGTGCCGGGCGAGGGCATCTTTCGCGTGAGCTTCCTGTTGCCGATGCTGGTGGCACCAGTTGCCGTCGCGCTGATCGCCCGCCAGGTGCTCAATCCGACGATGGGGCCGCTCAACGAGGTAATGACCGCGCTCGGCTTTCCCAATCTTCCGTTCCTCACCCAGACGAGCTGGGCGCTCGGATCGATCATCGCCGTCGAGGTGTGGCAATGGACGCCCTTCGTCATCCTCATGCTGCTTGCGGGGTTGCAGACCCTGCCGGATGATGTCTACGAGGCAGCCGCGCTCGAAAACGCCACGCCCTGGCAACAGTTTCGCGACATCACCTTTCCGATGCTGCTGCCGATCTCGGTCGCCGTCGTCTTCATCCGCCTGATCGAGAGCTACAAGATCATCGACACGGTCTTCGTCATGACCGGCGGCGGGCCGGGGATTTCGACGGAGACGCTGACGCTGTTTGCCTATCAGGAAGGCTTCAAGAAGTTCAACCTCGGCTACACCTCGGCGCTTTCCTTCCTGTTCCTGATCGTCATTACAGTGATCGGCCTCGTCTATCTGGCGGTCCTGAAACCCTATCTGGAGAAGCACAAATGAGCGTGCGCACTCTCAAGGGAAAACGGCGCTGGCTGGCGCTCGGCGGCTGCCTGATCTGGCTCGCCATCACCTTCTTTCCGCTCTACTGGGTGTTGATCACCTCGTTCAAGACGCCGATCGCCGTCGTTGGCGGGCCGACCTATCTGCCGTTCGTCGATTTCGAGCCGAGCTTTACAGCCTGGAGCGAGCTTCTGTCGGGCCAGCGCGGCCAGTTCTTTAGCACCTTCATGGCATCGACGATCATCGGCCTTTCGGCATCGATTGCCGCGACCTTCATCGGCGCCATGGCGGCCTATGCGCTGGTGCGCTTCACCTTCCGCTTCCGGTTGCTCTCGGCGCTGATCTTCGTTGTGATCGCCTTCGGCGGCTTCCTTCTCGGCCGCCATATGCTGGGCTTCGGTCAGGGCATCTCGCTGATCTATGCCTTTGTCGCGGCACTTGCACTCGCGGTGATCTCGAGCAGATTCCGTCTGCCGGGGCCGGAGCTCGGCAACAATGACATCGTCTTCTGGTTCGTCAGCCAGCGCATGTTCCCGCCGATCGTCGCGGCCTTCGCTCTCTACCTGATGTACACGGAGATGGGCAAACTCGGCTTCAAGCTGGTCGACAGCTATATCGGCCTGACCTTTGCCTATATCGCGTTTTCGCTTCCGATCGTCATCTGGCTGATGCGTGACTTCTTCGAGGCGCTGCCGGTAGAGGTTGAGGAAGCCGCGATGGTCGACAACGTGCCGTCCTGGCGGATCTTCTTCGGCATCGTGCTGCCGATGTCGAAACCGGGGCTGATCGCCACCTTCATGATCACGCTTGCCTTCGTCTGGAACGAGTTTCTGTTTGCGCTGTTCCTGACCAATTCCAAATGGCAGACGCTGCCCATCCTCGTCGCCGGCCAGAACAGCCAGCGCGGCGACGAATGGTGGGCGATTTCCGCTGCCGCTCTCGTTGCCATCATCCCGATGATGGTCATGGCCGGACTTTTGAGCCGGCTCATGCGCTCCGGCCTGCTTCTTGGAGCGATCAAGTAACCAACCCGCTTTGGCATGCATTCATTCACAGGGAGGATAGAATGAGGAAATTGCTACTGGCTTCTGTATCTCTTGCCACACTCGCGATGGGGAGCGCGGGAACGGCGCTTGCCTGCGATCCGGATTACACCGGCGTCGAATTGACGGCGACCACACAGACCGGCCCATACATCGCCTCGGCGCTGCAGCTTGCAGCCAAGGGCTGGGAAGAAAAGACCTGCGGCAAGGTTAAAGTCGTCGAGTTCCCGTGGTCGGAACTCTATCCGAAGATCGTGACCTCGCTGACATCGGGCGAAGACGCCTTCGACGTGATTGCCTTTGCCCCGGCCTGGGCGCCCGACTTTACCGACTTCCTGTCGGAAATGCCGGCCGACATGCGCAAGGGCGCCGACTGGGAGGATATCGCGCCTGTCTATCGTGAACAGCTGATGGTCTGGAACGGCAAGGTCTTGTCGCAGACGATGGACGGCGACGCCCATACATACAGCTACCGCATCGACCTCTTCGAGAACGCCGACAACCAGAAGGCCTTCAAGGCCAAGTACGGTTACGACCTGGCGCCGCCGAAGACCTGGAAGCAGTATCTCGACATCGCCGAATACTTCAACCAGCCGACCAACAACCTCTGGGGCACGGCGGAAGCCTTCCGCCGCGGCGGCCAGCAGTTCTGGTTCCTGTTCAGCCACGTTGCCGGCTATACCAGCCACCCGGACAATCCCGGCGCCATGTTCTTCAATCCGGAGACGATGGACGCCCAGGTCAACAATCCCGGCTGGGTTCGTGGCCTCGAGGAGTACATACGCGCCTCGAAACTCGCGCCGCCGAACGCGCTGAACTTCTCCTTCGGTGAAGTGAACGCCGCCTTCGCCGGCGGGCAAGTGGCGGAATCGATCGGCTGGGGCGATACCGGCGTCATCGGCGCCGACCCGAAGCAGTCTAAGGTCGCCGGCAATGTCGGCTCGGCACCGCTGCCGGGATCGGACGAGATCTGGAACTACAAGACGAAGAAGTGGGACAAGTTCGACCATGTCGTCCAGACCTCCTTCATGGCCTTCGGCGGCTGGCAGGCGGCGGTTCCCGCAACCTCGACCAAGCAGGAGGCGGCCTGGAACTATATCCAGTACCTGACGAGCCCGGCCGTTTCCGGCCAGGCGGCAATCACCGGCGGTACAGGTGTCAATCCCTATCGCATCTCGCACACGACGAACCTCGATCTCTGGTCGAAGATCTTCTCCGAGCGCGAAGCGAAGGAGTATCTCGGCGCGCAGAAGGACGCGGTGACCGCCAAGAACATCGCGCTCGACATGCGCCTGCCCGGCTACTTCTCCTACACCGAGGTGCTGGAGATCGAGCTTTCCAAGGCGCTTGCCGGCGAAGTGACGCCGCAACAGGCGCTCGATAGCGTCGCCGAGCAGTGGAACAAGCTGACCGACGAGTTCGGCCGCGACAAGCAGCTTGCCGCCTATCGCGCCTCGATGGGGCTGCCTCAGGAATAACGAGACTGCGCCCGCCCCGAGACGATCGGGGCGGGCCTCAAGCGCCCGGGCAAGACCGGGTATCGACAGTAGCAAAGGTTTCCGCATGTCACAGGTCCGACTGGAGCAGATCACCAAGTCCTTCGGGAACGTCACCGTCATTCCGCCGCTCGATCTTCAGATTGCGGATCGCGAGTTCGTCGTGCTCGTCGGGCCGTCCGGCTGCGGCAAGACAACGACCCTCAGGATGATCGCCGGTCTTGAAACCGCGACCTCTGGTTCGATCCGGATCGGCGAACGCGACGTCACGGATCTGCGCCCTGGCTTGCGCAATTGCTCCATGGTGTTCCAGAACTACGCGCTCTATCCGCACATGACGGTCGCCGAAAACATCGGCTACGGCATGAAGGTGCGCGGCACGCCGAAGGCGGAGGTCGATAAGGCGGTGACGGATGCCGCCCGCATCCTCAATCTCGGTGCCTATCTTGGCCGCAAGCCGAGCGCGTTATCGGGCGGCCAGCGCCAGCGCGTGGCGATCGGTCGGGCGATCGTGCGCCAGCCCGATGTCTTTCTTTTCGACGAGCCGTTGTCCAACCTCGACGCCAAGCTGCGCATCGAAATGCGCACCGAAATCAAACTGTTGCATCGGCGTCTTCAGACGACCGCCGTCTACGTCACCCACGACCAGGTGGAAGCCATGACCATGGCCGATCGCGTCGTCGTCATGAACCAGGGGCGTATCGAGCAGGCAGCCGACCCGATCACGCTTTACGAGGCGCCCGCCAATCTCTTCGTCGCCGCCTTCATCGGCGCGCCCAGCATGAATTTCATCGAAGGGCGGCTTGAAGGCGGTGATGGCGGTTTGCAGTTCAAGGGTGATGGTGATGTGGCCATCAAGGTTCCGGAGCACCGCGCCGGAAAGCTCGGCGCTTTTGCGGGCAAGGACGTCGTCCTCGGCATCCGCCCGGAACATACGATGGCCGCGGACGCTGGAGCGCCGACCGTGAAGCTGACGGTGCGCGACGTCGAGCCGCTTGGGCCTCACACGCTGGCGCTCGGCAAGGTGGGCCAAGCCGCCTTCACGGCGCAGGTTCACGCTGCGTCACGCATCGGCCCAGATGACCAGATCGAGGTGCCGATCGAGGCGGCGAAGATACACTTCTTTCTGAAGGAAACTGGCAAAGCGATCGGCCGCTGACCGGAAAGGGGGGGCCGAAGGCGGTGACGCCCCCGGCCTGCCGTATTACTTCTGCTCGGCGCGCGCGGCGGCGAGGAAGGCGAGTTTCGCCGGCATTTCCAGATGCTTGGAGAGCGCGACGCGCTCAGGCGTGTAGTGATGCTCGACGTCGAGGCAGTTGACCGTGCCGAGCAGTTCGCCGCCGACAACAACCGGGATGTTCGCAACCGAACCGCAGCCGAGCGACCAGATGGTTTCGTGGTCGCCGAAGACCTTGGAGATGTCGATGATGGTGTTGGCGACGAAGGTCTGGTGTGCCTTGTGCACGATGTCGAACCAGCTGTCGTAGCGGATCGGCTTGGTGCCGGAGGTCGGGTATTCCTCAGGGTGCGAGGTATAGGCGCGGCGGGCGACTTCATTGACCATGTCGACCGTCATGATGGTGAAAAGCTTGGCGCCGATCACCTGGCGGCAAAGCGTCTGCAGCGCGGTCCATACCGCATCGGCATCGGTTGTCTTGGCAATCGCCGCGTCGAATTGCGCCAGCGCGGCAGCGATCTGTTCACTGTTCATGCTATGTCCTTGGGGTTACTCGATATTTTAGAGCGGAATGCGGGCGAAGACCGCCCGCACTTTCAGTTTCCCGCTCTAGTTGGCATGCGCGGCGCTGATCTGCATCAGCTCACGCGAATAGGGATCCTTGAGGTCGCCGCGCTTGAGATCGGAGACATCGGCCACCTCGACGATACGGCCCTGCCGCATGACGGCGAGCCGATCGCAAAGGAACGAGACGACGGCCAGATTGTGGGTGACCATCAGGAAGGTGAGGTTCTGCTCGCGCCTGAGGCGCTTCAGCAGATTGAGAATTTCGGCCTGGACCGAGACGTCGAGCGCCGAGGTCGGCTCGTCGAGCAGCAGCACCTTCGGCTTCAGCATGAGTGCCCGGGCGATCGCCACGCGCTGGCGCTGGCCGCCCGAGAGCTGGTGTGGGAAGCGGAAGCGGAACTTGCGATCGAGCCCGACGGAGGCCATGACTTCCTCGATCCGCGCATTGCGGTCGCCGATGCCATGGATGGTCAAGGCTTCTCCGAGCGTCGCATCGACGGTCTTGCGCGGGTGCAGCGAGCCATAGGGGTCCTGGAATACCATCTGGCACTGGCGCGAAAAGGCGCGGTCGATGCCATGGCCGCGGGGTGAGCCGAGCACGGTGATTTCGCCCGTCCACTCCGGCGCGAGGCCGGCTATCGCCTTCAATACGGTCGATTTGCCCGAGCCGCTTTCGCCGACGAGGGCAAAGCTCTCGCCGTCGGCGATGTCGAGATTGACGTCGTGGGTGATCTGCACGTCGCCATAGGAGATGTCGAGGTTCTTGAGAGAAAGCGCGGTCATGCCTTGGCCCATGCGCTGCGGTCGAGTACCGGCAGCTCGTCCCGTGTTTCGTCGAGGCGCGGAATGGAGGCGATCAGCCCGCGCGTATAGGGATGTTTCGCCTCCATCAGTTCGCCGGCCTTGCACTCCTCGACCACCTCGCCGGTGTTCATCACGAGGATGCGGTCGCAATAGCTGGAGACGAGGTTCAGGTCGTGGCTGATAAAGATCAGCCCCATGCCCTTGCGTTTGACTAGTTCGTCGATGATGTCGAGCACCTGCGCCTGCACGGAAACGTCGAGCGCCGAGGTCGGCTCGTCGGCGATGAGCAGGTCCGGCTCGGGGATCAGCATCATCGCGATCATCACCCGTTGCCCCATGCCGCCCGAGACTTCATGCGGATAGAGCCGGGCGACGCGTTCCGGATCGGCGATGCGCACCGATTCCAGCATCGCGAGCATGCGGTTGTTGACCTCACGGCGCGGCAGCTTCTGGTGCGTCAGCAGTGCTTCGGCAATCTGCTCGCCGATGGTCATGACAGGGTTCAGCGAGAACTTCGGGTCCTGCATCACCATGGAGATGCGGGCGCCGCGAATGGCGCGCATCTGCCGTTCGGACTGTTTCAAGAGGTCGATGCCGTCGAAGACGAGCTTGTCGGCGGTGACGCGACCCGGCGCCCGGATCAGCTGCAGGATCGAGCGGCCGGTCATTGATTTTCCCGAGCCGCTTTCGCCGACGATGCCCAAGCGCTCGCGGCCGAGTGTGAAGGAGATGCCGCGTACCACTTCGAGGTCGCCACGGGGCGTCGGAAACGTGACGCGCAGCTTTTCGATTTCGAGAAGATTGCTCATCAGCGCTGCTCCCCGCTCTTCGGGTCCAGCACGTCGCGCAGACCATCGCCCAGGAAGCAGAAGCCGAGGCTGACGAGAATGATGGCAAAGCCCGGCATGGTTGCGACCCACCACTGGTCGAGAATGAACGAACGGCCACGCGAGATCATCGCGCCCCATTCGGGAAGCGGCGGCTGGGCGCCAAGACCGATGAAGCCGAGGCCGGCGGCCGTCAGGATGATGCCGGCCATGTCGAGCGTGACGCGGACAATCATCGACGAGGTGCAGAGCGGCAGCACGTGGCCGAGATTGACGCGCAGGCTCGAAGCGCCGAGTAGCCGCACCGCCGAAATGAACTCGGAGTTCTTGAAGGTCAGCGTCTCTGCACGGGCGACACGGGCGTAGCCCGGCCAGGAGGTGATGGCGATGGCGATGATCGCATTTTCGATGCCGGGGCCAAGAGCGGCGACGAAGGCCAGTGCCAGGATCAGCTTCGGCAGCGACAGGAAGATGTCGGTGATGCCCATGAGGATGCGATCGACCCAGCCGCCGAAATAGCCGGCGGCAACGCCGATCACTAGGCCGGCGGGGGCTGCGAGCACGGCAACGAGCGTGACGATCGCAAGCGTGATGCGCGCGCCGTAGACGACGCGGGACCAGATGTCGCGGCCGAGTTCGTCGGTTCCCATCCAGTGGGCGCCACTCGGCGGCAGCAGGCGTTCGCCGAGCGACTGGCGCAGCGGATCATGGGTGGCGAGCCAAGGCGCGAACAGAGCCGTCAACACCAGGGCCAGGATGATGATAGCGCCGACGACGGCAAGCGGATTGCGCATCAGCGCGCCGAAGATGCGGTAGAAACGTCCGAGGCGCGCCTGCATCGGCGAGGCAGGGCTGTCGTCGATCAGCCAGTCGCGAAGTGTGGTCATGTCCGACTCCTCTTAGCGTGCACGCGGATCGAGCACGCGATAGAGCACGTCCGAAATCTTGTTGATGCCGATGAAGACCGCGCCGATGACGAGGGTCGAGCCGAGCACCGCCGACATGTCGGCGTTGAGCAGGGCGACGGTCAGGTAGTTGCCGATGCCCGGCCAGGAGAAGATCGTCTCGATCATGACGGAGCCTTCGAGCAGGCCGGCATAGGAAAGACCGATGACGGTGATCAGCGGCACGCGGATCGGTCGGAAGGCGTGGCGCCAGATGACAAGGCGCTCCGGCACGCCCTTGACCCGCGCGGTGGTGACATATTCCTGGCTCAACTGGTCGAGCATGAAGGAGCGGGTCATGCGGGCGATATAGGCGAGCGAAAAGAAGCCGAGGCAGGAGGCCGGAAGGATCAGGTGCCAGACGGCGTTGCGGAAGATCTCCCATTCGCCTGCGATGATGCTGTCGACAAGGATGAGCCCGGTGATCGGCGTCACCATGCCGTCATAGAAGATGTCGACCCGCCCCGGGCCGCCGACCCATTTCAGCCGCGCATAAAAGACGGCAAGGCCGACAAGGCCGAGCCAGAAGGCGGGCACCGAATAGCCGAGCAGGCCGATGACGCGGATGCCCTGATCGAGCCACGAGCCGCGGCGGGCGGCTGCAAAAACGCCGAGTGGGACGCCGATCAGCACGCCGAGGATGATGCCGAGTGTCGCCATCTCGAGCGTCGCCGGGAAGACGCGGGCAAGGTCTTCGATAACCGGCTTGCCGGTGGAAACCGAGGTGCCAAAATTGCCGGTGGCGACATCGCCGACATAGCTGACGAACTGGGTGATCAGCGGCTGGTCGAGCCCCATTTCCTGGCGGACGCGCTCATAGACCGCAACGGGCGCGCGGTCGCCGACGACAGCGAGAACCGGGTCGATCGGCACGATGCGGCCGATGAAGAAGGTGATCGCGAGCAGGCCAAGGAAGGTTATCGCGAGCGTAACCAGGAAGCCCACCAATGAGCTAAGGCGCTGCCGGCTCCGGCTAGGTCTGGAGGCGCGGCGTACCGGCGTTGCTGCTGTGGTGCTGTCATTTGCCACGTGGCGATTCCATCCCTCTTCGCTTGCGGTCTGTCTTGTCGATAGCGCAAAAATTCGCTTGGAGTATATAAATAAGTTTGCTTAAATCAAAAAAATTTTACTGGGGGAGGAGAGCGTGAGCGTTCCGTCGGATGACGAAGCCACGTCCGGGAAAAGCACCGGGGCAGGGCAGCCGAAGGTAGGCGCGCTGGTGCGCGCGCGTCGGCGGCAGATGCATATGACGCTGCAGGCGCTGAGCGATGCGGCGGGCGTTTCCGTCGGTTATCTCAGCCAGATCGAGCGCGATCTCGCCATGCCCTCGCTTGGCACGCTGGCCCAGATTGCCCAGGGGCTCGGCGCCGAGCTCAACCACTTCATCCTCGCCCCGGCGATCGATACCGGCCTCTCGCGCGCCGAGGGGCGCATGGTGTTTTCGGTCGGCGGCTCGCCGGTTTCCTATGAGCGGATCGGCGCCGATTTTGCCGGTAACCAGCTTTCGAGCTTCGTCATCACCATTCCGCCGGGACACCGTTCCGAGGTCTTCAGTCATGAGGGCGAGGAGCTCGTCTACATGCTCGAAGGGGAGATCCTGTTCGGGCTCGACGGCGACGAGACCACGCTGTCCCCCGGCGACGGCCTGCATTTCCGCGGCATCCAGCCCCACTACTGGTGGAACAAGACGGACACGCCCGTGCGGCTGATCTGGACCGGCACGCTGCCGCTCTTCCGGTTGCGCGCATCCCAATCCAACGAGACCGGTACGCCGAAATCGGCGCTGAAGCCGGCGATGACAAAAACCAAGCCTCATCGAAAATAGGAGAATGATGATGAGAATGTTCAAGGCCGCGGTGTTCGCGGCGTCCCTGATGATGAGCGTAGCGCCGGCCGCACTCGCCGAAACGCCGGCGGAAGTGCTGGTCGTGGCGCAGAACATCGACGACATCGTCAGCATCGACCCGGCCGAAGCCTACGAGTTTTCTTCGGGCGAATACGTCACCCAGACCTATGACCGCCTGGTGCAGTACGATGCGCCCGACGTGAAGAAGTTGGCGCCGGGCCTCGCCTCCGAATGGACGGCCGACGATGCCGCCAAGACGATCACCTTCACGCTGCGCGATGGTGTCACCTTCACCTCCGGCAACCCGCTGCGCGGCGAAGACGTCGTCTATTCCTTCAAGCGCGTCGTCGTTCTCAACAAGGCGCCTGCCTTCATCCTGACGCAGCTTGGCTGGACGCCTGAAAACATCGACAAGATGGTGACCGCCGACGGCAACAAGGTCACGATCAAGTATGAAGGCGACTTCTCGTCGGCTTTCGTTCTCAACGTTCTCGCCGCCCGTCCGGCATCGGTCGTCGACGCGGAAACCGTCAAGGCGAATGAAGCCGGTGGCGACTTCGGCAATGCGTGGCTCAAGGCCAATTCGGCCGGCACCGGTCCCTTCGTGCTCAAGGCCTTCCGCGCCGGCGAACTGCTGAACCTCCAGAGCAACCCGAACTATTTCGGCGGCGCTCCTGTGATCAAGGGCGTCATCATCCGTCACGTGGCTGAAGCCGCGACCCAGCAGCTGATGCTGCAGACCGGCGACGTCGACATGGCCAAGAACCTGACGCCGGACCAGGTTTCGGGTCTCGAAGGCAAGGACGGCGTGAAGGTCGAGTCCTACCCGCAGGCCGCCGTGCACTTCCTGTCGTTCAACCAGAAGAACACGGCACTACAGCCGGAAGCCGTCTGGCAAGCCGCCCGCTACCTCGTGGACTACAAGGGCATGACCGACAGCTTCCTGAAGGGTCAGATGGAAGTTCACCAGGCCTTCTGGCCGAAGGGCTTCCCGGGCTCGCTCGATGAAACGCCCTACAGCTACGACGTCGAAAAGGCGAAGAAGATCCTCGCCGACGCCGGTATCAAGACGCCGATCAAGGTAACCCTCGACGTCATCAACTCGACGCCGTTTACCGACATGGCACAGTCGCTGCAGGCATCGTTCGCGGAAGCCGGCATCAACTTCGAGATCATCCCGGGCACCGGCAGCCAGGTGATCACCAAGTACCGTGCGCGCACCCACGAAGCCATGCTGCTCTATTGGGGCCCGGACTTCATGGACCCGCATTCGAACGCCAAGGCCTTCGCCTATAACGAAGACAATGCCGACGACAAGTATCAGTCGACGACCACGTGGCGTAACGGCTGGGCCGTGCCGGCGGAACTCAACGAAGCGACCAAGGCAGCGCTCAAGGAAGCCGATCCGGCCAAGCGCGACGGGCTCTATGTCGACCTGCAGCGCAAGGTGCAGGAAAAGTCGCCGATCGTGATCATGTTCCAGGCAGCGACCCAGGTCGCGATGAAGGACAAGGTCGAGGGCTACGTCAACGGCGCCACCTCGGACTTCGTCTTCTATCGTCTCGTCAAGAAGAACTGATCGAGCATCGCTCTTGCGCCGTTCTTCAAAGGCGCACATATCAACGCCCTGGGCCTTGCGGCCCGGGGCGACGTGTTTCTGCCGACAACGATAGTGTCGGTTCCGAGAATTCTGGGAAGGTTTGCGAGATGGCGGATGTGAAAGTGAGAACGCGTGAAACCGGTGCGACGGCCGTGGTCGGCAGAACCGGCTTTCCGCATGTGACTTCGGTAACCGGCGGCGAACTCGATATCGTTACCGGCCCGTCGCAGGCGGGTTACGGCCCGCTCGATCTGCTTTACGCCTCGCTCGCAAGCTGCCTGGTCTTGAGCGCCCGCATTGCAGCCAGCCGCTACGGCGTGCTCGACCGACTGACGGAGGTAAGTGCCAAGGTGACCGGCGAGAAGGCCCATGACGAACCCTCCCGCGTTGCCAAGTTCAACATCGTCTTCGACATCAAAGGCGATTTCGACGACTCCGTCCGTCATGCGATCGCGGAAGCCGCCGAAAACGAGATCTGCACCGTCAGCAACACCATTCGCGGCAATCCGGAATTCGTGACTGAGTTCAGTCACTGACGGTCCAAGGTCTAAACATCAAGGGCGGGTGCCACCGGCAGCCCGCCCTTTTTGCGCACAACTATGGGGAAGAACTCAGGCCGGCTGCGGCACCAGCGCTTCCGGCTGGCGCCGGCCGATCGTCAGGACTAGCAGGGCGGCGACGATGCAGAGCATTCCGGCGGCGATCAGCGCCGGCGCGTAGGTTTCGAGCGACGTCCGGCTTGCGCCAGCGAGGAAGGTCGCACTGGCGGCGCCGAGCTGATGGCCGGTAAAAACCCAGCCGAAGACGAGACCGGCCCGTTCCGGGCCGAAGCGTTCGGCCGAGAGCTTCACGGTCGGCGGAACCGTCGCGACCCAGTCCAGGCCGTAGAAGATCGCGAAGATCGACAGCGTGTAGATGTTGAAGCCGCTGAACGGCAGGAACATCAGCGAGAGACCACGCAGGCCATAGAACCAGAAGAGCAGCCAGCGGTTGTCGTAGCGATCCGAAAGCCAGCCGGAGCCGACGGTCCCGATGAGATCGAACACGCCGATCAGCGCCAGGAGGCTGGCCGCGGCGACGGCGGCAATACCCACATCACCGCAGATCGAAACCCAATGGGTCTGGATCAGGCCGTTGGTGCTGAAACCGCAGACGAAGAAGGTGGCGAACAACACCCAGAAGGTGTTGGTCTTCGCGGCGTCGGAAAGCGCCCTGATCGGTGCCATCAGCAGAGCCCCGAAGCTCTTTGCCTTCGCCGCCGCCGGCACCATCTGTTTCGAGCCGAAGGGCGCGAGGCCGAGATCACCAGGGCGATCCTGCATCAGCAACAGGACCAGTGTGAGGGCTGCCATGAGGATGACGATGATCAGCGTCAGTGCCGAGCGCCAGCCGATCGTTTCCGTGAGAGACGCGAGCAGCGGCAGGAACACCAGCTGCCCCGTGGCGTTGCTGGCAGTCATCAGTCCCACGACGAGCCCGCGTCGCTTGTCGAACCAGCGTGTCGCGACCGTCGCGCCGAGAACCAGCGCCGTCATGCCGGTGCCGACGCCCAACACCACGCCCCAGATCGCGACCAGGTGCCAGAGCTCCGTCATGTAGAAGGAGGCGGCGATGCCGGCGATGATCAGGACCAGCGCCGCAGAGACGACCTGGCGCACGCCGAAGTGGTTCATGAACGATGCTGCGAACGGTCCGAGCAGACCGAACAGGCAAAGGCGGATCGCCAGCGCCAGCGAGATCTGGGCATTCGACCAGCCGAACTCGGTTTCAAGCGGCTTGATGAGCACGCCGGCCGAGCCCATCGCTCCCGCAGTCGACAGCATGACCAGGAAGGTGACGGCGGCCACAGCCCAGCCGTAATGGATATTGCGTTTGGCTAGATAACGCGCAAGCGCCGGACCGAGCATAGTCGACTTCCTTTCGTCCGTGTTTTCGGGTGTGCGAGAGCGCTGCGCGGGCTTTCGGAGCGCAGGTCGCAGGTTGAATTGTTGTTTGGCAGTTTGCTGACGGTTCCTGGCAGGCCAGATTGTCTAGAGCGCCAGAAGCAGGTCCTCTAGCTGGGCGGCCGCGTCGGTCCCCAGTCGCGCCTCGATCTTGTCCTGTGCGGCCTGCCAGAGCGGTGCGCCGTCAATGAGAATCCGATGGCCGTTTTCCGTAAGTTCGACAACGGCCTCCCTCTGATCTTTCCCGCTTCCGGTTGCCGCCAACCCCATTCCTTCCAGCACCTTGACGTTGCGGCTGACCGTCGAGCGTTCGAGTTCGATCTTGCGGCCAAGTTCGGTCATTGAGATCGGCTCATCGCGCGCGATGTGCCGAAGCAAGCTGAACTGGGCGAGGTTGAGACCGATCGGCTGCAGCGCGTCGTCGTAGACCGACGTCACTCTCCGGGTGGCTTTGCGTAAAAGGGCACAGTAGCAACGAGACATGATGTGTGTATATACACGCAAATGCGCGACGTCAAGTCCGCGATCGCGGAAGCACCGTTTTAAGCGTTGTCAGCGACGGACCGATTTAGGCGAAAATGTAGGATGTTGTTCGGGTAGGCCCGGTCGCCTATCCTGAAGTGGGTCTCCCCGACCTTCTCGAAGCCGCTCGCGATGTAAAAGGCCGTGGCCTTTTCATTTTCGGCGTTCACCGCCAGCCAGGTGCTCGCCCTGCCAATGTCCGAGCAGTATTGAAGCCCCGTTTTCAGAAGCTTCCTGCCGATGCCGCGGCCGTGGTGACGGGGCTGCACATAGAGCGTCACGATTTCAAGGTCCGAAACGATATCGACCGGCGCCCGTGAATTCGACGACATCCGCAGAAAGCCGTCGATGCCGACGGCATTCTGCGAAACCCAGATGGCCTCATCCTCCTGGGCCAGGATCTCTTCAAAGCGCGAGGCGGTAAATTGGGCCAGCGTATAATCGGCAAAGAACGCGTTGATCCATCGCGGATATAGGTGTTGAGCCAGACCTCCAGGCTAATGGCCGCCAGGCTGGACGCATCCTTGATCGTGGCCGGTCTGATCATCGCCTTTCCTTTTGAAGCGGCAGCAATCTGAAGCATTTGGTTCGTCGACGCCTCAGTCGACGAACGGTTCCAGTTCCTTGTCGAATTCGACCTCGACGACGTTGTTGAAAAGCGCAGTCGCCACCATGATGCCTGAGAAGGCGACGAGATCGACCAGTGCCTTGGCGTCGTAGCGTGCCTTCAGGCCCGCCCAGATCTCGTCCGGGATAGCATTGCTGTCGGCGACGATCGCCCGTCCGAAGGCGATCAGCCGCTGTTCGTCGTCGGTCGGCACGACCGTGTGGAAGTCGATGCCCGAGTTGGCGAAGGCGCGGCGGAAGAAGCCCATGGCGATCGGCGAGCGCATGGCTTCAGAGATCGCGTGCGAGAGAAACCAGATCTCCCGATCGTTTAGCGCCGGGCGCAGTTCTTCGCGTAGCGTGAACCATTCCGCATAGATGCGATGGGCGACCGGCGAATGCAAAAGCGTGCGCTTCATGTTGGTCATGCGTCCGCGCACGCGCACTTCCTCGTCATGGGCGGCGCGGATTTCGTCGGAAGCGGTGTCGTAGTCGATCTGGGGAATATGGCTCATGGGTCTTACCGGTCTTGAATGGCGCGCGGGCGGTGCGCTTGTGATGGTGGGGGATCAGACGGTGCTGAGCAGAATGCTTGTTTCGCTGTTCGATACGCCATCGACGTCGCGTACTTCGCGCAGGATGCGGTCGAAATCGCTGAGGCTGTTGGCGCGAATTTCTGCGACCAGATCCCAGCCGCCGTTGGTCGTATGCAGCGCATAAAGCTCGGGCAGGCCGCGCAGATATTTGATGACCTTGGTGGTGTTGCGGCCGCTGACCTCGATCATCATGATCGCACGGATGGCGCGATCATCGTAATCCTGCCGCACGCGCAGCGTGAAGCCGAGCACGGCACCGCTTTCGAGCAGCCGGTCGATGCGCGTTTGAACCGTGGCCCGGGAAATGCCGAGCACGGTGGCTATCTTTGAGTAGGGCGCGCGGCCGTCTTCTCGCAATAGCGAGATGAGCTGGTGATCGAGGTCGTCGAAGATATGCATGAAAATTGTATAATCCGACTGCGCAAAATGCTCAATAAGGTTTTGCATATTAGGCAGGTTTAAAATTTCAACTCACTTCTTGCAAGCCTAGGCTGACTTCATCGAATTTCTCCGATGGAGTTTTAAACGTGGTTCAGTATGTCGGTGTCGGCAACGTAATTGAGCTGGTCAAATCGATCGGTATTGAGACGTTCCTTGTGGGTCTTGCGGAATACATCGAGGATGATTTCCGCCGGTGGAACGCATTCGAGAAAACGCCGCGGCTCGCGAGCCACTCGAAGACCGGCGTCATCGAGCTGATGCCGACCTCTGATGGTGAGCATTACGGTTTCAAATATGTCAACGGCCACCCGAAGAACCCCAATGTCGGCCTGCAGACGGTGACAGCCTTCGGTGTTCTCTCCGATGTCAGCACCGGCTATCCCTGCCTCGTCTCCGAAATGACGATCATGACCGGTCTGCGCACGGCGGCCACTTCGGCGCTTGCCGCAAAGTACCTCGCTCGCACTGACGCCCGTTCGATGGCAATCATCGGCCTCGGCGCGCAGTCTGAATTCCAGGCGCTTGCCTTCCGTGCCCTGCTCGGCGTCAAGCGGCTGCAGGTCTTCGACATCGATCCCGAAGCGGCCGAGAAGTTCTGCAACAACCTCTCGGACATGGATTTCGACATCGTCGTTGCTGCGACGGCGGAAGAGGCCGTTGCTGGTGCCGACATTATTACGACGGTTACGGCCGACAAGCGCAACGCCACGATCCTCTCCGACAACATGGTCGGCGCCGGCGTGCATATCAATGCGGTCGGCGGCGACTGCCCCGGCAAGACGGAACTGCAGGGCGACATCCTGCGCCGCGCCGACGTCTTCGTCGAATATCCGGAGCAGACCCGCATCGAAGGCGAAATCCAGCAGATGGCGCCGGATTTCCCGGTCACCGAACTCTGGCAGGTCATCGCCGGCGAGGCCGAAGGCCGCCGCAGCAACGCGCAGATCACCATCTTCGATTCCGTCGGTTTCGCCACCGAGGACTTCTCGGCACTGCGCTTCCTGCGCGACAAGATCCAGGGCACGGCGTTCTACACCGAACTCGACCTGACGACGCAGCCGGACCACCCGCGCGATCTCTACGGCCTGTTCCGGCAGCAGCCGGCGGCCTTTGCCGAGCGGAGCGTTGCATAACATGAAGAGACTGTCCGTGCAGGCGCCGAAGGGCGTCGTGATGATCCGTCCGCACCATTTCGGCCCGAACCCGATGACCGCTGAGGACAACGCCTTCCAGGCGACCGACGCGGCACGCCAGCCGACGGCGATCTCCAAGGCCGCTTATGACGAAGTCAGCCGTATGGCTGATGGCCTCACCGACGCCGGTGTCGCGGTTCATCTCTTCGAAGACGAAACGACGACGCGCCCCGACTCCGTCTTTCCGAACAACTGGTTCTCCACCCATTCCGGCGGCCATGTGGCGATCTATCCGATGTATTCGGAAAGCCGCCAGAGCGAACGCCGCGTCGATATCATCGAGATGCTGAAGAACGAATACCGCGTCCAAGACGTGATCGACTATTCCGGTCTCGAAAAGGACGGGGTCTATCTTGAGGGCACCGGCGCCATGGTGCTCGACCACATCGGCCGCGTCGCCTATGCCGCGCGTTCCAACCGCACCAACGAAGTGGCGCTCGAACGTTTCTGCACCCACTTCAACTTCGAGCCGATGATCTTCGGTGCCGTCGATCGCCAGGGCAACTCGATCTATCACACCAACGTTCTGATGTGCATCGGCACGGAGTTTGCGCTGATCGGCGCGAGCATGATCCCGGATGTCGCCCGCCGCCAGGAAATCTGCGCGCGGCTCGAGGAAACCGGCCGCCAGGTCATCGACCTGACGCTTGACCAGATCGAAAACTTCGCCGGCAACGCGATCGAGCTCGACGGCGCAGATGGCCGCGTCGTGGTCATGTCGGCGCGGGCGCTCGCTTCGCTCCGCCCCGATCAGATCAAGGCGCTCGAAATCTCCGCCCGTGTGCTTGCCTTCGACGTGCCGACGATCGAGCTTGCCGGCGGTTCCGTGCGCTGCATGCTCGCCGGCGTTCATTTGTCACGAAGAGAACCGGCCGGTACGCAAAAGCTTTACGCCGCCACGTCCGATCGATAGAAGCACCTCATCCAAGCCAAAGGTCCCACAAATGTCGCAGTCACGCCCCGTCTACCAGTTCAACAACATCATCGTTCGCACGCCCTCGAAGTCGGTCGTCAACGGTCTGCGCGCCGACGATCGCGGCAACCCCACCTTCGAAGGTGTGAAGGCCGAGCACGACGCCTATATCGCGGCGATGAAGGACGCAGGCGTGAAGGTGACGGTACTGCCGGCGCTCGAAGCCTTCCCGGATTCGATCTTCGTCGAGGATCCGGCGCTGGTCTTCACCGAAGGCGCGATCCTCCTGCGCCCGGGCGCCGAGACCCGCGTCAAGGAAACGCCGGAGATCGAGCCGACGCTGCGCGCCATGTTCGAAACCGTTCTCGACCTGCCCGGCAACGGCTTTGCCGATGGCGGTGACGTGCTGACGACGCGCGAAAGCGTGATGATCGGCCTTTCGGCCCGCACCAACAAGGTCGGCGCCGAAGCGCTGCAGGCCTGCCTTGCCAAGCTCGGCCGCAAAAGCGAGATCGTCGCGACCCCGGAAGGTGTTTTGCACTTCAAGACCGATTGCTCGCTGCTCGACGACGAGACCGTGCTTTCAACGGCGCGTCTTGCCGAATCCGGCGCCTTCGAGCGTTTCAAGCAGGTGATCATTCCCGAAGGTGAAGAGCCGGCAGCCAATGCGTTACGCGTCAATGACGTCGTCATGGTTGGCTCCGACTTCCCGCGCACGATCGAGATGCTCGACAAGCTCGGCTACAAGGTCGTGCCCATGAAGACGACGGAGATCGGCAAGATCGACGCGGGCCTGTCCTGCATGTCGCTGCGCTGGTTCAGCAACACGCTCTGATCCGTCGCAATCCCCGAGGAGGAAACAAAATGAAGACGTTGAAGACCGCCCTGTTCGCAGGGATCGCCCTTTCCATGGCTGTTGGCAGCGCATTGGCCGAGGACACGCTGCGGCTCGGCATGACGCCGGAGCCCTACATGCCCTTCACCCAGGTGAACGCCGGCGGCGAATGGGAGGGCCTCGAGGCCGACCTCTCCCGCGCACTCTGCGAAAAGATGGCCGTGAAGTGCGACATCAACCAGATGGCCTGGGACGGACTGATCCCGTCGATGAAGGAAAACAAGGTCGATTTCATCATCGGCGCCTTCTCGATCACGGATGAGCGTCGCCAGGTCGTTGATTTCTCGACGCCCTATTACACCGAAGGCACCTCCTTCGTCGGCGCCAAAGCTGACACGAGCGAGATCAAGACGACCGACGCCGCGGATGGTTCCGGCAAGATCATCGATCCGGCAAGCGTCGAGGGCAAGATCATCGGTGTGCAGACCTCCAGCGTCCAGTCGGCCTATGTTGCCAAGTATCTGACGGGTGCCGAAGCCAAGAGCTACGACACCGCAGACAACTCGGTCGCTGACCTCATTGCCGGCCGCGTCGACTACGTGCTGATCCCCGACCTCTACATCCAGACCTTCCTGAAGTCGCCCGAGGGCGCCGACTACGAGGTCAAGGTCGAAGTGCCGAAGAATGTCGTTCTCGGTGAAGGTGTCGCCTATGCCGTGCGCAAGGGCGATGCGGCGACGCTCGAAAAGGTCAATGCCGGCCTTGCTGCCCTGGAAAAGGACGGCACGACCCAGAAGCTCGTCGACAAGTGGATCTTCGGCAAGAAGTAAATCGCTCTTCAAGGGCGGCGTGTAGCCTATGTTTCGCGCCGCCCTCGATCGCCAAACCGGCCGCAGCGCCGGGGCATCTTCGCAGCGACCGCTACAGCGATCCAGCCCGACAGAGGGCGGCGTGAGGGCTGACGAGACAATCGGGAACAGGTAACGACGGATGGACTATTACTGGCAATTGCTTGCCTGGGGCGGCGAGGGCTGGGGCGACGATTTCGCCTGGGGCCTGGTGATGACCTTGCAGGTGTCCGTGGTCGCCTATGCGGTTGCGGTTCTCTTCGGCTTCCTCGGGGCGGCCGGCAAACTGTCGAAGCACCGCGTCCCGCGCTTCCTTGCCGAGATCTACACGACGGTCGTTCGCTCGCTTCCCGAACTGCTGGTCATCCTGCTCCTCTATTTCTCCGTCGCGAGCGGTGCCGAGCGGCTCTTGAAGCACTTCGGTCTGGTGGCCGAGACCTTCCAGTTCAGCTCGTTCTGGGCAGCAATCATCGCACTCGCTTTCGTCTCCGGCGCCTTCATGACTGAAGTGCTGCGCTCGGCCTTCCTTTCCGTGCCCCCCGGCCAGATCGAGGCGGCGGTTTCGATCGGCATGCCGAGACGCAAGGTCTTCACCCGCATTATCTTCCCGCAGATGATGCGCCACGCGGTTCCAGGCATGGGCAATCTCTGGCTGTCGATCACCAAGGAAAGCGCCATCATCAGCGTGCTCGGCTCCTTCAGCGAATTGCTCTACACCGGTTACCGGGCTGCTGCCGGTACCAAGCAGTACATCTTCTTCTACGGGCTGACGGCCATCCTGTTCCTGGCGATCACGCTCGTATCCGTGCTGGTGATCGCCCAAATCGAACGCCGCCTCAACCGGGGGCACCACTGATGGAAACGATCTCCAACGTTATCGGCTTCCTGCCGGCGCTCATCAAAGCAACCCCGCTGACGCTGCTTTTGACGGCGGTGGCGGGCGTCTTCGGTCTGGTCATCGGCACCCTCGTGGCGCTTGCCCGGCTTTCCGGCCGTCGCGTGCTCTCGGTTCCGGCCTATGTCTTTACCTTTGCGTTCCGCGGCACGCCGCTCCTGGTACAGATCTACCTGATCTACTACGGCCTCGGCCAAATCCTGCCCGGAACCTGGGTGCGCCACAGCTTCCTCTGGCCTTATCTGCGTGATGGCCTGTGGTACGCGATCTTTGCGCTCAGCCTCAATCAGGCCTCCTACAATGCCGAGGTTATCCGCGGCGCGATCAAGGCGATCCCGCGCGGCCAGATCGAGGCGGCCAAATCGATCGGCATGCGCTCCTCGATGATCCTTCGCCGCATCACCCTGCCGCAGGCGTTCCGATCCTGCCTGCCGGTGCTGACGGGTGACCTGATCATCCTGTTGAAGACGACGTCGCTCGCCTCGACGATCACGATTCTCGAAGTCATGGGCACCGCCCGCATGCTGCAGCGCCAGTCGCTGTTGATCTTCGAACCCCTGATCGCCGCCGGCATCATCTATTTCACCGTCGTCTTCATCCTGACGCGCGTCATGGGCGTGGTCGAGAAGCGGCTCACCCGCTACCGCACGGCGAAGGCCTAACGAGGAGGAACGGACATGGCTGCAACAGCGCTTTCCGTGAAGAACATTCACAAGAGCTTCGGGTCCGTCGAGGTGCTGAAAGGCGTCTCCTTCGAGGCGAAGTCCGGCGACGTCATCTCGCTGATCGGCAGCAGTGGTTCGGGCAAGAGCACTTTGCTGCGCTGCATCAACTATCTGGAGACGCCCGATGAGGGCGAGATCGCGGTCTCGGGCGAGGTGATCCGCACCGTCAAGGGCAAGGACGGCAAGTTCCATGCCACCGACAAGCGGCAGCTCGAACATATCCGTACGCGCCTTGGCATGGTGTTCCAGAGCTTCAATCTGTGGTCCCACAAGACCATCCTCGAAAACATCATCGAGGGCCCGATCCATGTGCTCGGCATGACGCGCAAGGATGCGATCGGCGAGGCCGAATTGCTGATGGAAAAGGTCGGCATCACCCCGAAGCGCGACCACTATCCCAACCAGCTTTCGGGCGGCCAGCAGCAGCGGGCGGCGATCGCGCGCGCTCTCGCGATGAAGCCGGAAGTCATGCTCTTCGACGAGCCTACGTCGGCGCTCGACCCGGAACTCGTCAACGAAGTCCTGCTCGTCATCAAGAAACTCGCCGAAGAAGGGCGCACCATGGTCATGGTCACGCACGAAATGTCACTCGCCCGTGATATCTCCAGTGAGGTGATCTTCCTGCACAAGGGACTGGTGGAAGAACGCGGCGCGCCGTCGCAGGTGATGCGCGACCCGCAATCGGCGCGGCTGCGCCAGTTCTTGCAGATGGCTTGAGGAGGCCCCAATGCGCGACGCCAATTTTTCTGAGTTCCTGCCCGAACTCGTCGAGATCCGTCACAAGCTGCACGAGATGCCCGAGATCGGCCTATCCGAGGTGAAGACCTCCGAATTCGTCGCCGGATTGCTGCAATCCTGGGGCTTCGAAGTGACGCGCGGTCTGGCGACGACAGGCATCGTTGCGACGCTGAAGCGCGGCAACAGCAACCGCGCCGTCGGCTTTCGTGCCGATATGGACGCGCTGCCGATGCAGGAGGAAACCGGTCTTGCCTATCAGAGCAAACATCCGGGCGCGATGCATGCCTGCGGCCACGACGGTCACACCAGCATGCTGCTCGGCGCTGCCTGGGCTCTGTCGAAGGACGAGAGCTTCAACGGCACCGTGCACCTGATCTTCCAGCCGGCCGAAGAAAATTTCGGCGGCGGCAAGCTGATGATCGAGGACGGCCTGTTCGAACGCTTCCCCTGTGAGCGGGTCTATGCGCTCCACAACTGGCCGGGCCTGCCGGTCGGCCAGTTCTCCAGCCGCGCCGGCGCGATGGCTGCATCGATCGACGTACTGACGCTAACGATCAGGGGCAAGGGCGGTCACGGCGCCCAGCCGGAACTGACGGTTGACCCGGTCGTCGTCGGTTCCAGCGTGGTGATGGCGCTGCAGACGCTGGTCTCGCGCAATGTATCGCCGCACCAGCCGTCGGTGCTGACGGTCGGTTCGTTCCGGTCCGGCTCCGCCTCCAACATCATCCCGGATAAAGCAGTGCTGGAAATCAGCATGCGTGCGATGGATCCGGCCGTGCGCAAGCAACTCCAGGAACGTGTCGAGCAGATTGCCCGCTTGCAGGCGGAAAGCTACAACGCTGAGGCGATTTTCGACTGGCAGGTCGGTTATCCCGCGACGATCAACGATGCCGATGCCGTCGAAGATGCGCGTGCGGTGATCGCGGAGACTTTTGGCACCGACGCCTATGTCGAATTGCCCGAGCCGCTGATGGGCAGTGAAGACTTCTCCTTCCTGCTGGAGAAGGTGCCGGGCGCCTATGTGCTGATCGGCAACGGCGACAGCAGCGGGCTGCACACCACCCGCTACGATTTCAACGACGACATCCTCGAACGCGGTGCTACGTATTTTTACCATCTCGCGCGGGCAGCGCTCGTCTAACCGGGCGGTCGCTAACGTCCGGTCGCTCAGGTGGCCGGGTGCAGGTCACCAAACACCGTCGGGATAAGCTCCGACACCGTCGGGTGAATGTGCACCGCGTGGGTGATCGTCGTGTAGGGTTTGCCGGCATACATGACGTCGAGGATGCTCTGCACCGCTTCGTCGCCGCCCGTGCCGAGGATCGAGGCGCCGAGGATTTCCTTGCTGTCGGCGTCCACGATCACTTTCATGAAGCCCTCGGTCTCGCCCTTCTCGACGGCGCGGCCGACGCGGGTCATCGGTCGCGTGCCGATGAGCAGCTTGCGTCCTGATTTGCGCGCTTCGGTTTCCGTCATGCCGGCGCGGCCAAGCGGCGGATCGATGAAGAGGCCGTAAGTCGCAATCCGGTCGCTGACCTTTCGTGCCTCGCCATCGATGAGATTCGCGGCGATGATCTCGAAGTCGTTATAGGCAGTGTGGGTGAAGGCGCCGCGGCCGTTGCAGTCGCCCATGGCGAAAATGTGCGGGACATTGGTCCTGAGCGTTTCGTCGACTTCGACATAGCCGCGCGCGTCGGTCTTCACGCCGGCTCGATCGAGGTCGAGATCATCCGTATTCGGCCGTCGCCCGGTGGCAAGCAACAGGTGGGAGCCGACGATCTCGGGTGCGCCGGCGGTGCAGTCGACGCCGGCGACGACTTCGTCGCCGCGCTTGGCGAAGCGGATGCATTCGGCGTTCAAGCGGAAGTTTATGCCCTCTTTCTCCAGAATCGCGAGAATGGCGACGGAAACGTCCGCATCCTCGCGACCGATCAGGCGTGGGCCCTTCTCGATCACCGTGACCTCGGAGCCGAAGCGGCGGAACATCTGTGCGAACTCAAGCCCGATATAGCTGCCGCCGATGACGATCAGGTGGCGGGGCAGGGTGTCGAGATCCATGATCGAGACGTTGGTCAGATAGGGCACGTCCTCGACGCCAGGGAAGTCCGGCGTCGCCGCACGTCCGCCAACGTTCAGGAAGATCTGGTCGGCCGACAGCAACTCACCGCCGACGCGCACCTCGTGCGGGCCTTCGAAGCGCGCATGGCCTTCGATGACGGTGATGTTCGGCATGCCCTTCAGCCAGCCTTCGACCCCCTTGCGCGAATTGAACCGCACCGTGTCCTTGCGCGCCATGACGCGGGCGAAGTCGATGGTGATCGGTCCGGTCGTGACGCCATAGTCGGCGCCCCGGCGCGCCAGGTGCGCCGCATAGGCGCTCGCAACCATCGCCTTGGTCGGCATGCAGCCGGTGTTGACGCAGGTGCCGCCGAAGTGCTTGCGCTCGACGAAGGCGACGGTCTTTCCCGCTGATGTCAGCCGGCTGGCCAGCGAAGGGCCGGCCTGGCCGGCGCCGATGATGATTGCGTCGAAATGTTTCGTCATGACACCGAGGACACCACCCAGAGTGCGAGGAGAACGGCAACGACATCCTCAAGAAGCGCGATCGGCAGATCCTTGCCGCCGATGGCCGCAACGAGGCGCTTGCGGGCTTCGTAGCCGCCGAGCGTACCGATGACGGCACCGATCACGCCGGCGACCAGCCCGGCCAGCATAGCACCTGCGGCCGTTCCGAGCACGGCGCCGCAGAAGCCGCCCGAGACGATGCGTGCGCCGAACTGCTGCGGAACCTTGCGGCTCGGCGTGCTCGGCAACTGATCGGTGACGAATTCCACCAGCGCCAGCAGGCCAAAGATATAGGGCGTGAAGCGAAAACCCATAAAGGCTGCCCATGTACCGCCGAGCGGCAACCAGCCCGCAGCGGCGCCGATGCTGACGGCGGCAGGTGCGGTCATGGTGCGCAGACCGGCAACCACGCCGATAAGCAGCGTGAAGAGATAGATCGACATGAATTCCCCGAACGTTCGCCGGGCGAACCCAATCCACCAGCCCCCAAGCGGTTCGGGTCGAGCGGCATCGCAACCAAGAGTGAAAGCGGTGTTTCTGGCGGGCCTCTGTCAGAGTGGCCGACATCGCCCCTGATTGCAACGGCCAATCGCACGCGGTCGGACGTAGAAATCTACGCTTTCGATAGTGTTTATCGATGTCGGAATTTTTCGTCCGCCACAGTCTCTGCGTGCAACCCTATTTTTTGCCGGGGACTGACATATATGGAATGCCTTGCCCCGACGCGGCGAACTTTCCGTGATCAAACTTGCGGAGCGAATTTCGAGGGAGAAACAAACTCATGCGCCTGACTAGATTGCTTATCGGAACTGCCTTTGCCTTCACTTTGACTGCTGCCACGGCCAGCGCCGATGTCGTCGTCTCCTCGAAGATCGACACCGAAGGCGGTGTTCTCGGCAACATCATCCTTGCCGTGCTCAATGCCAACAACATCAAGACCGTCGATCGCGTCCAGCTCGGCGCGACGCCGGTCGTGCGCAAGGCGATTACCGCCGGCGAGATCGACATCTACCCGGAGTATACCGGTAACGCCGCCTTCTTCTTCGAAAAGGCTGACGATCCGGTCTGGAAGGACGCAGGCAAGGGTTACGAGACCGCCAAGAAGCTCGACTACGACGCCAACAAGATCGTCTGGCTGACGCCGTCGCCGGCCAACAACACCTGGGCGATCGGTCTTCGCAAGGAAGTTGCGGATGAGAACAAGCTGAAGACGCTCAGCGACTTCGGCAAATATGTCGCCGGTGGCGGCAAGGTCGTGCTGGCCGCTTCGTCTGAGTTCGTGAATTCGGCCGCCGCTCTCCCGGCCTTCCAGACGACCTATGGTTTCACCTTGAAGCAGGATCAGCTGATCACGCTTTCCGGCGGTGACACCGCGGCGACCATTGCGGCTGCTGCCAACCAGACGAACGGCGCCAATGCGGCGATGGTTTATGGCACCGATGGCGGCATCGCACCTTCTGGCCTCGTCGTGCTCGAAGATGACAAGGCGGTCCAGCCAGTCTACCAGCCGACCCCGATTATTCGCGAGGCTGTGCTCAAGGAAAACCCGCAAATCGAGGAACTGTTGAAGCCGGTGTTCGAGAAGCTCGATCTCGTAACGCTTCAGGACCTGAACGGCCGCGTGCAGGTCGGCGGCGAACCGGCCAAGGCGGTTGCCGAGGATTTTCTGAAGAAGAACGGCTTCCTGAAGTAGGTTGACGGATAACCGGAACGCTGGTCCGATGGCTGGCGTTCCGGGGTGTGCCTGCAGGTGCCGAAGTCGCGCCGGCACAGGCGGGGAGGGAATGTGGTTTGAGACAACTCCGCTTTGACAAGCTCGGAGCGATCATCGCGGCCTTGGCGCTTGGCGGCGCCTTCATCGCGCCTTTTGCAACGTTTCGTGCCAATCGCATCGTCGCCGGCGAGGCAAAGACGATCGTCGAGGCCTTGCCGCAGCCCTGGAGCGCGGCAGTGCTGCTGGTGATCTTTGCCGGCGTGCTCGTGGCGGCCATGCGCTCGACGGCCACTCTGCGCCTTGTCGCAGCTTTCGCAGCGCTGGCCGGGCTGGCGCTCGGCATCGGCGTCGCGGCCGGCCACCTGACGCCTGAGGGCAACACCTATGCTCGCGTGTCGCCTGCTTCCGGTTTCTGGGTCATGCTCTTTGCTTTCGGGCTGCTGGCAGCCGATGCACTGACGCGATTGCGCCCGGCCCCCATCGTGCGCATCGTGGTGCTCGTCGCCGTGCTCGCCTTTGTCGGGATGCTTTTGCTTTCCGGTACCTGGGATAGTCTCTCGATCCTTAGGGAATATGCGAGCCGGGTGGACACCTTCTGGGCGGAAGCCCGCAAGCATGTGACCTTGGCGCTCGGCTCGCTTGTGACCGCGACCATCGTCGGCATTCCGCTCGGTATACTGTGTCACCGCGTCGCCCGATTGCGCGATGGTTTGCTGGGCGTTCTGAACGCGATCCAGACGATACCGTCGATCGCGCTGTTCGGCATTCTCATTGCACCGCTTGGCTGGATCGCCGCGAACGTTCCGGGCGCTGCCACGATCGGCATCCGTGGCATCGGTGTCGCACCCGCCTTTGTCGCGCTGTTCCTCTATTCGCTGCTGCCGGTGGTTGCCAATACCGTCGTCGGTCTGGCCGGCGTTCCGAGGGATGCGAATGACGCAGCCCGCGGCATCGGCATGACCGATTGGCAACGGCTGGTCGGCATCGAATTTCCACTGGCCTTTCCGGTGATCCTCACCGGCATCCGCATCGTGCTCGTGCAGAACATCGGCCTGGCGACCATCGCTGCCCTCATCGGCGGCGGCGGCTTCGGCGTCTTCGTCTTTCAGGGCGTTGGCCAGACCGCGATGGATCTCGTGCTGCTCGGCGCCGTCCCGACCGTGGTGCTCGCCTTTGCGGCGGCGATCGTGCTCGACGCGATGATCGAAATGGCCACACCCAACACCAGGCAGGCAGAGGCCGCATGATCGAAATCGAAAACATCACCAAGCGCTATGGCGAGACGGCGGTCGTCGACGACGTCAGCCTGACGATCGCACCGCGTACCGTCACCGTCATCGTCGGTACCTCCGGCTCTGGCAAGACGACGCTATTGCGGATGGTCAATCGGCTGGTGGAGCCGACTTCGGGGACGATCCGCCTCGACGGTGAGGACAACCGTGCGCTGCCAGGCTATGAACTGCGCCGCCGCATCGGATATGCGATCCAGGGCCACGGCCTGTTTCCGCACCGTACCGTCGCGCAGAACATCGCCACGGTACCGACGCTGCTCGGTTGGGAGCGCGCGCGTATCGACGCCAAGGTGGACGAACTTCTCCAACTGTTCCAGCTCGATCCGGCCGCCTTCGGTCCACGCTTTCCGCATGAGCTTTCCGGCGGTCAGCAACAGCGTGTCGGCGTCGCCCGGGCGTTGGCTGCCGAACCGAAAGTCCTGCTGATGGACGAGCCCTTCGGCGCACTCGACCCGATCATTCGCGCCAAGGCTCAGGATGATCTGCTCGCCATTCAGAAGCACTTCGAGACGACGGTCATTCTCGTCACCCATGACATGGAGGAGGCCTTCCAGCTCGCGGACCGCATTGCCGTCATGAACAAAGGCAAGGTGGTGCAATATGCGACGCCCGCCGAAATGCTGATCAAGCCCGCGACCCCGTTCGTCGAGAGCCTGATCGGGGTCAGCGAACGGCCTTATCGGTTGCTCGCGATCGAGCCGGTCTTGAGCGCCGTCGAACCAGGGTCAGCAGACGGCACAGCCATATCGAGCACGCTCAGCCAAAGGGAGGCGCTTGCCGAACTGCTTTGGTCCGGGCGGAGCGCGCTGCCGGTGGCTGATGCCGCGGGGGCTATCATCGGCAAGGTCAGTCTCGAAGGGCTGGCGAAACGGGCAGCCGGGCCAGTCTGATGCCGAAACTATCGACGCTTTTTCGCTTGGGAGTGTTCCTGGTTTTGCTCGCCTTCCTGCTGCAGCCGCAATGGTTCGAACCGTTGCTGCGGCCCCTGGTTCAAGCGAATGCGCCGGTGATCTACAATCAGGGCAGCCTGTTGCAGCTTACTCTATTGCACCTGCGCACCGTCGCCATCGCAGTGTCTGCTGCGGCATTGGTTGCGCTTGCTTTGGCAATATTGGTGACGCGCGAATCCGGGGCCGAATTCCTGCCGCTGTCGCGCAGCCTGGTCAACATCGGCCAAACCTTTCCGCCGGTGGCCGTTCTGGCGCTCGCCGTTCCCATCTTCGGTTTCGGTGAGAAGCCGACATTGATCGCGCTTTTTCTCTATGGCCTGCTGCCGATCTTCGAGAACGCGCTGACGGGGCTGACGACATTGCCGCCATCTGTCATGGAGGCGGCGCGCGGTGCCGGCATGACAGGCGGTCAGCGGCTCCTGAAGGTGGAGTTGCCGCTGGCGATGCCGGTTATCCTTGCAGGCATCCGACTTTCGGTGGTCGTCAGCCTGGCAACGGCCACGATCGGATCAACGGTCGCGGCGAAAACCCTCGGCGAAGTGATCATTGCCGGTCTGCAATCGAACAACCTGGCTTTCGTCGTTCAGGGTGGCCTGATCGTCGCGACGCTTGCGGTGCTGCTGCACGACGGATTGCAGGCGGCCGAAAGGAAACTCGCTACCCGAATGGGACGGTGAGGTGCCGTCGGAATGCGGGAAGCCCGGAAAGTGTTCACGGCCGTGCCAAATGCCGATGGCGGGTGATAGAGTGACCCATGCTCTACCGCGGCGCCAAAAGTCCTCTTGTCAGGGATATGGGCGGGTTCAAGGCCAGGCTCAACATGCCCGGTTGGCTGCTGCCACGGCCGCGTGATCACGGCTACGGCCCTCTGGCAATGGTTGTTGAGTCGATCCTGGAGCCGGGCAGGCTGATCGCCATGCACGAGCACCAGAACGATGAAATCCTTTCATGGGTGCCGGAGGGTGTCATGCGCCACGATGACCGCGCTACCGGGAGACTGGTCACGGACAGCGGGCACCTTATGGTGATGAACGCGGGAAAGAGCTTCTGGCATTCGGAGGAGACCCTGCCGAGCGATCCACCGTTGCGGATGCTCCAGATCCTTGTGCGCCCTCACGGTTTAGATCTCCCACCGGCCATCCAGCACGGCCCCATTGCAGTGGCACCTGTCAATCAATGGAGGCATCTTGTCGGGCCGGAAGGTGGCACAGCACCGTTTTTCGTGCGCAACAAAGTCGACTTTTTCGATCTCCGGCTCGAGGCTGAGACAAAGACTGCGTTTCCGCGGGCGAAGGGGCGACACCTTTACTTTTATCTCTTTTCGGGCTCGATAAAGGTAGGAGATATCGCCTTCGGTGAGGGGGATCAGGGGATATTCCTGTCGGACGACGCCCTGGAGCTATACGCCACTCGCAGCTCGCTGATCGTTGCGTTCCTGATCGAGCCGAGCGCGCGCGCCGCACGGCAGGGGACGGTTGGCGACCATCCCAAGATACCGCGACCTTATCTGGCTCGACCTTTACTGCGGCTGCTGCACTGGCGAAACCGGCTGGTCGGAAAGGGCTGAACTGATCAGAAGTCAACCACGCAACGTGCAGTGGTCTGGACCGCTTTCTTCCTGCCGTAGAGTTGCGGGATACGCACCCTTTTTAGTTGTCCATGAATTGCCTGCTTTCTCGGCATTTGCCTGTCGTATGAAAATGAATTTCACAATTTTACAAAATATGCGGATTTGAGTTGACTGCCTGAAAAAACTGTCCCAGTCTGCGAAAATAAATTACGCCAAAAGGCAGGGGAACAGGACGAGCATGAAAGTCGGCATCATCGGACTCGGATTCCGTTTGGGTTATCTGGGCTATGTCTTCAAAGCCATGGACGAGAACTTCGAGATCGCCGGCTACGTCGATCCGAACCCGGCTGGTCTGTCCACGCTCACCGAAAAAGGCATCTCGGCCGGCAAGGCTTACGCGACCCCCGAAGAGCTGATCGCCAACGAGAAGCTCGATCTCTTGATGATCGGCTCGCCGAACCACATGCACCTCGATCATATCCGGATTGGTCTCGAGGCCGGTCTCAAGGTGTTCAGCGAGAAGCCGATCGTCACGACGGTCCAGGAGAGCCTCGAACTCGCGGGGCTGATGGCGAAGTTCGGCCATGAGCGCCTGATGGTCGGTCTGGTGTTGCGTTACGCGCCCATGTATCGCGACCTGCGCGCAGCGCTTGCCGAAGGCACGCTCGGCCAGGTCGTCTCGATTGAGGCGTCCGAGCATATCGAACCCTATCACGGCGCCTTCTTCATGCGCGACTGGCGCCGCTACGAGCGCTATTCCGGCAGTTTCATGCTGGAAAAATGCTGCCATGACCTTGATCTTTACAATGGTGTCGTCGGCGCGCGGCCGGAACGGGTCGCGAGCTTCGGCGGCCGCAAGAGCTTCATTCCCGCCAACGATCCCGCACGCGAAGGTATCAACGACCTGGAACTCTTCCATCGCAAACCGAGCGGCTGGATGGGCTCCGACAAGGTCTTCGACAGCGACGGCGACATCATCGACTACCAGGTGGCGATCGTCGAATACGCTAACGGCGTCGGCATGAACTTCCACACCAATCTCAACGTGCCGGACCAATTCCGCCGCTTCTGCATCATGGGCTCGCGTGGCATGGCCGAGGGCGATTTCATCCGTGGCTATTTCGACGTTCACGAGATGCTGACCGGTAAGAAGGTCATCGAAAACAAATACGCCGCCACGGAACTGTCGCAGCACTACGGTGCCGACGAGCAGATGGCGACCGATATCATCGGCCACGTTCGTGACGGCCGGCCGCTGCCGGTCTCGACCCTCGATGCGCTTGAAGCGGGTATCCTGGCGCTTTCGATGGACGAGGCGCGACGCAGGAAGAGCGTCATAGATCTCCGGCTCATCTGGGACCGTTTCGACGAAGCACTGCATTCGCGCGCTGCGTAGGGGGAGGTGGGGATGAGTGTTCAACGCAGCACGGTCATCTTCGCCTGGATCCTGCTTCTTCCGGCTGTCCTCTACGTCACGGTGATCGTCGCCTATCCACTGGTCGACACCTTCATCCTGTCGTTCACGGACGCGTCGCTGAAGAAGACGACCAACTGGGTCGGCTGGGCCAACTACGATAAGATCTTCAACGAGACTTTCGCCGAAGTCATCTTCCGGACCTTCATCTGGACCTTCTTCTCGGTCTCGATCAAGATGATCATCGGCGTCTTCGGCGCGACGATGCTGAACGCCGCCGTGCCCGGCCGTGCGCTCTTCCGCCTGCTCACCATGCCGCCATGGATCGTGCCGATGGCGATCGGCATTTTCATGTGGGGCTGGATGTACAATGGGCAGTTCGGCATGATCTCGGGCGTGCTGCAGAACCTGGGGCTGTCCAACGGGCCCATCGCCTTCCTTGCCCACGGTTCCACCGCCTTCTGGGCGACGATCATCACCGACGTATGGATCGGCGTGCCGCTGGTGACGCTCTATATGCTGGCGGCGATGCAGGCGATCCCGCAGGATCTCTATGAAGCCGCCTGGACGGACGGAGCAGGGCGCCTCTATCGCTTCCGCCGCATCACGCTGCCGCTTTTGGTTCCGTCGCTGATCACGATGTCGATGCTGTCGCTGATCGCGACCTTCAATTCCTTCGACATCATCTGGATCCTCACCCAGGGTGGTCCCAACGGTGAGACCACCACGATGATCATCGATACCTACCGTACCGCCATCGGGTCGAAGAAATACGGTGAAGGCGCCGCGCGCGCCGTGCTGATCTGCATCTTCCTGTCGATCTTCTGCTTCGCCTATTTCCGGGTCACCAGCCGTCTTGCCGCGGGGGAGCAGAAATGAGCCAGCCTGCCATGATCAACCGTTATCGCTGGTACGAGCTCCTTGGCATCTATGCCGGTATCTTCGTCTTCCTGTGCTTCATTCTGGCGCCCTTCGTCGAAGGGTTCCTGGTGTCGTTGAAGCCGCTCGGGCTGCTGTTCTCCTCGCCCTATCGCTTCTGGCCGCAAAACGGCTCGTTTGCCGCCTACTCGACCATGTGGGTCAGCGTGCCCGGTTTTGCCCGCTACATCTTCAACTCCTTCTTCATCTCCACCATCGTGACCGCCATCGTGCTGATACTGGTGATCCCCGCGGCCTATGCCTTTGCCCGCTTCAATTTTCGCGGCGCCGGGCTGCTGCTCGGTGCCTTCCTCGCTGTCAACATGTTTTCGGGCGCAGTGCTGCTCATCCCGCTGTTCCGTCTGATGCGCACCTTGGGCGTGCTCAACACCTATCTCGCGATGATCGTGCCGGGCGTTGCCTTCCTGATCCCCTCGGCGATCTGGCTCTTGCGCACCTACATGACGCGCATCCCGCGTGAACTGGACGAGGCCGCTTTCGTCGACGGCGCCAGCCACTTCTATACGCTGCGCCGGGTGATCCTGCCGATCGCCATGCCGGGTATCACCGTAGTGGCGATCACGACCTTCATCGGCGCCTATGCCCAACAGTTCATCTATGCCCTGACCTTCAACTCCAAGAGCGAGTACATGCCGCTGCCGGTCGGCCTCTTCGCCTATTTCGGTCGCCAGGAGGTGGTCTGGAACGAGCTCATGGCCGCGAGCTTCGTCGGCATCGCGCCGGCTGTCGTCGTGATCTTCCTCCTACAACGGTATCTCGTCAGCGGCCTGACCGCGGGCGCGGTGAAACAATAAGACTTAAGTCAACCACCAGAGAACGGGAGCATAAAACGTGTCTATTCATTTCAAGACAGGGGTACTTGCCCTGGCGCTGCTCGGGTCGACCGCGCTCGGCGCTGTCACCGCGAAGGCGGCCGACCAGGAGATCAGCTGGATCTACTGCGGCGACACCATGGACGCGGTACACGCGAAATACATCAAGCAGTGGGAAGAAAAGAATCCGGGCTGGAAAGTCACGCCTGAGGTCGTCGGCTGGGCCCAATGCCAGGACAAAGCCACGACGCTCGCCGCCGCCGGCACGCCCGTTGCCATGGCCTATGTCGGCTCGCGCACGCTGAAGGAATTCGCGCAGAACGAGCTCATCGTTCCCGTGCCGATGACGGAAGACGAGAAGAAGACCTACTACCCCAACATCGTCGACACCGTGACCTTCGACGACAACCAGTGGGGCGTTCCGATCGCATTCTCGACCAAGGCGCTTTACTGGAACAAGGACCTGTTCAAGCAGGCCGGTCTCGATCCGGAGAAGCCGCCGAAGACTTGGGCTGAAGAAATCGAGTTTGCCAAGGCGATCAAGGAGAAGACCGGCATCGCTGGCTACGGCCTTCCGGCCAAGACCTTCGACAACACGATGCACCAGTTCATGCACTGGGTGTACACCAACAACGGCAAGGTGATCGACGGCGACAAGGTCGTCATCGATAGCCCGCAGGTGCTGGCAGCACTTCAGGCTTACAAGGACATCACGCCCTATTCCGTTGAAGGCGCTACCGCCTACGAGCAGAACGAGGTCCGCGCCATCTTCCTCGATGGCAAGGTCGGCATGATCCAGGCGGGCTCAGGTGCTGCAACGCGCCTGAAGGAAACCAAGGTCAACTGGGGCGTCGCGCCGCTGCCGCTCGGTCCTGAGGCCAAGGGCGAGGGCACGCTGCTCATCACCGACAGCCTGGCGATCTTCAAGGGCTCGGGCGTCGAGGAGAAGGCGATCGAATTCGCCAAGTTCATCACCTCGCCCGGTCCGCAAGGGGAATATGAGCTTCAGGGTGGCGCCGGCCTGACGCCGCTGCGTCCGTCGCCGATGGTCGACGAGTTCGTCAAGAAGGATCCCTACTGGAAGCCGTTCATCGACGGCATCACCTATGGTGGTCCGGAACCGCTCTTTACCGACTACAAGGGCTTCCAGAACGTCATCATCGAGATGGTCCAGTCGGTCGTGACCGGCAAGGCCGAGCCGGCCGACGCCTTGAAGAAGGCGGCCGCGGACCTCGAAGAATACAAGTAAGGCCACCGGGGTCGCGCGCCGATGGGATCGGTTCGCGGCCCCACCTAACTCTGCTATAAATGAGCCGCTTCTCGCCGGTGGCCGGAGACAGTTTCTTGGGACAGCTCAATCTCAATCGGATTCAGAAATTCTACGGGACTTTCGAGGTGCTGAAAGGCATCGATCTCGAAGTCAGGAACGGTGAGTTCGTCGTTTTCGTCGGACCCTCCGGTTGCGGCAAGTCGACCTTGCTCAGGATGATAGCCGGTCTCGATGAGGCCAGCTCGGGGGACATCCTGATCGAGGGCAAACGCGTCAACGACCTGCCGCCGGTCAAGCGTGGTATCGCCATGGTCTTCCAGTCCTACGCGCTCTATCCGCACATGACCGTCTTCGAGAACATCGCCTTTCCGCTTCGCGTGGAAAAAATGGCCGAGGAGAAGTTGAAGGCGAAGGTGGAGCATGCAGCACGCATCCTGCACCTTGATCAGCGCCTGCAGCAGAAGCCCGGGATGCTTTCCGGAGGCCAGCGTCAGCGTGTCGCGATCGGGCGGGCGATCGTGCGCGAGCCGAAGATCTTCCTCTTCGACGAGCCGCTTTCGAACCTCGACGCGGCGCTTCGGGCGGACATGCGCATCGAACTGGCGAAACTGCACCGGCAATTGCAGGCAACGATGATCTACGTCACGCACGACCAGGTCGAGGCGATGACGATGGCGGACCGGATCGTCGTCCTCAATGCCGGGCAGATCGCCCAGACGGGCGCCCCGCTCGAGCTCTATCATAAGCCAGCCAATACCTTCGTTGCCGGCTTCATCGGCAATCCGAAGATGAACTTCCTGCCGGTCACCTGCAAAGGTGTCAGCGACGCCGGCGTCGAGGTCGACTACAAGGGGCAGACGGTGGTCATTCCCGTCAACCCGCAGAGCGGCCTTGCCGGGCGGACACTGACGCTTGGTGTTCGGCCGGAGCATATCACGCTGGGAACCGGAGACCTGACCCTCAAGGTCACGCCAACGGTCATCGAACGCCTCGGCGCCCATACGGTCGCCTATGCGGCGATCGGCGGCGAGGGCGAAAACTTCTGCGCCATGTTGCCGGGAACGGCCGCGATCCGGCCGGAGGAGACGATCCAGACCGGTATCAAGGTTGCGGATTGCCACCTGTTCGACGAGGCGGGCCTTGCGCTCGAACGTCGCGTCGAACTGACCGACATCGACTTGGGCGTGCTCGATCCGGCAGCTGCCTGATCATTCAGGACCAAGGAAGAAAGACCGCTGTCTTGCGAAAGACAGCGGTCTTTTTTGTCTTCGCACTAAGCCCGTCGTACCGGTGTCGGCGAGACGCGATGGCCGCACTCTAGGCGCGGTTCAGGCCGTTCCCTTCTGCGTGCGGATCGGCGACCTTCGGCCAGATGTTCGTCGGTGCCCGCTTGTACTCGGTCTTCGCAGGGTTGTTCGGATAGGGCGTGCCGGCCGAGCAATAGAGGATCTCAGACGCGATCTTCGAGAACGAGGCGTAGAAGTGATTGGTCGACTTGATGACCAGGATTTTCTTGGCCTTCGGGTCGATGCCCATCACCGAGAAGAGGCTTGGATCGAAGCTCTGCGCGCGCGTCGAATTGAGGATGATGTCGATGCCGTTGAAGACGATATGGGCGGCATCGCCGAACGGGGCAAAACTCTCACCGAAGCGCATCTCGGCGTCGCGCACCAGCTTGACCACCTTGACCGTGCCATCGATCGGATGACCGGTTCCGGGAGCCGACTTGGCGCCGAAGCGCAGCGGGATCTCGGCGCCTTCGCCGGCGGCCATGCAGATCTGCACTGCCATCGGATCCCAGATCGTCCCGACCGCAACGTCGGTTGCGTCGCGCGCCAGAAGCTCTTCGAGAAGCACCGTTGCGTCGCCGGCGGTGCCGCCGCCTGGATTGTCCCAGACATCGGCAATCACGACAGGCCCCTTCGATGCAGCGAGTGCCTCAGAAACGGCCTGCTTCTCGTCGATCTGCGGCATGATGAAGGTTCCGCGGTGGGAAAAGAGTTCGAGACCCAGTTCCCGCGCGAGGTTTGCGCCCTTCTCCCTTTTGCCGTTGGTGACGGCAAGCAACTTGGTGCCCATTTCCGGAACGTCGCCCGCCATGAAGCCGTGGATCACGGAGAGCGAAAGAACATCCGCGTCTTCTCTTTCAATCCGCATCAGCTTGTCGACGAAGGAGCGCATCGGATCGCGTGAGGTCGGGTATACGTCGATCATCCGGCAGTCGAAGATCGACATGAGGGGCGTGACACGCCCTTCGAGTGTGTCGACGACGATGCGCCAGAGATCTTCGGCACGGTCGACGAAGTCGGTGTGCGGAAACTCCTTGAAGTAGACGAAGAAGTTCGAGGCGGCTGCGCGCTTGGCCGTCAGGTGGCTATGGGGGTCGAGTTCGGCGCAGACGAGGATGTCGGGGCCAACGATCTCCCGGACGCGCGTTAGCAGGTCACCCTCGGGATCTTCGTAGCCGTCCGCGACCATGGCGCCATGCAGGCCGAGCACTACGGCGTCGATGGGCATGGCAGCGCGTAGCTGGTCGAGAATTTCGTCACGCAGGCCTTCGTATGTCTCCCGGTTGACGAGGCCAGCCGGGTCCGCCCAGGTCGCGGTGCCCTCGATCAGTTGCCAGCCCTTCTCCGCGGCGACGCGGCGGCCGACCGTGATCGGCGCGGTGCAGAGCGTCGGTGTTTCCGGGTGTTCTCCCGGCGGCGCGTAGAGCGAGGCTTCAAAGGCCCGGCGGTCGATGCAGATCGGGGAGAAGGTGTTGGTTTCGGTCGCAAGCGCCGCTGTGAAGATCCGCAATGCCATTGCCTTTTCTATCGCGTCTTTCAGGCCGGCCCCATCGGGTTCGGCAGGTAGCCGGTGAAGCCGGCAATCTTCCAGCGTCCCTCGTGCAGGCGGCAATAATAGACGGTCTGCCATTTCAGGATGTCGACGCTGCCGTCCGACTTCTTGAGGCTGCCATCGAATTTCTTGCGCGCCAGCGCCTGGTCGCCGTTGATCTCGATGTCTTCGAGAGTCGTCGTCGTGAAGATCGCATTGCGCGGATCTTCGGCGAAGCTCTGCGTCGCAAAGTCGTTAGCCTGGCGCAGCCACTCTTCGCGATAGGCCGCAAGCGACGGGAAGGTCAGCCGCCAATTGTCGGGATTGGTTTCGCGGCGGCCGTCGATGCCGATGAAGCCGTTCTCGACGAAATCACCTGCGACCATCGACCAGTCTGCGGCCAGGAAGGCGGTAATGTCGCGCGAGACGAGCATCTCCCAGATCGAGTGGCGTGCCGTGTCGGAGGAGGGGAATGGATTGAGGAAAGGATCCCGCATATTCGCGCCCTGGATTGAAATTCTTTTCATGAATGGTGTTTTTCGCTAGTCAAATTCAGCTTTCTATGGTCACTTGTCAACGATCAAAGAAAATAATTTGCACGAAGGCTGACATGACCATCAAGAGATATGGTGCGGAACAGGTTGGTGCTGGCGGTAAGCCCTTGCCGTTCGCACGCGCGGTCGAAGCGGACGGTTGGCTTTATGTTTCCGGCCAGGTTGCCATGGAAAACGGCGAGATCATCGAGGGTGGGATTATCCCGCAAACCCACAAGACGATTGCCAACGTGCTGGCCATCCTGACCGAAGCCGGCTACGGTCCGCAGCATGTGGTTCGTTGTGGTGTCTGGCTCGACGATCCGCGTGATTTCTGGACATTCAACAAGATCTACCAAGAGTATTTCGGTGCTCATCCGCCGGCGCGGGCCTGCGTCCAGTCGTCGATGATGGTCGATTGCAAGGTCGAGATCGACTGCGTCGCCTATAAGCCGAAGGAGGGCTGATCTTAGAGCGGGATGAGGAAAAGTGTATGCGGTTTTCCGCCCGCATCCCGCTCCCATTCATGATCTGAAGCAAGGCGCAAGCAGGCGATGGACATCTTCGCGACACTACAGGAAGAAAAAGGGCGGCTCTCCCAATCGGAAAACCGCATTGCCGACATTCTCCTGAATGATTTCGAGTTTGCGGTGAACGCCTCCATCATCGAATTGGCGAGCAAGGCGGACGTGTCGCCGCCCACCGTCACCCGCTTCTGTCGAAGGCTCGGCTGCGACAGCTTCTCCGATTTCAAGGTGCAGCTTGCCCGCACCGCCTATATCGGCATGCGCTACCTGAAGCCGGAGCCGAAGAGCCGCGAGACCGGTGACGTCGCCCAGGACATCATCACCAAGTCGCAGAACGCGTTGTTTCTGTTGCATCGCTCGCTTGACCTGGCGGCGATCGAGCAGGCGGTCGAGCGGATCGCCGCAGCGGAAATGATCTACGCCTTCGGTTCCGGTGGTAATTCCTCGATGATTGCCGGCGAGTTGCAGAACCGGCTGTTCCGCTATGGTCTTCGCATCACCTCCAGCTCCGATCACAGCATGCAGCTGATGATGACGGCGGCGGCGCGGCCGACCGACGTGCTCATCGGCTCGTCCTTCTCCGGCCGCAACGCCGAGCTCGTGCGCGCTTTTACGCTCGCCCGCGAACTGAAGGTGCCGACCATCGCGCTGACACAGAGCGGCAGTCCGGTGGCGGCCGCCGCCAGCATCACCGTGCCGGTCGATCTGCCCGAGGGCAACAACATCTACCGCCCCACATCCACCCGCATCGCCTATCTGGCGCTGCTCGATATCCTCTCCAGCCTCGTCGCCTACCGGGTGCAACCCCAGGCGACGACCACACTTCGGCGCATCAAGCAGCAGCTGGTCACGCACCGCGACGGTGACGATCGCCAGCTTCTCGGAGACTGACGTGCCGCGAAAGGTCAGCGTATGACGCAATCCCTCGCGATCGTAACCGGTGCAGCCGGCGATATCGGCCGCGCTATCGCGCGCAAGCTTTCCGACGATCACGATGTGATCCTGCTCGTCGACATCGATGCGGACGCCGCTGAACGGGCGGCGCGCATGCTCGGTGATGACAACCGCTTCGTGGCCGTTGCCTGCGACGTGACCGACGCGACAAGCGTTGCGGCGATGGCCGCGACGGCAAAGGAAAGGGGAGCGGTGCGCACGCTCGTCAACAATGCCGGCGCGGCCCGTGCCGTCAGCCTGCACGATACGACACCGGAGATCTGGCGCATGGACAATGCGCTGAATCTGGAAGCGGCCTTCCTGTGCTTCCGCGCCGTCGAGGATATGCTGAAAGAGACCCGCGGATCGGTGATCAATATTGCCTCGGTCAACGGCATGAACGTCTTCGGCCACCCGGCCTATAGCGCGGCAAAAGCGGGCCTCCTGCATCTGACGCGGCTCATCGCAGTGGAATACGGCAAGTTCGGCATTCGCTCGAATGCCGTTGCTCCCGGCACAGTGCGCACCCAGGCCTGG
Organism: Ensifer sp. 22521; assembly: GCF_052044795.1. NCBI lineage: Bacteria > Pseudomonadati > Pseudomonadota > Alphaproteobacteria > Hyphomicrobiales > Rhizobiaceae > Ensifer > Ensifer sp. 22521. Next base: position 299,375 of record NZ_JBQENM010000004.1, read on the forward strand.
GAGGCGAGGGCGGCGTCAAACCCGGATGTCTTCGAGGAGGCACGTCGCTGGTATCCGCTGCAGCGGATCGTCAACCCTGATGATGTCGCCAATGCGGTGCATTTCCTGGCGGGACCGCTCGCTGCGGCCATTTCGGGCGTCTGCCTGCCTGTCGATTGCGGGCTCACTGCCGGCCAGGCGGAACTGGCCCGCACGTTTTCACAATCAAGCCACTACTGACACTGCATTTGGAGGAAGAGCATGCAGCCGGTTTCCTATCGTCTCGAGGCGTCTTGGCAGCCGGATGGCGGGCCCTTTGGTCGGTTCACCTTCACGCTGTTCAATTTCTCCGGCTCGCCGCTGTCCGGTTTCAGGATCGTCTATACGTCGCTGACGCGGGTCATTGATCCCAAGGCCTGCGAGAATGCGGTGTTCCTGCGTCGCAACGCCAATTTTCATGAGTTTGCGCCGCCCGAGGGTTTGACGATCGACAACGGAGGAAGCTGGACCTTCACCGTCAGCGGCCTGCATCGCAATGCACGCCATTGCACCGACGGAGCCAAGTCCGCCTATCTGACGCTTGCCGATGGCCGCCACGTCCCGGTCGCCGTCTCGGATTTGCTTCTTGAGAACGCCGTCAGCGAGCCGCCGCCGGTGCGGCTGCCGGAAGGTGAACTCGACCAGCCCTATGCGCTGCAGCCTTGGCCGGCGAAGCTCGAGCTTCGGGCTGGAACAGGTTTTCCGGTCGTTCTCTATCCGGCCGCTGGGGCCGGGCAAGACGAGATTGCGGCGGTTGCTACCGTGCTGTCGATGTTCCATCGATTGTTCCCTGCGGCGCATGCGCCCTTCAGCCTTGCGACGTCGAAGCAGGGGCGGCCGGTCGTCTTCACGGCGGATGCCGGGTTGGCGGCAGAAGCCTATCGCCTTGAATTCTCCGAAACCGAAATTCGCCTGGGCTACGGCGGCAGCGCCGGCCGGCAATATGGCTTGACCAGCCTTGCCCAGCTTCTGGACGGAGCGCGCAATCATCCCGGCAAATTCCGCTTCCCGACGAGCGGTACAATCTCGGACAAGCCTCGCTACGGCTGGCGCGGCTGCCATCTCGATGTATCCCGCCAGTTTTATCCGGCCACCGATGTGGCGCGGCTGATCGATATCCTCGCCTGGTTCAAGCTCAACATCTTCCACTGGCACCTGACGGACGACGAGGCATGGCGCCTGGAGATCAAGGCGTTTCCGGAGCTGACGACGCTTGGTGTGCTGCGCGGCCCAGATGAGGCGCTGCTACCGCAGCTCGGCAATGGTGCAGAACCCGTCGGCGGCTTCTACAGCCAGGCTGACGTCAAGGCGATCGTCGCGCAGGCAAGCGCACTTCACATCGATGTCGTGCCGGAGATCGACATTCCAGGACACAGTGCGGCGACGCTCGTCGCTCTGCCGGATCTCTCCGATGGCCAGGAGGCGCCGGAGAGTTACCACTCGGTGCAAGGTTATCCGAACAATGCGCTCAACCCGGCCGTCGCCTTCACCTATGAGTTCCTCGAGAAAGTCTTCGATGAGATGGTCGGGCTCTTCCCGAGCAAGTACCTCCATATCGGCGGCGACGAAGTGGCGAACGGCTCGTGGCTCGCTTCTCCGCTTGCCAAGACGCTGATGGAGCAGGAGGGCATTTCCGGCACCTTCGCGCTGCAGTCCTATTTCCTGAAGCGGGTGAAACAGATGCTGACGGCGCGTGGCCGCAAGCTCGCCGGTTGGAACGAGGTGGCGCATGGCGGCGGTGTCTCGACCGAAGATACGCTGCTGATGGCCTGGGAGCGGCCGGAGGTCGGCATCGAACTGGCACGCGAAGGTTATGACGTGGTGATGACTCCCGGACAGGCCTATTATCTCGACATGGCGCAGGCCGATGCGTGGCAGGAACCGGGCGCCAGCTGGGCCGGGACCGCGACGCCGGCGCATACCTATGGCTATGAGGCCGAGGGTGAGTTCCCCGAGGATCTGAAGCCGCGCCTTAAGGGCGTCCAGGCCTGCATCTGGTCTGAGCATTACCTCTCCCGTAGCTATTTCAACCGCCTTGTCTTCCCGCGGCTTCCGGCGATTGCCGAGGCGGCCTGGACACCGAAGGCGGCGAAGGACTGGCTGCGCTTCGCGGCCATCGCTCCGCTCAGCCCCAATCTCTAAGAGGAAAGCCCATGCGCATCGCCGTTGGTGGCATCCACACTGAATGCAGCACCTATTCGCCCGTCCTGATGACGGAAGAGGACTTTCGCGTGCTACGCGGGCAGGCGTTGCTGGAGGCCGAATACTTCAGCTTCATGAAAGCCGAGGACGTCGAGCATCTGCCGCTACTGCACGCACGCGCCGTACCCGGCGGTCCGGTATCGCGAGGGGTCTACGACGCATTCAAGGCAGAGTTTCTCGAGGGACTCCGTGCGGCCCTGCCGATCGACGGGCTCTATCTCGCCATGCATGGTGCGATCAAGGTCGATGGCATGGACGACGCAGAGGGCGACTGGATTTCGGCCGCCCGCGCCGTTGTCGGTCCCGATTGCCCGATTGCCGCAAGCTACGACCTGCACGGCAATGTCAGCCAGAGGATCATCGATCAGCTCGACATCTTTGCTGCCTATCGGACTGCGCCGCATATCGACACGCCGGAAACCATGACCCGCGCCTGGTCGATGCTCGTCTCGGCGATCAGAGACGGAACGCGTCCGGGCATTGCCTGGGCGCCGGTTCCGGTGCTTCTGCCCGGCGAATGCACCTCGACTGAAGACGAGCCGGCGAAGGCGCTCTATGCTCAATTGCCGAAGATCGACAAGCGGCCGGGCATTCTCGACGCCAACCTGATGGTTGGCTACGTCTGGGCCGACGAGCCTCGGGCGACTGCCTGCGCGGTCGTGACCGCCACCGATAAGCCTGCTGCCAAGCGGGCGGCAGAAGAGATTGCCGCGGGCTACTGGGCTGAGCGCAGCAACTTCCGCTTTGGCCCGGTGACCGGACCGCTCAACGAGATGCTGGATATCGCCGAACGGGCGACGACGACGCCGATCATCCTCGCGGACTCCGGCGACAATCCGACCGGTGGCGGTGTCGGTGACCGAGCCGATGTGCTGAAGGCACTGCTGGCACGCGGCTGGCGCGGTGCCCTGATCGCCGGCATAACCGATCGCCCCGCGGTGGAAGCCTGCTTTGCTGCCGGTGCAGGCGAAACGCTGATGCTCAAGATCGGCGGTAGCCTCGACCCGGCAAGCCCCTGCGCCGAAATGTTGGTGGAGGTCGTCAGGCTCGACGATTCCGGTCTGGAGCGTGAGCGGCAGGCGGTGGTGCGCGTCGGCGCCATCGATATCGTCATTGCCGCGCGCCGCAGGCCCTATCACGATATCGAGGATTTCCGTCGGCTCGGTCTCGATCCTGAAGCCGTGCGGCTGCTCGTCGTCAAGTCGGGTTACCTCTCGCCTGAACTCGCGCCGATCGCCAATCCCAATCTGATGGCTTTGACCGAAGGCGTCGTCAATCAAGGCATCGCCGGCCTTGCGAGCTTGCGCCGTCAGCGGCCTGCTTATCCGTTCGACCAGGACTTTGCCTTCGAGCCTGTCGCCCGCTTCTCGTCCCGTTGGTCGAGCGGCGACTGAGGCTTTACTATCTGCATTTTTCCTACCCGAATTTCGGGTGGGCTCTCCTCTGCAGCGCCGCACGTCGTTCAAGACGCGTCAGGTCGCTGTAACGCTTTAAGTTGCTGCATGTTTGTCCTTAACTCGATCCCGATTTAAGGAACCATGTAGTGCCCTTCACCCGCTTCGCGGACACGTTCTAGCATGACTTCCACCATACTCAGCGCCATGCGCAACCCGGCCATGCGGATCAGCATGCTGGCGATCTTCCTGTTCGGCTTTGCGGGCGCTGCCACCTCGCCCTATCAGTCGGTTGTCGGCATCAACGAACTGGGTCTCAGCGACGCCATCTATTCGCTGCTGATCCTTCTTGCTTCGACCGTGAATGTCATCGTCAGCGTCTCGATCGGCATCCTGGCGGACCGCGTCGGCAATTATCGCGTGCTGATGTCGACGGCGATCCTGTTCGGCGTTGTGGGCTACGGCATCGTTTATATGCTGCCCTACCAGGCGAGCTTCGTCGTCAGCGTCCTCTTGCTGCTGCCGATTTATGGCGCGCTCTACACGCTGCTCTTTGCCAATGTGCGCAGCATCGCCCGGCGGATGAGCGGGAATGACGCCTCGTCGCTGACGACCGGCGCGCGCGCGGCCATATCGGTGTCCTGGGTTCTGGTGCCCGGGCTGGTCGGCTTCGCGCTGGCAGGCGGCGAAAGCATGCTGCCGGCCTATCTGCTGGCCTGCCTTGGTTGCCTCGCCAACCTGCTGATCGTCTATTTTTCGTTGCCCAATGAAGGCGGCGCCGATCCGTCGCTCGGCAAGCGGCTGTCCTACTGGACGTCGTTCCGAGAGATCCTGACGCCGCGCATCTTCCTGCGGGTGATCGCCGTTGCGACGATCACGTCGAGCCTGCACGTCAATGCCGCCGTGCTGCCGCTGATCATGACGGATGAGATCGGCGGTAGCGTCACCGATATCGGCATCATCGTCGGCATCGTCGCCTTCCTGGAAGTCGTCTTCATTTTCGTCTGGGCGCGCATCCAGTTGAGCCTGGTGCCGTTCAAGGCGCTGGCGCTGGGGACGGCCATCTACATCGGCTATATGGTGCTGCTCGGCTTTTCCACGGCCACGTGGCAGATCTACGCGCTCACGCTCATCAGCGCCTTCGGTGCAGCGGCGCTGATCACCATCCCGATCAGCTACCTTCAGGACCTGATTGCCGACCGGCCGGGCTTGGGAAGCTCACTGATTGCCGTGAACCTTTTCCTGAGCGGTGGGCTTTGCGCCGGGCTTTTTGCGCTCGGCACCCGGATCAGCAACTATTCCGGAACGGCGTTGCTCGGTGGTGTTGCAGGATTTGCCGGCTTGTTGCTGCTGCTGGCGCTCGATGGCGATAGAAAAGGAAAGAGGACGGTCAGCCGCGAACCAGGTTAGTCCCAGGGCTCATCGACAAATTTGCAGGTCAATGTGGTTTGGTTGTCTTGGAGACACCTCTTCTTTTGATCGACGAGGATCATAATCCTCGCGAAGAAGCGCGAGAAGTCGGCCTTGCTGGAGTTAAAGGTGGCTATCCCCAGCGCATGCGCCTGGGCCTGAGCCACGCAGGTCGCCAATTCCTGATCGGGGACATCGCTGTTTGCAACGACGACGGCGCGGTCAAACCGCCCTTCCGCAGAATAGTTCACCGCGGAGGCGCAGTTTCCTGCGCCGCTTCCTGCGGTGTCGTTGAGCAATTTGCTGTAGTAGGGGTCGAAGCCGAAATCTTCAATTTTGCGAACGTCGACCCGGCCATTCTGGACGACATCTTTTCTAAATATCACGCCGATGGTGTTTCTCCCGAGGCCCGGTTGGGCTCGCACCTCAATTCCGGCAGTGATGGCGAGCATTTGAATTGTTGAGAAGACTACGTCTCTCTTCTTGGTCTCCCCTTGGCTCATTCCGACGCCGATATACTCCGGGAAGGCGGTAAAATGTCGCTCTCCGTTGCGAACAGGGCCGAAGAAACTCACGTTCTGGGCGACCGAAGACGAAGCAATAAAGACGCTCGTAAGAAGCCCCACGGCAAACATAGGAAGTCTAATGGTTCTTCGCTTGTTTCTGCCCTTACACATGAAGCCTTCTCATAAACAATCAGCGCTCGCTTTAGCGAAAAGAAATCTTCTGCAACGCGTAGCCAGCAATGCGCTGGCATCATTATTTTCTAGCATTGCTATCAACAGTCGCAAGGCGCCGAAGCAAGGAAGATGCAGTCCCGGTACTTGTCTCATCAAAAAGTGATAGGGGCGCCTTGCGGCGCCCCTATCAGCATTTCCGTTGAGTATGTCAGTCGAAAGCGTATCAGTTGCCGAGGATACCCGGCAGGCGCAGGCCCTTGTCCTTGGCGCAATCAAGAGCGATGTCGTAGCCGGCATCGGCATGGCGCATGACGCCGGTTGCCGGGTCGTTCCAGAGCACGCGCTCAAGTCGCTTGGCCGCATCATCCGTGCCATCGGCGCAGATAACGACGCCCGAATGCTGGGAGAAGCCCATGCCGACGCCGCCGCCGTGGTGCAGCGATACCCAGGTCGCACCCGAGGCGGTGTTGAGCAGCGCGTTCAGCAGCGGCCAGTCGGAAACTGCGTCCGAGCCGTCCTTCATCGCTTCGGTCTCGCGGTTCGGCGAGGCGACCGAGCCGGAGTCGAGGTGGTCGCGGCCGATGACGACCGGGGCCTTGAGTTCGCCATTCTTAACCATCTCGTTGAAGGCGAGGCCGAGGCGATGGCGGTCGCCGAGACCCACCCAGCAAATGCGTGCCGGTAGACCCTGGAACGAGATGCGCTCGCGCGCCATGTCCAGCCAGTTGTGCAGGTGCTTGTTGTCGGGCAGCAGTTCCTTGACCTTGGCGTCGGTCTTGTAGATGTCTTCCGGATCGCCGGAGAGAGCCGCCCAGCGGAATGGTCCGATGCCGCGGCAAAACAGCGGGCGGATATAGGCCGGAACGAAGCCCGGGAAGGCGAAGGCGTTTTCAAGGCCCTCTTCCTTGGCGACCTGGCGGATGTTGTTGCCGTAGTCGAAGGTCGGGATGCCCATGTCCTGAAAGGCGATCATCGCTTCGACATGCTCGCGCATCGAGGCGCGTGCGGCCTTTTCGACAGCCTTCGGGTCGCTTTCGCGCTTGGCCTTCCACTCGGCCATGGTCCAGCCCTTCGGCAGGTAGCCGTTGACCGGGTCGTGTGCCGAGGTCTGGTCGGTGACCATGTCGGGGCGGATGCCGCGGCGAACCATTTCCGGCAGGATTTCAGCGGTGTTGCCGAGCAGGCCGACGGACTTCGCTTCGCCGTTTTTCGTCCAGCGCGCGATGATCTCCATCGCCTCGTCCAGCGTCTCGGCCTTCTCGTCGAGGTAGCGGGTCCGCAGGCGGAAGTCGATCGAGTCCGGGTTGCATTCGACTGCGAGGCACGAGGCGCCGGCCATGACGGCTGCGAGCGGCTGGGCGCCGCCCATGCCGCCGAGGCCGCCGGTCAGGACCCATTTGCCCTTGAGGTTGCCGCCATAGTGTTGGCGGCCGGCCTCGACGAAGGTTTCGTAGGTGCCCTGAACAATCCCTTGAGTGCCGATGTAGATCCACGAGCCGGCGGTCATCTGGCCGTACATGGCGAGACCCTTCTTATCCAGCTCGTTGAAATGATCCCAGGTCGCCCAATGCGGCACGAGGTTGGAGTTGGCGATGAGAACGCGCGGCGCATCCTTATGGGTGCGGAAGACGCCGACCGGCTTGCCGGACTGCACCATCAGCGTTTCGTCGTCGTTCAGGTCCTTGAGCGTCTCGACGATCTTGTCGAAATCGGCCCAGGTGCGCGCCGCTCGGCCGATGCCGCCGTAGACGACCAGTTCGTGCGGATTTTCCGCAACGTTCGGATCGAGGTTGTTCATCAGCATGCGCAGCGGCGCTTCGGTCAGCCAGCTCTTGGCGTTGAGCGTCGTGCCCTGGGGGGCGCGCACGTCGCGAATGTTGTGGCGCGGATTGTTCATGGTCATGCCTCGCTCCCTGTCTGTCTCTTGAGGTCAAATGCGATGGTTTCGATGCGGTTCAAAATGGCTTTCAGCGGCTCACGCAGCAGTGCTGAACGGGCGGCGTCGAGCGCGAAGGGTGGTTCTTCCGCTGCCAGATGGGTCGATTGCGCGAGTTCCATCTGGATCGCATGCACGCCAGTCTCGGGGCGCCCATAGTGGCGGGTCGTCCATCCACCCTTGAAGCGACCATTGAGAATGCTGCTGTAACCTTTTGCTGCAGCAGCGATTTCTGCTGTTTCCTTCTCGATTTCCGGTGCGCAGGTCTTGCCCATGTCGGTGCCGATGTTCAGATCCGGCAGCTTTCCTTCGAAGAGGAACGGGATGTGCGAGCGGATCGAATGGCAGTCATAGAGCACGACGACGCCATTGATCGCCTTGACGCGCTCGATCTCGGCGGCAAGCGCCGCGTGATAGGGCGCGTGGAACGTCTGGAGGCGTTCGGCGATATCGGCTTCGGTTGGCGCCTCTCCATCCTTCCAGATCGGCTTGCCGTCGAAATCCGTTTCCGGGATCAGGCCGGTCGTGTTCTGGCCGGGGTAAAGGCTGACGCCTTCGGGATCGCGGTTGGCGTCGATCACGTAGCGGTGGAAGGTGGCGCGAACGACGGTCACCTCCGGCAGCAGGCCGTCATAGAGCTGGTGGATATGCCAATCGGTATCGGCCAATATCCGGCCGTTGTCGTTGAGCCGATCCCAGATCGCAGCCGGCACGTCAGTGCCGGTGTGCGGAAATCCGAGGATGACCGGGGAGTTTCCCCTTTTGACTTCGAAGACCGCCATCTCAGCTCTCCAGGCCAGGCAGGATGCCGGCGGAGATGGCGGCGTTCAGGCGGCCCGAGGCGACGAGATCGCCGGCAGCCTTGAGGTCGTTGGCCATGTAGCGATCTTCCTCGATCGTCAGAGAGACGGCGCGAAGTGCCGCGGCTGCCTTCTGCAACTCGGGGCTCGTCTTCAGCGGCGCGCGGAACTCGACGCCCTGGACCGCGGTCAGGGCTTCGATGCCGACGATAGAGAACAGGTTTTCGGTCATCTGCAGCAGGCGGCGGGCGCCGTGGCAGGCCATCGAAACGTGGTCTTCCTGGTTGGCCGAAGTCGGGGTCGAGTCGACCGAGGCCGGGTGCGAGAGCTGCTTGTTCTCCGACATCAGCGCGGCGGAGGTCACCTCGGCGATCATCAGGCCGGAGTTGAGACCCGGCTTCTTGGCGAGGAAGGCCGGCAGGCCGTAGGAGAGTGCCGGATCGACGAGCAGCGCGATGCGGCGCTGCGAGATCGCGCCGATCTCGCAGATGGCCAGCGCGATCTGGTCGGCGGCAAACGCAACCGGTTCGGCGTGGAAGTTGCCGCCGGAGACGACGGAATTGTCCGAAAGGACCAGCGGGTTATCGGTGACGGCGTTCGCTTCGATCTCGAGCACGCGCGCGACCGAGCGCAGGAGATCGAGGCAGGCGCCATCGACCTGCGGCTGGCAGCGGATGCAATAGGGGTCCTGTACGCGCTCGTCGCCTTCGATATGGCTTTCGCGGATCGCGGAGCCGGCAAGCAAAGTGCGCAATGTGGCGGCCGTATCGATCTGGCCGCGATGACCACGCAGCGTGTGGATGTCGGGATGGAAGGGGGCGGACGAACCCATGGCGGCGTCGGTCGACATAGCGCCGGTGATCAGTGCTGCCTGCGCGGCGCGGTGGGCGCGGAAGAGACCGGCAAGCGCCAGCGCCGTCGAGGTCTGGGTGCCGTTGATCAGCGCCAAGCCTTCCTTGGCGGCCAGCACGACGGGCGTCAGGGCAGCGGCGGAAAGCGCCTCGGCGCCGGACATGCGGCGCCCTTCGAAGAAGGCTTCGCCATGGCCCATCATCACGGCTGCCATATGGGCGAGCGGGGCGAGGTCGCCGGAAGCACCAACCGAGCCCTTCTCGGGAATGACCGGGACTACGCCCTTTTCGAGCATGGCTTCGATCAGACGCACGAGTTCGAGACGGACGCCGGAGGCGCCGCGACCGAGCGAAACGAGCTTCAGCGACAGGATCAGACGCACGACGTTTTCGGCAAGCGGCTCGCCCACGCCGCAGCAATGCGACAGGATCAGATTGCGCTGAAGCGTCGCGACATCGGCGCTGTCGATCTTGATCGAGGCGAGTTTGCCGAAGCCGGTGTTGATGCCGTAGACCGGGGCATTGCCGGCGACGATTTCGGCGATGCGGCCGGCCGCCTTCTTGATTCCGGCGTCAAAGGACGGGTCCAGACGAGCCGGCTCTCCGGTCCAGTAGATGGTTTCGAGGTCGCGAAGGGGCACGGAGCCCGGATGTAGAATGATGGTCATTGACCGATCCTTTGCCCTCTGAAGATGCGTTCATGAAGTGGGTTGAAGCCGATGCGGTAGACGAGCTCGGCGGGATCCTCGATGTTCCAGAGCGCGAGATCGGCCGACTTGCCGACCTCGATGGTTCCGGTCTCCGCGAGCAGGCCGAGGGCGCGCGCGGCTTCGCGCGTTGTGCCGGCCAGGCATTCGGCTACCGTCAGCCGGAAGAACGTCGCCGACATGTTCATGGTGAGAAGCAGCGAGGTCAGCGGCGAAGTGCCGGGGTTGCAATCGGTGGCGATCGCGATCCGTGCGCCGGCGTCGCGCAGCGCCTGAACCGGCGGCAGGCGCTCTTCGCGGAGTGCATAGAACGCACCGGGGAGCAGCACGGCAACCGTGCCTGATTTGGCAAGGGCTGCGGCGCCTTCGGCGTCGAGATATTCGAGATGGTCGGCCGAGAGCGCACCATAGGATGCCGCGAGCTTCGCACCGCCGAGATTGGAAAGCTGTTCTGCGTGCAGCTTGACCGGCAGGCCTAGTGCCTTGGCGCGGTCGAAGACACGGGCGATCTCGGCGGTCGAGAAGGCAATGCCCTCGCAGAAACCGTCGACCGCATCGACCAGCCCTTCGGCGTGCGCTGCATCGAGGCCGGGCAGCACGACATCGGTGATGTAGTCGCCGTTGCGGCCCTTGTAGTCTGCGGGCGTCGCATGCGCGGCGAGGTAGCTGGTGACGACGCGGACCGGGCGGAGCGTTTCCAGCTTGCGGGCGGCGCGCAGCATGTTGAGCTCAGCCGTCACATTGAGCCCGTAACCGGACTTGATTTCGACCGTCGAAACACCTTCGGAAAGAAGCGTGTCGAGCCGTGGCAGAGCGCTTTCCACGAGTTGGTCGACGCTCAGCGCATTGGTCGCTTTCACCGAGGAAACGATGCCACCGCCGGCCCGTGCGATCTCTTCATAGGTGGCGCCTTCGAGCCGCATCTGGAACTCGCGGGCGCGGTTGCCGCCGTGCACGAGATGCGTATGGCAATCGATGAGGGCCGGCGTCAAGACGCGGCCTTCGCAGTCAACCGCTTCGAGGCGGCCTGCGAGGTTGGCCGGCAGATCGCGATCGGGACCCGCAAAAGCGATCCGCCCATCGACGACAGCAACGGCCGCATTCTCGACAAGCCCAAGTCCTTCGGCGCCTTCGCTCAGCGTCACAAGGCGCGTGTTGCGCCAAACGCCGGATGACTGCTTGCGGGTCGAGATATCGTTCATGAGGTCGCCTCCACTGGATATAATGTATATACATATTAATTCGCTCCACAAGAGGAAAATCGTGTGGCGGGAGGAAAAGGACAGGGCGGAAAGGCTAAGAAAAGAGGCGCGGCGCTGTTCAAAAACATGAGCAAGCTGCTCCAACAAATTGATTCTGTGAGCAACTTCTGTGCGATGTGCTTCCGAAGCGCGAGAACGCAAAAAAGCCCCGAAACCGGAATTTCGGGGCTCGTGTCAATCGATCGTCAGAAAAGATATCCGGCCGAAAGCCCTGCCATGTCGATTCGAGAGGCGAAGCCGACGGTACCGCTCGCCCCCGTCAGGCGGCGTGGTCCGCCTTGATGCGCAATCGTTCCACCAGGTCGACGAAGCGGGTGCCGGCGATGTCGAGCCTGCCGCTATTGTCGATGACGCTCACGCCGGGCCCCGACGTGACATCGGGGGCCTGGCGGCTCAGCCGTCGCAGGACTTCTTCCTCGCTCTCGCGGCCGCGTTCTGCAAGCCGCTTGGCCAGTACCGGTGCCTCGGCGGTGATGACGACGACGGCGATGTCGCCAAACGCTTCCCGGAACGCCGGCAGGGCGCCGCGGCTGCCGTTGACGATAGCGGTCATGCCGTTCCGCACATTTTCGAGCACCACGGAGGGGATGCCGTATTTGAGGCCATGCGCGTCCCAGAAGACGGCGAAGGCGCCGTCCTTCTGCATGTCGACGAATTCGTCTTCGGACACGCTTTCATGCACCTCGCCGCCGGCATCCGACGGACGGGTGATGACACGCCGGACGAAATGCACGTCGTGACAGTCGGCAAAATGCCGGGCGGCAAAGCCCATGACGCTGTCCTTGCCGGCACCGCTCGGTCCGACGACGACGACGAGTGCGCCTGCACCCTGTTCGTTCGCGCTCATGCGACACGCCGTCCTTCGCGCCAGACGGAGCGCACGACCGGAATGCCTTGCCTGCGGTGGACGCGGGCGATGTCGGCGCGCAGGCCGACTGCGACGCGGCCGCGGTCGTCAAGGCCGACGGTACGGGCCGGTGTCGAGGTCACCATCGCGATCGCCTTCGGCAGGTCGATGGCTTCGACTTCGTCGGAAAGAACGAAGGGCGCGTGGATCAGGCTGAAGGGCACATAGTCCGACGACAGCACGTCGAGCACGCCACGTTCCGCCAGGTCGCGGGCGGCGATGTTGCCGGAGTGCGACTTGCCGCGAACGATGTTCGGCGCGCCCATGAGCACGCTCAGGCCCGCGCGGTGCGACGCTTCGGCGGCTTCGAAGCTTGTCGGGAATTCGGCAAGCTTGATGCCGAAGCCGACCGATTCTTCGACGTGGTCGACGGTCGCGTCGTCATGGCTGGCAATCGTGATGCCGCGGGCGGCGCAGGCCTCAGCCAGCGCAGTGCGGTGCGGGCCGGCATATTTCGCCGAAAGCGCCTGCTGACGCTCGACGAAGCGGGCGAACTCCGCGTCGGAAAGGCCGCGCTTGGATTTGTAGTAGAGCGTGTACTGGTCCATCGTCTGGAACTGACGCTGGCCGGGCGCGTGGTCCATCAGCGAGACGAGCTTGACCTGTGGGTCGTTCCGGAAGTCATCGTAGTGATCGAGCACGTCGGAGGTGGAGACCTCGCAGCGCAGGTGGATCAAGTGGTCGGCGCGCAGCCGACCTTCTTCCTTGGCCTGCGCCAGCGCGTCGGCCATGCTGCGCATCTCGCCCTTCTGGAAGCCGCCATCTTCGTCGGAGCCGAGCCGAAGGCAGTCGAAGACCGTGGTGATGCCCGAGGTGACGACCTGCGCGTCATGCGCCTGGATCGCCGCGATCTTCAGCCAGCGCACGCCCGGGCGCGGCGAATAGTGGGCCTCGAGGTGATCGGTGTGCAGTTCAATGAGGCCCGGAATGAGGTAGTCGCCTTCGAAGTCCTCGCCGCTGGCGACCGTCCCCGCGGAGATATCGGCAATCTTGCCGTCGCGGATCAGCACCGAACCGTCGAGGATACTGTTCTCAAGGACGATGCGGGCGTTGGTCAAAACCTGTTCTTTGCTCATCTCATGCGATCTTTCGTTGGGTGTCGCTGCCGAGCGGCAGCAGGGAGCGGACAGTAAAGGGGGCGCCGCGCTCCGGTTCGACGAAGAGCGCGACTGACGTTACGTGAAGTGGCTTGCCGATGTGCTCGGCAAAGGTGGTTTCGAGCGCCGAGCTCATGATGCCGCTGGTTTCGGTGGGCACCGGTCCGGTCAAAGTCAGATGGAACTGAAATTCTTCGAATACATAGGGATAGCCCCATTCCCTCAGGTAACGCCTCTGGCGTTCCGGGAGGCTCTGCGGCTTGCGCCGGGCGAAGTCCATCTCCGACAGGGGTGCACGGAACGGGTCGAAGCGGTGAACGGCATCTTCGGCCAGATCCTGCAGTTCGGCAGAGGGAGCGGACGGCACTAGGGCAAAAAACGGACCGAGCTGGTGCAGGACGATTTCGGGGATTTCGAAAGGATCGAGGTCAGCGGCAAAGCATTCGAAGATGTTGAGGAGTTCGTCTTCGTCGCGGCCCTCGGCAAGCTCGAAGGGAGCCTTCAGCGTTCCGTGGAAACCGTAGCGTCGCGGGTCTGCTGTCAGTGTGCGTTGCGTCGCTTCGTCGATCCCGGCGATCGTCGGAAGAGCAAGATCCTGGCCGGTAAAGGCGTCACGGCCAAGCCAACGGGACGCGGTCTGCGACAGCCGGTCGTCCGCCGGCGGCGCGAAGTAGATTGCATAACGCACGGTCTTCACTTTCTTGTAGCGACCGGCCCGCCGGGGAGGCGGGTCGATTGTTTGCGGGATGCGATGCGCAGCTAGCCGATTTCCATGACAACATCATGATGGCGGACGCGCAAATGCTTGGCTGTCGTCAATGTGCCCTGCGACCCATAAGGCGTGAACGGCACGCGTTCGAGATGCTGTCGAAAATAAAGACAACCAGCAAGATCAGAAGCACCATGTAGGCGACATTTTCCCAATCGGAATTGGTGCGCATTGCTTCCCACAGCTTGAGACCGATACCGCCCGCGCCGACGGCGCCGATGATCGTCGCCGAACGGGTGTTCGATTCCCAGAAATAAAGCGCCTGGCTGGCAAAGACCGGCAACACCTGCGGCAGCACGCCGAAGCGCTGTACGGCAAGCGGCGCGGCGCCCACCGACTTGACGCCTTCGCGCTGCTTGTCGTCGATGTTTTCCAGCGCCTCGGAATAGAGCTTCCCGAGCGTGCCGGTGTCGGTGAAGAAGATCGCCGAGATACCGGCAAGCGGTCCGGGGCCGAAGGCGCGGGTAAAAAACAGCGCCCAGATGAACATATCGACCGACCGCAGGAAGTCGAAGAAGCGCTTGACCAACTGATTGGTCATGAAGCTTGGCGTGATGTTGCGGGCTGCGAGGAAGCAGAGCGGGAAGGCGATCAGCGATGCAAAGAGTGTGCCGACGAAGGCCATGACGACGGTCTGCAGCAGCTTCGTCCAGACATCCAGATGCTGCCACTCGGCGTTATAGAGGATGTTGTTCCAGGCAAGCGAGAGGTTCGAGCGGGACAGATCGATGCGCTCGCCGGATATGATGAGCGAGGCGACCTCGCCGTAGCTCTTGCCGAAGAAGGGCGAGTTGGTGTCGAAGAGGAAGTTCGCCCAGCCGAAGAAGCGATTGCGGATAGAAACCTCGTCGCCTTCGACTTCGGCCCAGCCGGTGGCGCCGAATGCAAGCACGATCTTCTCGCCTGGACGCTTCTGCGTCGCCCAGGTGGGCAGCGTGCCCTGCGGCATCACCCTGTCGGCGCCATCGACGGCCATCACCAGGGTCTCGCCGCCATGCGTCGCCTTGACCAGGCTGTCGGCGATCTCGATCCTGGTTGAGCGGTCATAGGTCACGACGACTCGGGTCAGGACTTCTTCCGTGCGGGTTTCGACGCGGTTCTGAGCTTCGGCCGTGGTGGTGCCGCCGAGTGCTGAACCGGGCGTCATGAAGCTGAAGGACGAGCTTACCTTCGGCTTTGCCGCCTGCGTCGTCGACGCCGGAATTTCCACGCGGCGCGTCACCGTCTCCTTGTCGAGTTCCACCCAATCCGGATCGGGATTGGGCCCGAGCGGCGAATTGCGCTGATAGTTGAGGCTCATTGTCCGGTCGGAGGCGATGTGGATCTCGGGCCGCACCTCGTAGGAGACCCAGTCGGCGAGATAAGTGCCGGCGATACCCCAGTTGGCATTGCCAAGCACCTGACCGATCGAGAAGAACCACCAGCTGAAGATGAGATAGACGACAATGCCGCCGGCGATCGTTGCCGTGCGTACACGCTTGGAGGTCGAGGATTTCAGGAGCTCGGGATGGCGGGCCGCGATCGCGTCCATCTCCATCGGGCTCAGTCGTGTGGTCGTGGTCATAGCGCGCACCTACTGGGCAAGCTGGAAGGCCTGTTCGCCAACGAGGCGACGGCGAAGCCAGGCGGAAAACTGGTCGACGGCGAAAATGGTCGCAAACAGCAGGATGACGATCGCAAGCGTTTTCGCCTGGTGGCCCTGGCCGATCGAAAGGCGCAGCAGCTCGCCGATGCCGCCGCCACCAACGGCGCCGATGATGGTCGAGGCGCGCACGTTGATTTCGAGGCGCAGCAGGAAGTAGCTGGTGAAGTTGGGCAGCACCTGCGGCACCATGCCGAACCAGACGCGCTCGATCCAGTTGCCGCCCGCAGCACGCAGGCCCTCATCCGGTTTCATGTCGGCGTTTTCGACCACTTCGTAGAAGAGCTTGCCGAGCGCACCGACCGTGTGGATCGAGACCGCGGCGATCGCGGGAATGGGGCCGAGCGAGAGGATGGCGAGGAAGAAGCCGGCAATCACCACTTCCGGAAAGGCGCGCAGGATCTCCATGATCCGGCGAACGGTACCGCGGATCCACGGATTGGGCATCAGGTTGCGCGCTGCGAAGAAGCAGAGCACGAAACCGAGTGCCGTGCCGATGATCGTCGAGAAGATCGCGATGTTCACGGTCTCCAGCATCTTGTGCAGGTATTCGGGGATATAGAAGCTGTCGGTCAGGTACAGCCGGCCGTCCGGGTAGTTGTATTTGAAGCTGCCGTCGTCATAGGGCGAGGGCAGGTCGAACATGGCACGGAAGATTTCCAGTCCGTCACGCGGTGCGAGATCGCCGACGAAGTCGAAGAAATGCGGCAGGCGATCGAAGAACTTGCCGGCGTTGGAATCGTTGGCGAACCAGAGCGAGCCTGAGAGCGCCAGGAAGAGGATGCCGAAGCCGAGCCAGGAGTAAAGCCGGCGGCGGGAACTCTGTTCCTGCCAATGGCGCTCGATGACGGCGCCGTTGTCGCTCAGGTTCCGCGGGAGCAGGGAAGTTGCCATGACCGTTCCGGCTCGCGCCGGCCTCTATGGCATTTCAAGGAAAAGCACGGAGCGGCTTTCCGTCAGGAAATGCGTGAAAACAAAGCGGTAGGGTATGGTTGAAGGGCTGGTGTCGAGCACCCCTTCAAACAGTGAAACGCTGGCCGTTTGGGCGGCCAGCGTTCCCGGAAGATGCGGTCTATCAGCCGCCGATCGTTGCCTTGCGGGCGTCGATGATCGGCTTGTAGAAATCGGAGTTGACTTCGGTGTAGCCGGTGAAGTCACCGCCCTGGATGGCGGAGAAGCAGGCAGCGTCGGTCTTCGGCAGGTCGACCATGAACTGCTTGAACTTCGCCTTCATGTCGTCGTTCATCGAGGTGCGCACGACGATCGGGCCGTTCGGAATCAGTGGCGACTTCCAGAGCTCGACGAGGTCGTTCATGTCGAGGATGCCCTTGTCGACCATCTTCTTCAGGTTGCCCGAGGTGTAGCCGTCCTTGAATTCGCCGACACCCGAGCCGAAGGTCGTGCCGGCATCGAAGGTGCCCTTGACGACTTCGAGAACGAGGTTTTCGTGACCGCCGCCGAAGCCGGTTTCACCGAAGAATTCCTTGACCGGCGCGCCGATCGCTTCCGGCAGCGTGACGAGCGGGACGAGGTAGCCCGAGGTCGAGTCCGGATCGGCGAAGCCGAGCTTCTTGCCCTTCAGGTCTTCGAGCTTGGTGATGCCGGAATCCTTGCGGGCAACCATGATCGAGTGGTAGCCGGTCGAACCGTCGGTCTGAACGGTCGTCAGGATCGGCTCGACGGCGTCAGCCTTGGCGAGGTAGATCTTGGCATAGCCGGAAGCGCCGAGCTCGGCGTAGTCGAGCGTGCCACCGAGCAGGCCCTGGATAACGCCGTCATAGTCGGCGGCCGGGAACAGCGAGACCTTCTCTACGCCGATGGCAGCCGGCAGCTTGTCGACGAGGCACTGGAAGTTGCGCAGGCGGTCGGCTTCGTTTTCGCCGCCGAGAATGCCGATGCGGAATTCCTTGAGGTCTTCAGCCTGGGCGTGGCCGACGAGGGCGAGGAGCGCGACGGCGCCCAGCAGAGCTTTCTTCAGCATAAGGTTCTCCCGTGTGTCCGGCTTGGCCGGATCCTATTCGGTTTCAAAGAGGTGCCCTTGACGCGGGCTTTCGATCCTGGCGGGCGTCAGATGCCGGCCAGTGCCAGCGGCTTGAGGCCGGCAGATGCCGTTTCTTCCTGCGGTTCTGCCGCCGGAATGTTGATACTGGTGGAGGTCATCGATTCCTCGATGCCCGTGTCGGCGCCGTAGATCTCGGCAACCGCTGCCGCCGTCAGATCCTTGGGCTGGCCGTCGAAGACGACGCGGCCATGCGCCATGCCGATGATGCGTTCGCAATAGTTGCGCGCGGTATCGAGGGTGTGGAGATTGGTGATGACCGTGATGCCGTCGCGTTCGTTGATGTCGCGCAGTGCGTCCATGACGATTTTGGCGTTCAGCGGGTCGAGCGAGGCGATCGGCTCGTCGGCGAGCAGAACCTTCGGCTGCTGCATCAGTGCGCGGGCGATCGCCACGCGCTGCTGCTGGCCGCCGGAGAGCGTGCCTGCGGGCTGAAGTGCGGTCTGTTCGATGCCGAGGCGCTCGAGCGCGCCGATCGCCATGATGCGTTCTTCGCGGGTGAACATGTTGAGGATGCTGAGCACTGTCGAGCGGTGATTGAGACGACCGAGCAGAACGTTGGTGAGCACGTCGAGGCGCGGCACCAGGTTGAACTGCTGGAAGATCATCGCGCAGTCACGCTGCCAAGTGCGCAGTGCAGCGCCGCGAAGCGACGAAACCTCACTGCCGTCGAAGACGATCGAACCCGAAGACAGGTCGACGAGACGGTTGATCATGCGCAGCAGCGTCGACTTGCCGGCGCCCGAACGGCCGATGACGCCGACCATCTGACCCTGGGGGATGTCGAAGGTAACCGAACTTACGGCTGTCTTCTTGCCGAACTGGCGGGCTACACTCTTCAACTGAAACATTTCTAGCAGGTCCTCTTTCGGGGAGACCGGTCATCGGTATGACACCTGCCATATCGGCGCTTCATGAAAGCGAAATGTCAGTTTGTTGTAAGTTCTGTTACAGTTCACACCCGCGCGGGCTGGGTTAATCAAAAGTGAACGACATCGCGCCGGTGGGTGCCCGATTGGCCACCTCCCGCAAGATTGCAGCTTGAGATTCGGCTGGATCGAGGGCGGTCGCCTGATCGCGTCCTAGCACAGTACCGCCGGGCGTTTCCTGGCTCTACGGTCCAGGCTCCAAGGTCGCCCCCGGAACATAGAGCGCGATCGGTCGGATCTCGTAGATCGCCGTTGGATTGCTGCGTCGCAGGGCGCGTGCCGCTGCGATAGCCGCCTCGATCGTCGGGAAGTCCACGACATAGAGGCCGAGAAGCTGCTCTTTGGTTTCCGCGAAAGGGCCGTCTGTGACGATGCCTTCGCCCTTGCCCCTCAGTGTCACCGCACCTTCGACGGGGCCGAGCCGTGCGGCCGGTCCGAATGATTTCTGCTGAACGAAGCGATCATGCACCTGGAGCAGCTCGGACATCAGGGCCGCATCCTCCTCCTCGCTCCAGGATTCGACCACGCCTGCCGTGTGATAAGCCAAGATCGCATAATACATGAACCGTCCTCCCGGAGGTATTCCTGTCAGGTTTCGCCGATGGCTTCAATCGGTGTGGCGAGGTTCATGGGTTCAACGCTACTCTCTAAATCAGCCTCAGGATGCTGCGACCTACGATAGGCCCGGGCGTCAGTCAGGGAACCGCGCCTTTGAGTTCGCGCGCCGGACCACCGCCTTGTCCTAACGGTTGTCCAAAGTCAGAGACTGCGATGTCCCAGTGCATCATGCCAGCATGGATGCACTCTGTGCCGGAGTGCGCTTCGTTGGCTCATTCATCACGAAGACACATGGTCCCATCACTTCGTTTCATGGAGCGGATGCGCTTCCGCCCTTGACTCGTCTTTATCGATCTTTTCTAACTTATGTTGTCAGACATCTTACATAAACGGGAACCCATTGCTGACGTTCAAACAGGAGGAATGCGTGAGGAAACTGGTTCTACAGCTCGCCGTCGGCGCTGCCGCGCTGGCGCTTGCCACCGCCGCGCAGGCAGGCGAGACGCTCGACCGTGTCATGAGCAAGAAGGCCATGGTGGTCGCCACCAATAGCGGGTGGCCGCCGCAGAGCTATCTCGACGACAGCAACCAGCTGGTCGGCTTCGACATCGATGTCTCCCGCGAGATCGGCAAGCGCCTTGGCGTCGAGGTCAGCTTCGAGACGCCGGACTGGGCGACCTTGACAGGCGGCCGCTGGCAGGGACGTTATGACGTCGGCGTCGGCTCCGTCACCCCCACCAAGGCGCGCGCGCAGGTCATCGACTTCGCCGGCATCTATTACTACAGCCCCTATGTCTATGTGCTGCACAAGGACAGCGAGGCGAAGTCTGTCACCGACCTGAACGGCAAGGTCGTCGGCGTTGAAACGGCCACGACATCGGAAGATTTCATTCGCCGGCAGTTGGAAATCGACGCGCCGGGGCTTCCGCCGATCGAATACAAGCTGGAACCGGGCGAGATCCGCACCTTCGCCGATTCCATGCTTCCCTTCGACGACCTGCGCCTCGGCAATGGCGTGCGCCTTGATGCGGTCATCGCGCCGGAACAGACAGCGCTCAACGCCATCAAGAACGGTTATCCGCTCAGGGTCCTTGACGGCGAGTACGCGTTCAAGGAGCCGCTCGTCGTTATCGCAGAAAAGACCGACCCCGAGTGGACGAAGAAGATCGGCGACCTCATCGCGGAGATGAAGAAGGACGGCACGCTCGCGAGCTTTACCACCAAGTGGTACGGCAAGGACTATAGCGCCGACTGAATTGGACAAGTCTGCGCGGCGGCAGTTCGTGCCGCCCCGCAACCCTTAATCGCTGTCCGCCGAGCGAGAGAACATGTCCTATCCCGACACCTACTACAAAAATACAATGGTCGACCGGAAGGT
Organism: Ensifer sp. 22521; assembly: GCF_052044795.1. Lineage (NCBI taxonomy): Bacteria > Pseudomonadati > Pseudomonadota > Alphaproteobacteria > Hyphomicrobiales > Rhizobiaceae > Ensifer > Ensifer sp. 22521. The sequence continues at coordinate 319,974 of NZ_JBQENM010000004.1, forward strand.
CAGACCAGTGCTTTCGGAAACCATCGAATGTCACACGGTCGTTGTCGGCGGTGGGCTTGCTGGTCTGACAACGGCGCTTCAGCTTGCACGCGCCGGGCAGTCGGTGGTCGTGCTCGAAGCCGAGAGTATCGGCTTCGGGGCTTCCGGTCGAAATGGAGGCTTCGTCAGCCCCGGTTTTGCGACCGGTGGCGAGAATATTGCCCGAATGGCCGGTGCCGAAGGGGCGCGGCAGATCCACCGCCTGTCGATCGAAGGCGTGGATTTTGTTCGCGATACGATCGCGGCGCTGAAGATCGAGAGCGCGCATGCGCAGCCCGGCATCACCAGCGTGCTGCGCTATGACGACGACGGCAGCATGAAGGCACATGCCGACGCGATGCGTCAAAACTACGGATACGAATTGGAATACTTCGACACCGAGCATATTCGCGCGGTGTTGAAGTCGAAGCGCTATTTCCAGGGTCTGCGCGACCCCAAGGCCTTCCACATGCACCCGCTCAACTACCTTCGTGCAGTGGCAGAAGAGATCGAACGGCTGGGTGGGCGGATCTACGAAGGCTCGGCGGCAACGGCGAGCACACTCGACGGGGCCGAAAAGACGGTGTCGACCGCCCGCGGCCGCGTCAAGGCCCGCCAGGTCGTCTTCACGACCGGTGGCTACACCGGCGCGCTCAACGGTCGGCTGCGGCGTGCGTTCCTGCCGATCGCCACCTATGTGATGCTGAGCGAAGAAGCGCCAGACCTGATCCGTTCTGCCATCGTCACCCGCGACGCGATCGGCGACAACCGCCGCGCCGGGGACTATTACCGGCTGGTGGATGGAGGCAAGCGGCTGCTTTGGGGTGGGCGGATCACCACGCGTGCAGCTTCGCCGGCGGCCCTTGCGGCCGAATTGCGGCGGGAGATGACGGGCACCTATCCGCAACTCAAGGAACTGAAGACCGAACTCGCCTGGTCTGGGCTGATGTCCTATGCACGCCACCTGATGCCCCAGATCGGTGAGATGCGGCCGGGAGTCTGGCATTGCACCGCCTTTGGCGGCCACGGGCTCAACACCACGGCGATCGGCGGCAAGCTGGTAGCCGAAGGCATTCTCGGACAGTCAGACCGCTACAAGCTCTTCCGGCCGTTCGGTCTGGTCTGGGCCGGCGGCTATGCCGGGCTGGCGGTTGCTCAACTCACCTACTGGAAACTGCAGGCACAGGACTGGTGGCGCGAGCGCGCGGCCTGAACGCCGGAGATTTTGAGATGATTGGTCGTCTGATACTGACTTATCCGGACGTCGCGCGACGGTCCGGCATGTTTCTCATGCTGGCGCTCGTCACGCTGGCGATCTACGGGCTCGGCATCAGCCCCGCCTGGATTGGGCATCTGCTGCCGACTTCGGCAGGGTGGCTGGAAGCCAATCCAGCGCTCGGCCGGTTGGTCAGCGCCTTGATGGTCGCGCTGATCGCGGTAGCGAACTGGAAGGCTTTGCGGCAATTGCCGCGTAGCGGACAGGTGATCGGCGTCTGGGTCGAGCTCTTCGTCCTGCTGATGCTGTTCTTCTACTCGTTCGATCTGTCCTTCGCCTTCATCGGCAAGAAGATCGGCTACCTGGTCTCCCAGGGCGTCGTCACGACGCTCTATATCTCGGTGATCTCGATCGCGATCGCCACCCTCATCGCGCTGGTCGGGGCAATTGCGAAGCTGTCGAAGAACGGCGTGATCTACGGTCTCGCGACCTTCTACACCTCGCTCTTCCGCGGTCTGCCCTTGTTGATGCAGATCTACATCATCTATCTCGGCCTGCCGCAGGTCGGCTACGTCATCGGTGCGGTGCCGGCGGGCATCCTGGCGCTGTCGCTCTGCTATGGCGCCTATATGACGGAGATCTTCCGGGCCGGCATCGAGAGCATTCCCCGCGGCCAGACGGAAGGCGCGACCGCACTCGGCCTTAGCCCGAGCCAGACGATGGCGCTGGTGATCATGCCGCAGGCGATGCGCGTCATCGTCCCGCCGACCGGCAACCAGTTCATCGCAATGCTGAAGGACTCGTCGCTCGTCTCCGTCGTCGGGGTCTGGGAGATCATGTATCTCGCCCGCACTCAAGGGCAAACCGAATTCCGGCACATCGAGATGCTGATCACCGCCTCGATGATCTACTGGATCCTGTCGATCGGTCTTGAGTTCCTGCAGTCGCGTGTCGAGGCCCGCTTCGGGCGCTTCGATGTCCGCTGAGTACGGTTGCGCACGCGAATTTCTTGGGGTGGAAAGCCTGAAGACGCTCGCCATTTACCCGGCCCGTTGTTGAACTGGGTCGGGTGAGGCGGGCTCGTCTTGTTACAGAGTGTGCGGCTGTTGCGGAAACCCGCCGACATGGGTGCAGGTGCGCGCAGCGAGGTCGCGCCCGGCCTCCAGTCGCTCGATCAGCGGGCGGCCTTCGAGATGAGCCAGAATGAACCCGGCGATAAAGCTGTCGCCCGCGCCGGTAGTGTCGACGACATCCACAGGACGACTGCCGGTCGATACTAGTTCGGTTCCGTCGATTGCGAGCGAGCCGAGGGCGCCTCGCGTGACAACGGCCAGCTTAGCACCGCGAGAGAGGAAGCCATCAGCCAATCGTTCTGCGTCCTGATCGCCGTCGCCGCCGGACCCGAAGGCGATGTTGAGGCCCTCCACGCCAAGGTCGGCGGGGGCGGCGTTGACGGAGACATCCTGCGAGACGCTGACGCCCTCGGCTGCAAGTGCCCGGCGCAGCGCGCCGCCGTCGTCGAGCCAGCCGATATGCACGTGATCCATGGTCTTCAGGAGAGCGAGGTCTTCCGCGTCGGGTCGGTAGCCGGCACAGGCGCCGAAATCCTCATAGAGGAAGACACGGTCGCCATCCGGCGTGATGCCGATGTCGGTATAGGCGGTGTTGACGTCGCGCTCCTTGAGGCCGTCAAGCCGCACGCCGTTCTGCTCGAGAAGCTGCCGCACCTGTGTGCCGCCGCGGTCACGACCGACGGCGCCGAAGTAGAAAGATTGGTGTCCGAGAAGCGCCAACTGCACGGCGACATTGATCGCGTTACCACCGACATAGGTTTCCCCGACCGGCGCCTGGAAACGGTCGATGCAATTGTCGCCGACGGCAGCAAGGCGGAAAGTGGTCATGGCGTCTCCTGGCGGGCGCATGGAAAGGTCGCGAACGCGTTTTCGCATCCGCGACCGTCGGGCGAACGATTACGTCTCGAATGCTCAGTAGGCAACGCGCTTGTAGTAGCGCCGCGTCGTCAGCGGGTGATTGCGCATGACCTCCAGGTGGGCACTGATGCGCTCGAGCACCGTTGCAAGCACGATCGGCGAGACGAGACCGCGCACGTCGGGAGAAAGGCCGGGGAGGGTAGACTCCGCTGTGTCGAGCACGGTGAGCTTGCTTGTGTAGCTAGGCACGAAGTTCTGAACGCGCTCGGCGAGCGGACGCATCGCATCTTCGCCCTTGAACAGGACGACGCTGACGTCCTGTTCGACCAGTTCGAGCGTTCCATGGAAGAAGTCGGAGGCATGCACCGGACGGGTGCGGATCCACTGCATCTCCTCGAGAATGCACATGCCGTAGTAGAAGGCTTCCGGCCACACGTTCCCGGCGCCGATGATGATATGATAGTCGGAGCCAGCAAGAACCTTCGCGAAATCCTCTGCTCGGGGTTCGAAGCTTCGCTTCACCTCCAGCAGCGCCTGCGGTAGGGTTTCGAGTTCACCCACAATCCGCTCGTAATTTTCGAGTTCCCCGCGGTGGCGCATGATCGAAAGCGCAATGAACAGCGATTGCAGATAGAATGACTCGCAGGAGGTGTCGTCTTCGGCGAAATTGACGAAGACGTGGTCGCCGCCTTGGCCGAGTGGCGTGTCCCGATGCCCGACCAGCGTCAATACCGTCGCGCCAACCGCTTTTGCCTTCTCGAGCAGCGCCACGCTTTCCTTCGTGGTGCCGGAGAGGGAGGGAATGACCACGATGGACCTGGAATTCAGGTTTACCGATCCGGAAAGGACGAGCTCTGCCGGCAGGTCGCTAAAGGTGGGAAAGCGGGACTGGCGCTGAAGAAGCTGGGCTGCCGGCTGCATCAGGATGGCGGCGCCTCCCGTTCCCGTGAAAAAGATGTTCTCCGCGCCGGCGGCGAGACAAGCCGCGATGGTGGTGTCCAGTTGCTGGCGCAGTGCGCCAGCGCCCAACTGGATGCGAAGAAATCTCTGTTCGTCGAAGTTCAGCATGGCACGCTTTCCCGGTGATTGCCTCGGTCGGCGGTCATGGCGTCCGCCGTTCTCCTTAATGTTGTAAGACAACTGACAACAATGCGAAGCGGTGTCAAGAGAGATATCTCGCCAGCACCGCTGCACCTCGCGATGCACGCCGAGTAGCAGCGAAAATCCGGTTGGCCGGAGGCGCACTTGACCTTCCAGAATTTGTCAGACAAGAACATCCTTGTGATTGTTCAACGGAGTGAGAGGAATTGGACGAACCCCTTCGTGATACGCGCACACTGGTCATTCAGCTCCGCGACCGCATCGCAGATCTGATTCGCGACGAAGGGCTCAATCCCGGCGACAAACTGCCGACCGAGGCGCAGTTGACGCAGCGCTTCAAGATCTCGCGTCCGGCGCTGCGCGAAGCGCTGAAACTGCTTGAGCAGGACAGCATCATCTATGTCGAGCACGGCCGGGGGCGGTTCGTCTCGGCGATGTCCGCCGTGCAGGTCGATCGGCCGATCACCGTCTTCGAAAGCGTCACGGACATGGCCCGGCACTATGGCTACGCCACGGCCAACAAGGTTCTTTCGGTGGCGGAGGAAGCACCCGACGCCACCACGGCTGAGCAGTTGCGGCTCCAGCCGGGCGAGCGGGTGATCCGTCTCGAACGGCTGCGGCTGCACAAGGACGAGCCGATCCTCTATTGCGTCGACTTCATCCCGCGCAGCATCATCCCGTTGCGCCTTTATGATGTCGATTGGACAGGTTCACTGCTCGATCTGCTGGATCAGCACAGGAGCAGGCCCAGGATGTCGGCCGCGATTGTCTCCGCCGTCATGCTTCCAGATGATGTGGTGGAGCGCAACGACCTGCGCGATTTCGGGCCGGCACTGCTGATCCGCGAGACCTGTTTCAATGCGGCCGGCTTGCCGGTGGTCTACGCGCTCGACTATCACCGCGGCAGCCATTTTTCCTTCAGCCTAGCGCGTAAGTGATCCGGCCGACGGTCGAGGTCGGCCAGCAATCGACTTTGAACGACGTGACGCGGCGAGGAACAGCCTCGTTATTGCTCCAGACGCGCCGGGCTGAACTTCGATGGGTCGAGACCGACCGCGTCAAAGCCTTCCGGGGGCGAGGTGCCGACGACGAGGTTCGCGGCGAGTGCGCCGAGCGCCGGTGAGGTCAGGATGCCGTAGCCGCCCTGGCCGGCGAGCCAGAAGAAATCCGGTCGGTCGCGGGCAAAGCCGATGACCGGCAACTTGTCGGACGAGAAGCTGCGCATGCCGGCCCAGCTCTTGAAGATGCGGCGAACCGGTACGGTCGTTGCCTCTTCGATGTAGTGCGCCGCCCAGGCGACGTCGATTTCCTCGGGCTGGACGTCGGCCGGCTCGCAAGGGGTGGCGTCGGCCGGCGAGGCGAGCAGCCGCCCACCCTCGGGCTTCATGTAGAAGTCTTCATCGATCTCGTTGATCTCCGGCAAGGTGAGCGCATCGATGCCTTCGGGAAGATCAACGGTGATCGCCGTGCGGCGATGCGGCACGATACCGACGGGGGCGACGCCGAACAGGTCCGCAACCGGATCGGCCCAACCGCCGGCGGCGTTGACGATCGTCTTTGCGCTGACATTGCCGGCACTTGTCGTGAGCACCCAGCGATCGCCATCCCGATGCGGCGCCAGCACGTCCGAGCGTTCGACGATCGTGGCGCCATGCCGCCGTGCGCCCCTGACGTAACCCTGCACGAGGTTCTCGACTTCGATGTCCCAGAAATGCGGATCGTAATAGGCCGCGGCAACGTAGTCACGCCGGAGAATAGGCACGCGTGCGATAACTTCGTCGATGGTCAGCCTTTGGATCTCGGCATTGGCGCGACTTTCCTCGGCGAAGACCTCTTCGAAGCGATCAATCTTCTCGGCGTTGGCGATCATGACGCCGCCGCGCTGCTTGAGCAGCGCCACCTCGGAGAACCCCTCAGGCGGATTGTCGAAGAAACTTTTGGAGATCGAAGCGAGCGCGCAGACCTCGGGCGTATTGTAGCGCAGGACAAACTCTGCGGCCGAGCGGCCGGTGCTGTGATAGCCGAGCCCTTCCTCCCGCTCGATCACCACGACGGAGCGATGTGGTGTCAGGAAATAGGCGAGTGACAGGCCGGCGATCCCGCCGCCAATGATTGCCACATCGTAGTCTCGCATGTCCCGCCTCCATTGGTTGTTGGCGGGACCATAGGCAAGCTGCCAACCGCGTTCAAATTTATAACCGGAAAGGTGGCTATCAATTCTGATGATGGTCAGGCTGTCTCGTCGAGACAGTGGTCGAGGGGCTCGGTATCGGCGACATGGGAAAGAAAAGCAGCCTCCGCCGGATTGAGGATCGCGTTCGGGTTGGAAATGCGAAAGACATCAGTCGTCGGCAGGTCGGTGTAGGGCGGCAACTGCCAGAGCTGGCCCTCCGCAACGGCTGGCGCCGCCAGGTGGTCGGGCAGCATGCCGATGCCGACATTGGAGGCGATCAGCCGCATGACCTCTTCGACATTGCAGGAGACGGCGCGGACCTGCTGGCCGAAGGATCCGACGGCACGCACCGCCGTCACCGAGTTCATATGCTGCCCGCCAAGCACGTCGGCGATGAAGGCGATATAGGGATTGCCCCTGAGATCGTTGAAGTCGACGCCTTGAACGCCGAACAGCGGATGATCGCGGCCGCAGTAGAGCGCGTAACGTTCGCGTACATGGAAGCGTTTGTTGAGCCAGTCGGGTATGTTGCCGTCGCAAAGGCCGATGGTCGCGACGTTTCGCTCGACGGCGCTTAGAACGTCGACCGTCGTCGCGACAGTGACCGATAGCGTCACCTTGGAGTGCAAACGGAAGAAACTTTCGAGCTTGCGGTCCCAGGCAGGGTTGTGGGCGTGGCTGACTGAGTGGATGTTGAGGTGGCCGGTGATTTCCTCTCCGGCGATCTCCAGTACGTTCGGCAGCCGAATGACGGCCGCGAAGATATCGCGGCATTGGGCATGCAGGCGGGCGCCGGCATCCGTCAGGTTGAAGCGCCCGGGACGTCTGTCGATGAGCTTCTGGCCGACGGTCTGCTCCAATCGTTTCAGCGCCATGCTGACGGCCGGCTGCTGCAGGAGCAGGCGGTTCGCGGCGGCGGTGATGCTGCCTTCCTCGACAAGCACGACGAAGGTGCGCAGCAGATTCCAGTCGAGATTGTGGGCGAAGCGTTCGAGGCGGTCATTGGCCATGGTCGTGGCTTGCTTTTGATCTCTGGCGTTGCACTGGCCATTCGCTCCACGGTGGTGGCCCGAAGGACTTGAGTTCTTGTCGTCATATTTCAGCGATTTTGCAACACGGGGCCATTCCCTGAACGCATGAGGCGGTGCCTCAATTTCGTTTGAAACGGCATGCACCCCTTGCGATAACATGAGCCGAATAATCCGATGGGAGAGAAACATGGCCGGCAAGACGCAATTTCAATGGGATGATCCGTTCCTGCTCGAAGATCAGTTGACCGAGGACGAACGTATGATCCGCGACACGGCGCGGGCCTATGCGCAAGACCGGCTGCAGCCGCGCGTCATCGACGCCTATCGCGAAGAATCGACCGATCCGGAGATCTTCCGCGAGATGGGCGAGCTCGGCCTGCTCGGCGTGACCGTCTCGGATACCTATGGCGGCGTCGGCGCTTCTTACGTCGCCTACGGCCTTGTCGCGCGCGAAGTCGAGCGCGTCGACAGCGGCTACCGCTCGATGATGAGCGTGCAGTCTTCGCTGGTGATCTATCCGATCTATGCCTATGGCTCTGAAGAGCAGAAGCAGAAGTATCTCCCGAAGCTCATCAGCGGCGAGTGGATCGGCTGCTTCGGCCTGACCGAGCCGGACGCCGGCTCCGATCCGGCCGGTATGAAGACCCGCGCCATCAAGACCGAGAGCGGCTACCGCCTTGTCGGCTCGAAGATGTGGATTTCCAACGCGCCGCTCGCCGATGTCTTCGTCGTCTGGGCGAAGTCGGAAGCTCATGGCGGCGCTATCCGCGGCTTCGTGCTCGAAAAGGGCATGAAGGGCCTTTCCGCTCCGAAGATCGCCGGTAAGCTGTCGCTGCGCGCCTCGATCACCGGCGAAATCGTCATGGACAATGTCGAGGTCGGCGAAGAGGCGCTGCTGCCGAATGTGGAAGGCCTCAAGGGTCCGTTTGGCTGCCTCAACCGCGCCCGCTACGGCATTTCCTGGGGTGCGCTCGGTGCCGCTGAATTCTGCTGGCATGCCGCGCGCCAGTATGGCCTCGACCGCAAGCAGTTCAACCGTCCGCTGGCACAGACTCAGCTCTTCCAGAAGAAGCTTGCCGACATGCAGACGGAGATCACGCTCGGCCTGCAGGGCTCGCTGCGTGTCGGCCGCCTGATGGACGAGGGCCGCATGGCCCCGGAAATGATCTCCATCGTCAAGCGCAACAATTGCGGCAAGGCGCTCGATATCGCCCGCATGGCCCGCGACATGCACGGCGGCAACGGCATCTCCGAGGAGTACCAGGTCATGCGCCACATGGTGAACCTCGAGACCGTCAACACCTACGAGGGCACGCATGACGTCCATGCGCTGATCCTCGGCCGCGCCCAGACCGGCCTCCAGGCCTTCTTCTGAGCGGCACGATCATGGAAGCGCCGCTGAAGGGCATTCGTGTCCTGGAACTGGCCCGCATTCTCGCGGGCCCCTGGATCGGCCAGACGCTGGCCGATCTTGGTGCCGACGTCATCAAGGTGGAAAGCCCGGCCGGCGACGACACCCGCACCTGGGGCCCGCCCTTCGTCGCGGGCGAAGATGGCGAGAAGCTCGATGCCGCCTACTTCCACGCCTGCAACCGCGGCAAGCGCTCCGTGGTGCTCGATTTCACCACGGAGGAGGGACAGGAGGCCGTGCGCCGCCTTGCCGCCCAGTCGGACGTTCTCCTCGAAAACTTCAAGGTCGGAGGGCTCGTCAAATATGGTCTCGACTACGAGAGCCTGAAGAAGATCAATCCGCGGCTGATCTATTGCTCGGTGACGGGCTTCGGCCAGGACGGTCCCTATGCTCATCGCGCCGGCTACGATTATATCGTCCAAGGCATGAGTGGCATCATGGACCTGACCGGTGAGCCCGATCGCGAGCCGCAGAAGATCGGCGTTGCCTTCGCCGATATCTTCACCGGTCTCTACGGTGTAATTGCCGTCCAGGCGGCGCTTGCCCAGCGCGAGCGCACCGGCGAGGGACAGCAGATCGACATGGCGCTGCTCGACTGCATGACCGGCGTTCTTGCCAACCAGGCGCTGAACTTCCTGGTCTCCGGCAAGGCGCCGCGCCGGCTCGGCAATGCCCACCCGAACATAGCGCCCTATCAGGTCTTCCCGACCTCCGACGGCCACCTGATCGTTGCGGTCGGCAACGATCGGCAGTTCGTGAAGTTCTGCACGTTGCTCGACCGCGCCGATCTGGCGACCGACGAACGTTATCTGACCAACGCGCTGCGCGTGCAGAACCGCGACACGCTGACGCCCGAACTGGCAGCCGAAACCGTGAAGATCGAGCGCGACACTCTGTTGACGTTGCTGGAAGATGCCGGGGTGCCCGGCGGGCCGATCAACACCGTCGCCGACGTCTTTGCCGATCCGCAGATCGAGCATCGGAAGATGCGGGTGGATACGCCGCATTCGGGCGCTGCCGCCGGTACCTCGCCGGGTGTGCGGACGCCGATCCGCTTTTCAGCGGGCGAGCTTGCGCTGGACCGCGGCGTACCGCGGCTTGGAGAGCACACCGACGAGGTACTCGCCGAGATCGGGATGCAGGTCCCGAAGGCGGGCTAACGCAAGGTGAGGCCCCGAAGGCGCTTGTTAAGACACCACCTGAGAAAATAGCAAAAACCCCGGAAATCCTGGAGATTTCCGGGGTTTTTCCGTTAGGCCTTGAGTGCGCGGTTGAAGACGCGCGACAGCCGTTCGGCAAAAGCGCGCGGATCCTGCGGCTTGTCGCCATCGAGCACGCGCGCCTGGTCGAGCAGGAGTTGTACGGCATCCGTTCGAAAAGCTGTATCGCCGGCAGGGCTGGCGGCCATCGCGGCGATCAGTGCGTGGTTCGGGTTAACTTCGAGGATCGGCTTGGCCGCATCGTCAAGACGGCCGGCGCCTTGCAGCATCTTTTCGAGCTGGCGATCGGGACCGTGTTCCGGCGCGACCAGGCAGACGGCACTTTCCGTCAGGCGGTCGGACGTGCGGACATCGGAGACCGCCGCGCCCAGGGTCTCCTTGGCGAAGGCAACGAAGTCGATGACCAGCTGGCTGGCCTTCGGCGGCTCTTCCTTGTCGCCTTCAGACTTGGCGATATTGCTGAGATCAGCCGCCCCTTGGGTGATCGACTTCAGCGGCTTGCCGTCGAAGTCCGGAGCCGAGGTCACCCAGAAGCTATCGACCGGATCGGTCAAGAGCAGCACTTCGATGCCGCGGGCGCGGAAACCTTCGAGCTGCGGCGAGGCCTTGAGCTGGCCGAGATTGTCGCCCGTCAGATAATAGATCGCCGACTGGCCTTCCTTCATGTCCTTGACGTAGTCGGCGAGACTGCGCTGGCCTTCATCCGAGGTGGTGGTACGGAAGCGTGACAGAGCGATCAGTTGTTCGCGGCGCTCGTAGTCCTCGTAGATGCCTTCCTTCAGCACGCTGCCGAAGTTCTCCCAGACCTTGGCGAAGCTCTCCGGTTCGTTTTCCGCCAGCTTCTCGATCGCCGTCAGCACGCGGTTGGTCACGCCCTTGCGGATACTTGCCAGCAGCGGGCTTTCCTGGATCATCTCACGCGAGACGTTCAAGGGCAGGTCGGACGTATCGACGAGGCCGCGCACGAAGCGCAGGTAGCGCGGCAGCAATTCCGCCTCGTCGGTGATGAAGACGCGTTTGACGTAGAGCTTCATCCGGCCCTTGCGGTCCGGGTCGAAGAGGTCGAAGGGCTTCGAGCCGGGCACGAAGGCAAGTGCGGTATATTCGTGACGGCCTTCGGCGCGGAAATGGACGGTCAGGGCCGGATCGTCATACTGCCCGGCGACGCCACGGTAGAAGTCGGCGTAGTCTTCCTTGGAAATCTCGCTCTTCTGCTTGGTCCAGAGGGCCGTGCCGTCGCCGACGGAAACCGGCTCGGCCCCGGGCTTCTCGACGATCGAGATCGGCACCGGCACATGGCCGGACTGATCCTTGACGATGCGCTCGACGGTCCAGCGCGACGTGTAGGTCTTGGCATCCTCCATCAGATGGAGCGTGATGCGCGTACCGCGCGCCGGAGCGTCCGCAAGTTCGGCGGCAGCAACGGTGTAGCTGCCCTTGCCGTCGGAGGACCACAGCCAGGCGTGTTCGGAACCGGCGCGACGCGACACGACATCGACCTTGTCGGCGACCATGAAGGCGGAATAGAAGCCGACGCCGAACTGACCGATAAGCTGTGCGCCTTCCTTGCCCTGCGCGGCCTCGATGCGCTCCATGAAGGCCCGCGTGCCCGAGCGGGCAATCGTGCCGAGCGCTTCGACCAGTTCATCACGGCTCATGCCGATGCCGTTGTCGTCGACGACGAGACGGCTGTTTTCCTCATCGAGCGTCAGCGTGATGCGCGGGGTGGGGTCTCCGGCAAGAAGCTCAGGCGAGGCGATCGCTTCGTAGCGCAGCTTCTCGCAGGCGTCCGCGGCGTTCGAAATCAGTTCGCGGAGGAAGACGTTCTTGTCGGAATAGACCGAATGCACCATCAAATGGAGCAGTCGCGCCACATCGGCTTCGAAGACATGTTTCTCTACGGACATTTCGGTTTCGCTCATCGCCTTGGCAACTCCTTGTGCTTTGCGCCCCAATTGGCAAGCTGCGTCCAGAATTTCAAGGGTCGTCTTGCGTGGTACCCATTTCTGTATGATGCTGCACTGCGAAGGAACGCTGAAAACTGGCCAACGTATGCTCCTTCCACGGGGTCCAAGGCGACGGTTCGCTATGCCGACAAATCGCCGTAACACTCCACTGTTATGCTCCTGCGACCTGAGCAGACGTTCTTGGGTCACCTATGTCGAGTTCATACCGCAGCTCTGCCACCCGTCTCTTTGACTAAAGTCAATGCGAGACGAATTGCATTGTTCTATTGGCTTCAAGCAGCGGGGCCGGCCTTCAATCGCACCGAGGAGTGGACACTATGCCCAAGCATTCCACCATCCCGACAATACCGACATTCGCCGATGCCTATTCCTATTCGCTCGATGCCTGGCAGCGCTCGGTCCTTTTTCTCGACGTGATGCGGCAGCGCGGCGCGCAATATGAGGAGCACCGGACGCAGACCGCTCCGAACGTGCTGGAGTTCGAGGCTCGGCTTGTCGGCGACGGACGCACGCTCGCTCGGCCGGTGAACTATGCGCTGGTGAGCATCGTTCCTCCCGAAGGTGTCGTGGCCGACCCGTCGAAGCGCCCCTTCGTCGTTGTCGATCCCCGTGCGGGTCACGGGCCCGGCATCGGCGGCTTCAAGGCAGACAGCGAGATCGGCGTGGCGATGAAGGCCGGCCATCCCTGCTATTTCATCGGCTTCCTTCCTGATCCGGTTCCCGGGCAGACGATTGAGGATATTGCTCTTGCAGAAGCCGTGTTCCTCGAAACCGTCATCGCTCGCCATCCGGATGCTGACGGGAAGCCCTGCGTGATCGGCAATTGCCAGGCGGGCTGGGCCGTGATGATCGTTGCTGCACTCAGGCCGGAACTCTTTGGCCCCATCATCATTGCCGGTGCGCCGCTTTCCTACTGGGCCGGCGTCAAAGGGCAAAACCCGATGCGCTATTCCGGCGGGCTCCTCGGCGGTAGCTGGCTGGCGGCGCTGACCGGCGATCTCGGCGCCGGCGTCTTCGACGGCGCCTGGCTGGTTCAGAATTTCGAGAACCAGAACCCGGCCAACACGCTTTGGACCAAACAATACAATCTCTATTCGAAGATCGACACGGAGGCCGCCCGCTACCTCGGCTTCGAGCGCTGGTGGGGCGGGCATGTGACGCTGAATGCCGAGGAAATGCAGTTCATCGTCGATGAGCTGTTCGTCGGCAACAAGCTCGCCGCTGGCGAAATCCGGACGTCCGATGGAACGGCGATCGACCTTCGCAATATCCGCTCGCCGATCGTCGTCTTCTGCTCGAAGGGCGACAACATCACCCCGCCGCAGCAAGCGCTCGACTGGATCCTCGATCTCTACGACAGCGTCGACGAGATTCGCGCCTACGGCCAGACAATCGTCTATACCGTTCACGAGACTGTCGGGCATCTCGGCATCTTTGTGTCCGCCGGGGTCGCGCGGAAGGAGCATGACGAATTCGCATCCAACATCGAGTTGATCGATGTGCTGCCGCCAGGACTCTACGAAGCGGTGCTGACGCCGGCAGCCAATGTGGCTGAGGGCAGGCACCTTGTGTCCGGCGAATGGCTGATGCGCTGCGAGGCGCGAACGCTCGATGATATCCGCGCGCTCGGTGGCAACGATATCGAGGACGAACGTCGCTTCGCCGCCGCGGCGAAGCTTTCGGAAGTCAACCTGGCGCTCTATCGCACCTATCTGCAGCCGCTGGTCAAGGCGGCGGCAACGCCGCCCGTGGCGGAGGCGATGCGGAACATGCATCCGCTGCGGCTGCAATACGCACTGTTCGGGCAGGACAACCCCTTCATGCCCTGGATGTCGGCGCTTGCGGACCATGTGCGCGAGAACCGCGAGCCTGCGGATGCAAGCAACCCGTTCATCGCCTGGCAGGAGGCCCTGTCGCAGCAGATCGTGGACGGCCTCGACACCTGGCGGCGGACGGCCGAGTATCTATCGGAACAGAGCTTTCACGCCATCTACGGCGCTCCGACACTCCAGGCCGCACTCGGCATCGACACGAATTCGGACCAGCCGCCGCGCAAGGCTGAGAAGAGCCTGCTTCATCAAGCGCTCGTCGAGGCGCGGATTGCCGAGCTCAGGACGAGATTTGCAGAAGGCGCTACGTGTGAAGGCCTTGCGCGGTCGTTGATTTTCGTCGGCATGGCGCGTGGCGGCGCCGACGAGCGCGGGCTCGAGGCAGTTCGCAGGCTTCGGCGTGCCCATCCCTCGGCGAAGCAACTGACACTAGCCGATTTCAAGGCGGTAATGCGCGAGCAGTACTTCATGTTGCTGATCGACGAGGACGCTGCCCTGGCGGCGCTTCCGAAGCTGTTGCCGGAAGCGATCGAGGAGCGTCGCGCGGCCTTCACCGCTCTTCGCGAGGTCCTCGAGGCCTCCGGTGTGCTGACAGGTCTTGCGGCCGAGCGGCTGCAACGGGTGGCGGCGCTGTTCGGGTTGGACAGCGAGCCGCCGGTGGCGATCAACGCCGGCAAGGTCGTCCGCAATCGTGCCGCATCCTGATCGAGAAGGAGCTTCGACATGTCCGAGGAAACCGCACTGCCGCTTGAGCAGTCCAAATACGATCTGCTGATTGCCACCGCGCGAGACGAAACGCCGGCGGTCACCATCGTCGCGCACCCTTGCGACGAAACCTCGCTGCGTGGCGCACTTGAGGCGGCCGAGACGGGACTGATCAAGCCCGTGCTCGTCGGCCCGGAAGCGAAGATCCGCAGCATCGCTGCCGAACACCGGCTCGACCTCGGCAACTCAGAGATCGTCGACGTGCCGCACAGCCATGCGGCGGCGGCGAAAGCGGTGGCGATGATCCGCGAGGGCCGCGGCGAGCTTCTGATGAAGGGCAGCCTGCATACGGACGAGCTGATGCGCGAGGTTGCTGCCTCCGCAACGGGTCTTCGGACCGATCGGCGGATCAGCCATGTCTTCATCATGGATGTGCCGGGCCATGCCGAGACGCTGTTCATCACCGATGCCGCCATCAACATCTTCCCGGACCTCGAGGCCAAGCGCGACATCGTGCAGAACGCCATCGACCTCTGGGTTACGATCGGTCTTGGCGAGCCGCGCGTCGCCATTCTTTCGGCTGTCGAGACCGTGACGACGAAGATACCGTCGACGATCGAGGCGGCGGCGCTGTGTAAAATGGCGGAGCGCGGCCAGATCACCGGCGGCCTGCTCGAGGGCCCACTTGCCTTCGACAATGCGATCGACCCGGAGGCAGCACATATCAAGGGCATCAAGTCCCCGGTTGCTGGCCGGGCGCAGATCCTGGTGGTGCCCGATCTTGAGGCCGGCAATATGCTGGCGAAGAATCTCACCTTCCTGTCCCATGCCGACGCCGCCGGCATCGTCCTTGGCGCCCGCGTGCCGATCGTGCTGACCTCGCGGGCGGACTCCGTGCGCACGCGCCTTGCTTCCTGTGCCGTGGCTTCGCTCTATGCGGCAAGGCGACGCGCCGCCCAAGTTGCGGCGGTGTAGCCATGGATGCGCTTCTCGTCGTCAATGCAGGATCGTCCAGCCTGAAGTTTCAGGTTTTCGGGATCACGGATGCCGGTCTCGAACGCCGGGTGAAGGGGCAGATCGGCGGCATCGGTACGCGACCGCGCCTGCAGGCGAAAGCGGCCGACGGAACCGTGCTGGTCGATCGCAACTATGAAGCCGACGTCGTCGGCGACCTGCCGGCGGCGATCGCCGCGGCGCGGGACTGGCTGTTGACGCTTCAGGGCTTCACCTTGCGTGCGGTCGGTCACCGGGTGGTACATGGCGGGCCCGACTATGCCGAGCCGGTGCTCATCGATGCGACAGCGCTGGATCGTCTGGCGAGCTATCAGGATCTCGCGCCGCTGCACCAGCCCAACAACCTCGCGCCGATCCGTCAGGCCATGGCGATCAATCCGGATGTGCCGCAGGTCGCCTGTTTCGATACCGCCTTCCATCACGGCCACCCGGAAGAAGTGAACTGCTACGCCATGCCGCGTAGCTTCTATGACGAAGGCGTTCGGCGCTATGGCTTTCACGGCCTCTCCTACGAATACATCTCGGAGCGCCTGCGGGACGTGGCGCCGGAGGTGGCACTTGGCCGCGTCATCGTTGCGCATCTTGGCAGTGGCGCCTCGATGTGTGCCCTCTACAACGGCCACAGCATCGAGAGCACCATGGGCTTCACCGCGCTCGACGGCTTGCCGATGGGAACGCGGCCTGGCCAGCTCGATCCGGGCGTCGTGCTTTACCTGATCCTCCAGCGCGGCATGAGTGCCCAGGCCGTTTCGGATCTGCTCTATCATGAGGCAGGTCTGAAGGGGCTCTCCGGTGTGTCGAACGATATGCGCGATCTTCTCGCAAGCGAGGACCCGCATGCCAAACTCGCCATTGATCACTTCCTCTATCGCAGCGGGCTCAATGCCGGGATGCTCGCGGCCGCGCTCGGCGGCATCGACGCTTTCGTCTTCACGGCGGGCGTCGGCGAGAACTCCGCTCAGATCCGCGCCCGCATCGCGGAGAACCTCGCCTGGCTCGGAGCCGAACTCGATCCGGCCGCGAACGCGGCGGGTGCCACGCTGATCTCCACGCCTTCAAGCCGCGTCGCGCTCTACGTCATTCCAACCGACGAGGAATTGATGATCGCGCGCCACACACTGGCGCTACTTCGAACTCGTGCAGCCTGATCCATCGGAGACAATCCATGTCCATTCCTGTCGCCAAGGCCAAACTTCTGGATGGCCGCAAAGGTCTGATCGTCGGCATTGCCAACGATCGGTCGATCGCCTGGGGCTGCGCCCGCGCCTTTCGCGCCTTCGGGGCGGAAGTGGCCGTCACCTATCTGAACGACAAGGCAAGGCCCTATGTGGAACCGTTAGCGCGTGAAATCGAAGCGCCGCTGTTCCTGCCGCTCGACGTGGCCGTTCCGGGCCAGATGGAAGCCGTGTTCGAGGAGATCGACAAGACCTGGGGGGAGCTTGATTTCCTCGTGCACTCGATCGCCTTTTCGCCGAAGGATACGCTCGGCGGCCGCGTGGTTGACGTGCCCCGCGAAGGGTTCCTCAAGACCATGGACATTTCCTGCTGGTCCTTCATCCGCATGGCGCATCTCGCCGAGCCGCTGATGAAGAATGGCGGCACGCTTTTCACCATGACCTATCACGGCTCACAGGTGGTGGTGGAAAACTATAACATCATGGGTGTTGCCAAGGCGGCGCTTGAAAGTGCGGTCCGCTATCTGGCAGCCGAACTCGGCCCCAAGGGCATCCGCGTCCACGCGATCTCGCCCGGAGCGCTTGCGACGCGCGCCGCTTCCGGTATCCCGGAATTCGACGCGCTGCTCGAAAAGACGAAGGTCAAGTCGCCGTCGCGCGAACTCGTCGATATCGACGATGTCGGCGTTGCGACGGCCTTTCTGGCGCATGACGCCGCCCGGCTGATAACGGGGCAGGTGCTCTATGTCGACGGTGGCTACCACATCATCGACTAGCTGCTGGCTGGCCGGCCGGTGCCTGCATGGGTCAGATGTTGCCCATGCAGAGGTACTTCATTTCCAGGTAGTCTTCGAGCCCGTGGCGGGAGCCTTCGCGGCCGATGCCCGATTGCTTGATACCGCCGAAGGGAGCGGCTTCCGACGACATGCGGCCGGTGTTGATGCCGACCATGCCGTACTCCAACGCCTCGGCCACATGCCAGACGCGCTTCAGGTTCTCGGCGTAGAAATAGGCGGCAAGCCCATAGATCGTGTCGTTGGCTTCGGCGATCACCTGCTCGGCCGTCTCGAAGCGGATGATGGGCGCGATCGGGCCGAAGGTTTCTTCCTGCGCGACCCGCATGTCGGTCGAGATGCCGGTCAGGACCGTCGGCTCGAAGAAGGTGCCTGACGCGCCGATCCTGTGGCCACCGGCGCGCACCCTGGCACCCTTGGAGACCGCGTCGGTAACATGGGCCTCGATCTTCTCGATCGCGTGCTTGTCGATCATCGGGCCGATGGTGATGCCTGGGGTGAAGCCGTCGCCGACGGTGAGCTCGGCAACTCGGCTGACGAACCTCTCGGCAAAGGCGTCATGGACGCCCGACTGCACATAGATGCGGTTGGCCGAGACGCAGGTCTGGCCGGCATTGCGGAATTTTGCCTGGATGGCGCCGTCCACAGCCTCGTCGATGTCCGCGTCGTCGAAGACGATGAAAGGGGCGTTGCCGCCAAGCTCCAGGCTGACCTTCTTGATCTGGTCGGAGCATTGCCGCATCAAAAGCCGCCCGACTTCGGTCGAGCCTGTGAAGCTGATCTTGCGCACCTTCGGGTTGCTGCAAAGCTCGCGGCCGATCGCGGCACCCTCCGAGGCATAGAGCAGGTTGACGACGCCCGTGGGGAAACCGGCCTTTTCGGCGAGCACGAACATTGCGCCGGCAACGAGCGGGGTCTGCTCGGCGGGCTTCAATACGATGGTGCATCCGGCGGCAAGGGCCGGCGAGATTTTGCGGGCGACCATCGATGCCGGGAAGTTCCACGGCGTGATGGTGCCGACGACGCCAACCGGTTGCTTGATGACAAGCATGCGGCGGTCGTTTGCCGGTGCCGGGAAGGTCTCGCCATAGATGCGCTTCGCCTCTTCCGCGTACCATTCGATGTAAGCCGCGGCGTGCAGCACTTCGCCTTTCGATTCCGCGATCGGCTTGCCCATTTCGGCGGTCAGGATCGCCGCGAGATCGTCGGCATGTTGCACGATCAGGTCATGCCAGCGCCGGAGTACCGCGCTTCTGTCCTTGGCGGGTTTTGCCGCCCAGAGAACCTGCGCCTTTGCAGCGGCTTCGATCGCCCCATGCGCCTCTTCGATCCCCATGTCTGGAAGGGCCGCCAGCAGCTCACCGGTCGAGGGGTTGAAGACGTCGAAGGTTGCGCCGGTCCAGCCTGCGGCGGCATGTGCAATGGTGTGTAGCGGCGCGAATAGCTCGGCGGCGCGCAGGTGCTTGGTCAAAGCGGGGGTCAAGGTCATTGGCGGGCATCCTCCGGCGATGGTCCGCCGGGGGGCGGCAGACCCGCTTTTGCTTGTTTTTGCGGGTGCCGAACGACGTCGGCACCCGAGCTTCACGCGTTTGAATCGACGCGCTAAGTCGCTGTAGCACTTCGAATTGCTGCATAATTTTGTCCTCAAGTCGATCCCGATTTGAGGAATTATGCACCGGGCAACCGCGTTAGCGGTCGCCTGGTCGGGCGTCAACCACGCGCCGCGAGGATCGACGCTTCGAGAATGTCGAGCGCTTCGGCGAAGACTTCGTCCTGGATGGTGATCGGCGCAAGGAAGCGAATGACGTTGCCATGCACGCCGCAGGTCAAGAGGATCAGTCCCTTTTCCAGCGCGATCAGGCGAACATTGTTGGCGAAGTCGGCGCTCGGCAGGTTGGTCTTCACGTCGTTGAACTCGACGGCATTCATGAAGCCGGGGCCGCGGATGTCGGCGATCTCGGGTGCCTGTTCGCGGATGGCGGCAAGGCGCTGCTTGAGCCGGCCGCCGAGCTGCTCGGCGCGTTCGCACAGCTTCTCTTCGGCGATGACATCGAGCACCGCATGGGCGGCGGCGATGCCGAGCGGGTTGCCGCCATAGGTGCCGCCAAGGCCGCCGGGGGCCGGCGCATCCATGACTTCGGCGCGGCCGGTGACGGCGGCGAGCGGGAAGCCGCCGGCAAGGCTCTTGGCCATGGTGATGAGGTCAGGCGCAACGTCGTGATGGTCCATGGCGAACATCTTGCCGGTGCGGGCAAAGCCGGTCTGGACCTCGTCGGCGATCAGAAGGATGCCATGCTGGTCGCAGATTTCGCGCAGCGCCTTCATGAAAGCGGCGGGCGCGGGGTAGAAACCACCTTCGCCCTGCACCGGCTCCAGGATGATCGCGGCGACACGGCCCGGATCGACATCGGCGGCAAAGAGCTTCTTGAGTGCTGCGAGCGACTGTTCGGTAGTAATGCCGTGCAGTTCGATCGGGAAGGGGGCGTGGAAGACGTCGCCCGGCATCGCGCCGAAGCCGACCTTATAGGGAACGACCTTGCCGGTCAGTGCCATGCCCATGAAGGTGCGGCCATGGAAGCCGCCGGAAAAGGCGATGACCGCCTGGCGGCCGGTCGAGGCACGCGCGATCTTGACGGCGTTTTCGACAGCTTCGGCGCCGGTGGTGACGAAGATCGTCTTCTTGGCAAAGTCCCCGGGCGTCAGCGCGTTCAGGCGCTCGGCGAGGTGCACGTAGGATTCGTAAGGCACGACCTGATGGCAGGTATGCGTGAAGCGATCGATCTGCGCCTTGACCGCCTCAATGACCTTGGGGTGACGATGGCCCGTGTTGACGACCGCAATGCCGGAGGCGAAGTCGATGTAGCGATTGCCTTCCTTGTCCCAGATCTCCGAGTTTTCCGCGCGATCGGCGTAGATCTGGGTGGTCATGCCGACGCCGCGGGAGATGGCGGCGTTCTTGCGGTCGGTGAGGCTGGTCATGGCGCGTTCCTGTCACGTCTGGAGTTAATATATTGCATTTTTTCTGCAAGTTTATTCTGGAAGTGGTACACCTTTCACAGTCGATTGCAAATCAAATTTGGTGATCGAGACAACACGGGCGCTGATGCGGCGTCCTTGTCAGATCTCAATCGTGACGGGTAAGATTGCGGACACGTCGGAACTGCACGGATTCGTGCGGTGCCGGCGGGCGGTAAAGGGAAGTTGGAATGGGCGCTGTGCGCTACAAGGTTGCCGAGGCGGCGCGTCTGGCGGGGGTCTCCGCTTCGACTCTGAGGTTATGGGAGACGCAAGGGTTGGTCGTGCCCGAGCGCTCGCCGACGGGACATCGGCAATATACGGAGGGCGATCTTGCCCGGCTGAAGCGCATCGCCTGGTTCCGCGTCGAACGCGGGCTGAACCCGGCCGCGATCCGCGAGGCGCTGGAAGCGGAAGGTGCCGGGGACGACGCTGTTTCGAGCGCGGGCGAGGGCGGCGATAACCAGGTCGGGCGCAAACTCAGGAGCCTCCGGCACGCGGCAGGAAAGACGCTCGAGCAGGTTGCCGGCGACATTGGCATCGCCGCATCGGTGCTCTCGACGCTGGAACGCACCTCGCAGGGTGTCTCGGTGGCCGTCCTGCACAACATCGCGGAATACTTCGGAACCACCGTTTCCAGCCTCTCCGGCGAGGAGGAAGCGGATGCGCGGGCCGTGGTGCGAGCCGGCGAATGGCGGACCTGGCCGCGCACGACGCCCGGCGTCACCGTGCAGTTGCTGGCCGACGGCCGCAACCAGATGGATTGCCACCGCTTCGTGCTGGAACCGGGGGCTTCCAGCGAGGGCGCCTACCGGCATGAGGGCGAGGAGTTCGTCTATGTTCTCTCGGGCCGGGTCGAGTTCATCCTCGACAGCGACCAGTTCTACGACCTCGGCGTCGGCGACTCGCTCTATTTCGAGAGCAAGAGGCGCCACGCCTGGACGAACCGGCACGACGGTGAAACCGTCCTTCTTTGGGTCAATACGCCACCGACATTCTAAGCCCCCGGCCGACTTGATGCGCTTTCGTTTCTGAAACAATACAAGAGCTTGCGGCCTCGGCCGGGCGGCGGTGACCGGCGCCTTGGTCGTCACGGTCGACCGCCCGCAGGCGAACTCGGCGCGCTGCCGCCATCCCAGCGGTCAAAGTTTGGCCCTATTCGACCCTAGAGTTTTAGGGGCCGCCTTCAATGCGTCGTGCGACCGATCAGACCTTTCACGCTTCTCTTGAAGCAAATGGCAACCTCGCGGCAAAAATCGTAGCTGACCAGAGAGTTGGCTCCACAAGGAACAGGGCCCGCAAGGGTCGGAACTCCGAGGGGATGTTCAATGTTGAATACGCGCGACCGTCAGTTGGACGGGTTGCGGGCCGCTGCCGTTTCCATGGTTTTGTACGCGCATTTTTTTGCCGCGGACGATTCCCATTGGGGACACATCGGTGTGCGGCTGTTCTTCATTCTCAGCGGCTTTCTGATCACGCGGCTATTGCTTGACGCCCGTTCCGCCGCTCAGTTCGAACCGGCGACGGCTCTCAGATCCTTCTACGCGCGCCGTGCCTTGCGTATCTTCCCACCCTATTTCGGCATGCTGGGCGTCCTGTGGCTGTTCAACCTGGAAGGCGCTAGGGAAGGCTGGGTCTGGCACGCGCTTTACCTCTCGAACTTCTGGTACGCGGTCAAGGACGCGTGGACACCGTGGGTGCTCTGCCACACCTGGAGTCTCAGCATAGAAGAGCAGTTCTATATCGTCTGGCCGCTTCTCGTTCTGCTGACGCCGCGCCGTCTGCTCGGGCGGCTTTGTGTCGGTGTGATTGCCTGTTCGCTGGCCTACCGCTTCTATTGGCCGCTGACAGGCGACCCCTCGCTCGCGCGCGACCTGCTGCCGCCGGCCTCGATGGATGCGCTGGCGGCGGGTGCCCTCCTGGCCGTCCACCGATCGCATGTCACAGCCTTGCCGCGATGGATGGCGGCCAGCTGGCTGCCGCTTTCCATCCTGTCGCTCGTCCTCCTTTGGGCGCGCTCGACTGCAATGGGGCCGGTGCCCGATTGGCTGGTGTGGATCGGCCTTGAAGTTTCGCCCCTGGTTCCGCTTGCAATGTTGGTGGGCAGCGCCTCCGCCGGGTTCCGCAACGATTTCGGCAGGCTGCTCGAACTCCCGCCGCTGACGGCGCTCGGGTGCGTCAGTTATGGCGTCTACCTGTTTCATCCGGTCGTACTGGCGCTGGTCGTCAAGGCGCAGGCGTGGATACCGGTCAATGTTTCCGAACAGGGCTTCGGGCGTTTGCTCGTTGCCGGTTCCGCCACTTTGGTCGTCGCGGCCGTCTCCTGGCTCGCCTTCGAGAAACCGCTCAACGCCCTGAAACGGCACTTCCCCTACCTTCGCGCGGGCGACCGGCGGGGTAGATCGGCCCCAAATGCCGGAAGCTCTGTTGACTGGCTGCAGGGGAAAAAGGGTGAGCGGCCGCAGCCGACCTATCGCACGGACGCCGCTGGCCGGGAAAATGCGCTTCATGCGTCAGATCTGCAATAACGTTCGAGAATGCCCATGACCGTTCCATTGGTTTCCGTCCTGCTGCCCGTCTACAACGCCGAGCCCTATCTGGCTGCGGCGCTTGAGAGCATTCTGAAGCAGGATTATCGACGGCTGGAGATCATCGCTATCGACGACGGTTCGCGCGATCGTTCGCTGGAAATCATGCGACGCTATCAGCAGGCGGACGACCGCATCACCATCGTCTCGCGCGAAAATCGCGGTCTGATCGCGACCTTGAACGAAGGCCTCACGCTGGCGAAAGGCGACCTCATTGCCAGAATGGACGCGGACGATATTTCCTATCCCTCGCGACTGTCACGCCAGGTGTCGCTGTTCCAGCGGCAGCCGGAGCTTGCTCTGTGCGGCTCGGGTATCGACACGCTCCTTGGCGACCGTATCATCCGCGGCACGCCCAACCCGATCTATCAGCCGGCGAGCCTGCGGGCGCTGTCGAAGTTCTTCACGATCTTCATCCACTCGACCGTCGTCTTCAACAGGCGCGTCATCCCGCAGGATATGCTGACCTATGATGCGCATTACGTGCATGCGGAGGATTTCGATCTCTTCCGAAGGGTTGCCGAGCGTTTTCCGGCCGTAATGATCGACGAGGCGCTGATCGCTTACCGCATTCACGGCAACAGCGTTACGAACACGCATAAGCGCCAGATGCGCCGCACGCATTTGCAGATCGTCGCCGAAAATCTCGAACGCGAAGAGCTTTGCGACGGTCCCTCTGCCTTGAATGATATCGGCCTCGCAGTGACGTCCGAAACGATAGGGCGAGCCGCTGCGTGTATTCTCTCGCTTGAGGCCAGGGTCTCGGCGCTTCCTGCGGAGACCCGCGCCGGATACGAGGCGGGCGCGCTGAATTTCTTCTATTTTCTCTATCAGCTCGTCAGCGACGAGCGGCGGCCGGAACTCACCCACGAGTTCTTGTCGCAGACGAGAAAATGGGGGCTCATCCGTCGCCGGGAACGATATGGCCTAATCGCCGGCGCTCGAGTGCCATGGTGCAGCCGCATGACGTTGGCTGCTTCAAGCCGGTTGGATGCCGTGTCGCGGTATCTGCAATCCGTGCCTGCGACGAGCGTCCTTCCGCAGCAGGGGATGCGCTAGCATGACCGTCGAGGGCCTGAAGTGGACAGCGGCGGAACGCAGCGACATGGTGGAGACGCCACGGCCGTCGTCGCCCCCCGCACGCAACGCGCTTTTCGCAAGCTTTATCGTCTGCACCCGCAATCGTGCGGCGGCGCTCGAGACCTGCATCCGATCGATCGAGACAGTTTGTGGCGCCCATGCTGCCGGCCGGTGCGAGTTGATCGTTGTTGACAACGGTTCGACCGATGACACGCCTGAGCGCATTGCCCGGATGGTTTCCGCTTCCCCGCTGGCAATCACGCACCTCATCGATACCCGACCGGGCCTCGCTGCCGCGCGCAACACGGCCATGGCACGCGCCCGTGGCGGCATTCTGGTTTTCATCGACGACGATTGTGAAATCGACACGAACTATCTGGCTGACCTGGAGCGCCACTACGCAAACGGCGAAAGCGGAATCATTCGCGGCGGCCGCGTGGAACTCGGAGATGCCAGAGACCTGCCCTTCACGATCAAACGATCGAACGCGCGTGAGCGGTTGACGTGTGACGTTCATCCGGGTGGCTTCGTCTTGGGCTGCAACATGACGATGCATCGCGAGGTCGCGCTGCGTGTCGGGGCCTTCGACGAACGCTTCGGCGCCGGCACCTCCCTGCAGTCGGCCGAAGACACCGACTATCTGCTGCGCGCCTACAGGCTCGGTATCCCGATCGAATACGTCCCCGACATGCTCGTCTTCCACCACCACGGCCGACGTACCCGCCTGGCAATCGAGAGGCTTCACCGCAACTACAGTTTCGGCAACGGCGCGCTTTGCATGAAGCATATCCGCACGACACCGTGGTTGCTGCGGCATTTCTGTTGGACCGTCCGGTCGGCGATCAGGGAAGTCTTCGGCGGCCCCCGGTTCGACCCCGTCCTGCACCTGTCGCATTGGCCAATCGTTTTCATGAACCTGCTCGGCGCTCTCAAGTTCATGAGCCTGTCCGTCGCCGAGCGGACAACGGGCCCGGTCGAACAACGGGCCCGAGAGCAACTCCAGCGCTGAGGACGGCCGCGATGTTCAGAATTCTCTTGCCGAGCCTGCAGCTGTTGCGCAATGCACTGGGTGGCCAGATGCGTCTGCTACCGGTCGTGGTGGTCCTCGGCCTCTGCAGCGCGGCACTGGAGGGCGTCGGTATCGGCCTCATCATTCCCATGCTGGGCATCATTGCGGGCGACCAGGATCCGGCGGCACTGAGCGGCGTCTCCTCTCTTTTCCAGCAGGTGGGATCGGGACTGGACGATCGCGAAAGGCTGATCGTCATTGCCGCTGCTGCCTTTGGGCTGATCTGTCTCAAGAACGTCCTGGCTTTTGCCAACACGGTGCTTGCAACCTTCATCTACGGCAAGGCTGGCCACGCGATCCGAAGCGCACTGTCGGGTCAGCTGCTGCGCATCGGCTACCCGTTCTTCATGAAGGAGAATCCCGGGCGCTTGCTCAACATCATTTCGAACGAGTCCTGGCGAGCATCCGACGCGATACAAACCGTACTTGCGGCCCTTGTAAATGGCGCGGCCGCCGTCATCCTGCTCGCGTTCCTCCTGCTTTTGTCCTGGCAGATGACGTTGTTCGTGGCGCTCGGCCTCGTTCTCGTGCAGCTCGTACACTACGTCCTGTCCGCAACCCTCACGGGGCCGAGCCGCGATGTCACCTCCTTCAACGGCGAGCTGGCGGCACGCATGCTCCACCTGGTCCACGCCGGCCGCCTGATCCGGATATTCGGGCAGGAGGCGCGGGAGAAGGCCGCGTTCGATGGGGCGTCGGATTCGGTCAGGCGCGCCGCCTTCGCACTACAGGCCCGCCAGGGCATGCTGCCACCGCTGACCGAGACGCTCCACTCCGCTCTCTTCCTTGGAGTGGTCGTCAGTGCCTGGTCTGCCGGCATCAGTTTTCCTGTGATCGTTGCCTTCGTGGTTCTGCTCTATCGTTTGCAGCCGCATGTGCGTGCCTTGCAATTGTCCTGGAGCCAGATCCAGGGCTGGAGCGGCTCGCTGGAGGAGGTGCATTGGTTGTTGGACTCGTCCGGCAAGCCGCGGCCGCCGGAGGGGAGGGAGCCTTTCAGCGGGTTGCGGCAGCGGCTGAGATTTGATGACGTCACTTTCCGCTATCCGAGCTCGGATTCCCGAGACGTCGTGCTGCAGTCGGCGGCGTTCGAAATCCGAGGCGGGCGTTCGACGGCGCTTATTGGCCGGTCCGGTGCCGGCAAGACGACGATCGTCAATCTGCTATGCCGCTTCGTCGAGCCGGATGAGGGAAACATTCTCGTCGACGATGTCCCGCTGAACCGGATCGACCCGGTGCAATGGCGAAGCCGGATCGCGCTCGCGAGCCAGGACCTGGAACTGGTTGATGGAACGATCCTGGAGAACATCACCTATGGCCGGGAGGCGACTACCGCAGCCGAAGTGGAGCATGCGGCCAGGATGGCCGAAGCGCATGGCTTCATCGAAGGCTTGCCGCAGGGCTATCAAACCGTCGTCGGCTATCGAGGTGCCAGCCTTTCGGCGGGGCAGCGGCAGCGGGTCGCGCTCGCCAGGGCGCTGGTGCGTGATCCGGATATCCTGATCCTTGACGAAGCCACCAACGCGGTCGACGGGCTATCGGAAGCGGCCATCGTCGAGACGCTGAAATCGAGAGCGGGACGCCGCACGACCATCGTCATCAGCCATCACCGCAGCACGATCTCGTTCTGCGATGAGGTCGTCATTCTCGGCGGCGGCCAAGTGAAAGGTCAGACAGCTTTTGCCGACGTGGCCGCCTTGAGCATGGATCAGCTTTATGAGCACGAAACCGTGGAAAAGCGTCGGGCTTGAGAGGGGCCTTGTCCGCGTTGTCTCCGGCTCGCTTGGCCGCTCCCAGCCTTCGATGATCGAAACGAAATCGGCGCGCGGCCGTATGATCACGGGCCGCGCGCCGGTTTGTTTCTCATAGGAAGGCCGCCCGCTTCAATAATGTAAGCGGAAAGCGTGCGGGTCCTCGGGATCAGGCTGCCGCGTAGCGCTTTGCCATTTCCGGCAGGCGCAGCGTGCGGATCTTGGAGGCCTTGCCGGCGGTGCGGAAGGCTTCGAAGCGCTCCTTGCAGACCTCGGTCATCAGCGCGGTTGCCGGCTTCAGGTAGTTGCGCGGGTCGAAATTCTCCGGGTTCTCGGCGAAGTTCTTGCGGATCGTGCCGGTCATGGCGAGGCGCAGGTCGGTGTCGATGTTGACCTTGCGCACGCCAAGCGGGATCGCCTTCTGGATTTCCGAGACCGGAACACCCCAGGTCGGCTTCATCTTGCCGCCATAGGTGTTGAAGAGATCCTGAAGATCCTTCGGCACCGACGACGAGCCATGCATGACCAGATGCGTATTCGGCAGCTTCTTGTTGATCTTGGCGATCGTCTCGATCGACAGGATGTCGCCATCGGGCTCGCGGGTGAACTTGTAGGCGCCGTGGCTGGTGCCGATCGCGACGGCCAGTGCATCGACGCCGGTCTTGGTGACGAAATCGAGCGCCTGGTCCGGATCGGTCAGCAGTTCCTCGCGCGACAGCTTGCCTTCGAAGCCGTGGCCGTCTTCCTTGTCTCCGGCGCCGGTCTCGAGGTTGCCGAGGCAGCCGAGTTCGCCTTCGACCGAAACGCCGGCCGCATGCGCGATGTTCACGACCTCTGCGGTGACGGCGACATTGTATTCATAGCTGGCGACGGTCTTGCCGTCCTTCTCCAGCGAGCCGTCCATCATGACGGAGGTGAAGCCGTTGGTGATGGCCGAGATGCAGGTCGACGGCTGGTCGCCGTGGTCGAGGTGCAGACAGACGGGGATATGCGGGTATTCCTCGGCAGCACCCAGGATCAGGTGGCGCAGGAACGCATCACCCGCATAGGAACGGGCGCCGCGGCTTGCCTGAAGGATCACCGGACTGTCGGTGGCATCGGCGGCGCGCATAACGGCCTGAATGTATTCGAGATTGTTCACATTGAACGCCGGCAGCGCGTAATCGTTCTCCGCCGCATGGTCGAGCAGTTGCCGCAATGTGATCAATGCCATTCGGTATTCTCCCTTGGTGCTCGGCGCAGCCTTCCCGGTGCGCCACAAAAACAATCCGGCTTGAAGCGCCGCATGAACATCATCGCAGGCAAGCGATGGCCGGAATTTCCGTGCGGCGTGACAGCGCGCGCGAATTGGTCGCGCCCACCGAAGTCAGGCGCACAATAGTTCATCGAAGTGGTTTGACAACCGGGCAAAAGGCAGGTTGCCAGAGGTCGAAACGCGCTTCAATCGATTTTACTGTGGACTGGATGCAACACCTTTCCGGTGAACTGGTTTCACTTTCTGGTGGTGCCTTTGAGGGGAGGAGGGCAAGAGTCGCATTTGCGACCTGTGCGTGTCTATTTCGTACTGCACACCATACCGGTCGAGTGCGCGGTGGAAACAGTCTGTCTACATGAAGTGAGGGGTTCGCAAGAAGATTGCGGCGAACGGCGCCATTCTTTGCGCACATTACGTAAACTGCCGGTAAAATTCACAAAGTTTGCACGGTCGATGATTCGACGGTGCCTGCGGCCGTGTTTTGTCGACAAAAATTGCCGACCTAAAACGTTGCAGGAGATTTCCCGAAATTGCCCTGCTTCCGTCACACGTCCGTCGCAAAGGCGACGAAAAGAATCGCAAACGAAATACAACCTATAGGATAGAAGGAATTCTGTCCTATAGATAAAGATGCAGACAGCCGCAGAATCCGCCTTGCGTTTGAGGACGATTTGCACTTCTCTCCTGCGATCACAAACCCAAAACAAGGGGAAGGAGAGAAACAAAATGGCATCACTGAAACTCAACCTTAGCGCTGCCGCGCTGATCGGTTCGCTGCTCATCGGAGCAAGCCCGGCGCTCGCCGAAGCTGTCCTGCATCGCGGCAATGCGGGTGAGCCGCAAACCCTGGATCAGGCCCATACCTCGATCAACATCGAAGCGTTCATCCTCAAGGACCTCTACGAGGGCCTGACGATCTATGACGCCGCTGCCAAGATCGTCCCAGGTGTCGCTGAAACGTGGGAGCTCTCGGACGACGGTACGGTCTACACCTTCAAGCTGCGCGCCGATGCAAAGTGGTCGGACGGTTCGCCGGTAACGGCAGAAGACTTTGTCTTCTCCATCCGCCGCGTCGAAGATCCGAAGACCGCGGCCGGCTATGCCAACATTCTCTTCCCGATCAAGAACGCCGAAAAGGTCAACAAGGGTGAACTGCCGACCGACCAGCTCGGCGTGAAGGCTGTCGACGAAAAGACGCTCGAAATCACGCTTGAGCGCCCGACCCCGTTCTTCCTGGAACTGCTGGCGCACCAGACCGCGCTTCCGGTCAGCAAGGCAAGCGTCGAAAAGAACGGCGCTGACTTCGTCAAGCCGGGTGTCATGGTTTCGAACGGCGCGTTCACGCTCGCCGCCCACGTTCCGAACGACAGCCTGACCGTCGTCAAGAACGCCAACTATTGGGATGCGGCCAACGTCAAGCTCGACAAGGTCATCTTCTACCCGATCGACGACCAGGCCGCTTCGGTTCGCCGTTTCGAAGCCAAGGAAATGGATCTCGTCTACAACTTCTCGGCTGATCAGATCGGGCGTCTGCGCACGTCCTACGGCGATCAGGTCCATGTTTCGCCGTCGCTCGCGACGTATTATTACGCCTTCGACACCCGTCAGGAGCCCTATAGCGACGTGCGCGTCCGCCAGGCTCTGTCCATGGCCGTCGACCGCGACTTCCTCGCCAAGGAAATCTATGCCGGTTCGCAGCTCCCCGCCTATTCGATGGTCCCCCCGGGCATCGAAAGCTACGGTGAGCCGTCCAAGGCCGAGTTCGGCACGCTGTCGCAGCTCGACCGTGAAGACAAGGCCGTCGCCCTGATGAAGGAAGCCGGCTACGGCGAAGGTGGCAAGCCGCTCGATATCGAGTTGCGCTATAACACCAACCCGAACCACGAGCGTGTTGCGACCGCTGTCGCCGACATGTGGAAGAACACCTTCGGCGCCAAGGTGTCGCTGGTGAACCTCGACGTGTCCTCGCACTACGCCTACCTGCAGGAAGGCGGCAAGTTCAACGTTGCCCGTGCCGGCTGGCAGGCGGACTACGCGGACGCAGAGAACTTCCTGGCACTCAGCGTCGGCTCCAACAAGACCTTCAACTACGGCCACTTCGAAAACGCTGAATTCGACGGCCTGATGAAGAAGTCCTACGACGAGCAGGATCCGGCAGCCCGCTCGAAGCTGATGCATGAAGCAGAAGCGCTGCTGATGAAGGAACAGCCGATCGCTCCGCTTCTGACCCAGGCCGACCTGTGGCTGGTTGCCAGCCGCGTCAAGGGCTGGGCGGACAATGCTCCGAACGAGCACCTCAGCAAGTTCCTGAGCATCGCCGAATAACGAACAGAGACGACGCGCGGTAACAGGCCGCGCGTCGCCTCCGGAGCACGTCCATGATTTCCTTCATCCTTCGCCGATTGGCGAGTGCGGTGCCGACCTTGTTTATCGTCGTCACCATATCCTTCTTCCTGATGCGGTTCGCCCCTGGTGGCCCCTTCAACCTCGAGCGTCCTCTTCCGCCACAAACGATGGCGAACCTGATGAAGACATATCAGCTCGACCAGCCCCTTTGGCGCCAATACACGCACTATCTCAGCAATGCTGTGACCGGCGACTTCGGCCCGAGCTATGTCTATAAAGACAACAATGTCGCTGAATTGATCAGCAAGGGTCTGCCCTATTCGATGGAGCTCGGCTTCTACGCGCTGTTGCTTGCTCTCATCGGCGGCGTGACTGCCGGCACGATCGCCGCGCTCAGGCAGAACAGCATTCTCGATTTTGCGATCATGTCGGTCTCGACGATCGGCGTCACCGTGCCGAACTTCGTTGTCGGTCCGGTGCTCGTGTTGATATTCGCGGTCGGCCTTTCGTGGGTTCCCTCCGGCGGTTGGGGTGATGGATCGTTCCGCTCCCTGATCCTGCCGATGATTGCGCTGGCACTGCCGCAGGTTGCGGTTTTCGCGCGCCTGACACGCGGATCGATGATCGAGGCGCTTCACACCGACCACATCCGAACCGCCAGGGCCTACGGCCTACCTGCGCGAACGGTTGTGGTGACCCACGCGATGCGCGGCGCGATGCTGCCGGTCGTGTCCTATCTCGCACCCTGTGCCGCGGCGCTGCTGACCGGTTCGGCTGTCGTCGAGACGATCTTCACCATTCCGGGTGTCGGCCGTTACTTCGTCCTCGGCGCGATCAACCGCGACTATACGCTGGTGATGGGCACGGTCATTCTCGTTGCAATCTTCGTCATCGTTTTCAATCTCCTGGTCGACATTCTCTACGGCCTGCTCGATCCGAGGGTTCGCCATGACTGATATCGTCCAGACCCCGGTGGTGACACCGGAAACCAAGGGGCGCAGCCTCTTCCAGCTCGCCGCTATGCGCTTCAAGCGCAACCGTGCCGCCATGGCCGGTTGCGTGATGCTGGCACTGATCGCGCTGTTCTCGTTCTTAGGTCCGCTGTTTGTGCCGCATACCTATGACCAGGTGTTTCCGTCATACGTCACGAAAGCCCCCAGCCTCGAGCCGCGGCCCGACGTTTCGACGTTGCAGGGGGTGATGGAAGGCATCGCGACCCGCGCCCGCGTCACGCTCAAGGAGTTCAATCTCGAGGGTGAGACCTTCACCGCGACGATCACCTCGGAACAGCCGATCGATGCGCGCGCAACGCGCTATTTCGATCGCGCCAACGAGTTCCGCGACACCCAGGTGGTGGCAACGGAAGATGACGGCCGCACGCTGAAAGTGACCGGTCAGGTCGACCGGGAATACTTCCCCTTCGGCACCGATTCCAACGGTCGCGATCTTCTGGTCCGCGTCATGCTCGGTGGCCAGATCTCGATCGCCGTCGGCCTGCTGGCGAGCCTCGTTTCGCTCGGCATCGGCGTCGTCTACGGCGCGACATCGGGCTATATCGGCGGCCGCGTCGACAACGTCATGATGCGACTGGTGGAGATCATGTATTCTCTGCCCTTCGTCTTCCTCGTCGTCGTTCTCGTCGTGTTCTTCGGTCGCTCGTTCATCCTGATCTTCCTGGTGATCGGGGCGGTGGAATGGCTCGACATGGCCCGTATCGTGCGCGGCCAGACGCTTGCGCTCAAGCGGCGCGAGTTCGTCGGCGCCGCGCAGGCACTCGGCCTGACCGATTGGCAGATCATCCGCCGGCACATCATCCCCAACACGATCGGTCCGGTCATCGTTTTCGTGACCGTCGTCGTGCCCAAGGTGATTCTGCTCGAGAGCTTCCTCTCCTTCCTCGGCCTTGGTGTTCAGGCGCCGCTGACGAGCTGGGGTGCGCTGATCTCGGAAGGCGCAAACAACATCCAGTCGGCGCCGTGGCTGCTCATCTTCCCGGCCATCTTCTTCGTCCTAACGCTGTTCTCGCTGAATTTCGTTGGCGACGGCCTGCGCGATGCGCTCGACCCGAAGGATCGCTGACATGGCAGATACCAAGCAAACCATCCTGGCCGTTCGCGGCCTCAAGGTGAACTTCTCGACGCCTGACGGCACGGTCGAAGCGGTCAAGGGCATCGATCTCGACGTGCGAACCGGCGAAACGCTTGCGGTCGTCGGCGAGTCCGGCTCCGGCAAGAGCCAGACGATGATGGGCATCATGGGCCTGCTCGCCAAGAACGGTGAGGTCACCGGCTCCGCGCGTTACCGCGGGCAGGAGCTCGTAGGACTGCCGCCAAAGGCGCTGAACCAGGTGCGCGGCGCGAAGGTCACCATGATCTTCCAGGAACCGATGACCTCGCTCGATCCGCTCTATCCGATCGGCCGCCAGATCGCCGAGCCGATCGTTCATCATCGCGGCGGCTCGTTCAAGCAGGCTCGGGCACGTGTGCTCGAACTGCTCGAGCTTGTCGGCATCCCCGAGCCGGGGCGCCGTATCGACAGCTATCCGCACGAGCTTTCGGGCGGCCAGCGCCAGCGCGTGATGATCGCTATGGCGCTCGCCAACGAGCCGGATCTCCTGATTGCGGACGAACCGACGACGGCACTCGACGTGACGATCCAGGCGCAGATCCTCGATCTCCTGAAGTCGCTGCAGAAGCGCTTCGGCATGGCGATCGTGCTGATCACGCACGACCTCGGCATCGTCAAGCACTTCGCGGACCGCGTTGCGGTGATGCGGCGCGGCGAAGTGGTGGAAAAGGGCACGACGACTGACATCTTCGAGCGGCCGCAGGCCGACTACACGAAGATGCTGCTCGCGGCCGAGCCGAGCGGCCGCAAGGCGTCGCCGGCCGACAGCGCACCGATCATTCTCGAAGGGCGTGACGTCTGTGTCGACTACCAGATCGGCGGCGGTCTATTCCGTGGCGGCAAGTCTGTCTTCCGTGCGGTGGACAACGTCAATCTGCGCCTGCAAGAAGGACAGACGATCGGTGTCGTAGGCGAGTCCGGCTCGGGCAAGTCGACGCTCGGACGCGCGCTCCTAAGGCTCCTACCGAGCAGTGGTCACTACCGCTTCGGGACAAAGGATATTTCCAACTTCGATCGTGGGCAGATGCGGCCGCTGCGCCGGGCGTTGCAGCTTGTCTTCCAGGATCCCTACGGCTCGCTTTCACCCCGGCGCACCGTCGGCGAGATCATCACCGAAGGTCTCCACGTGCATGAGCCCGAGCTCAGCCGCGCCGACCGAGATCGCCGTGCGTCCGAGGCGCTGAAGGAAGTGGGGCTCGATCCCGCGTCCCGCAACCGTTACCCGCACGAGTTCTCGGGCGGCCAGCGGCAGCGCATCGCGATCGCCCGCGCAATGATCCTGAAGCCCAAGGTCGTCATTCTCGACGAACCGACCTCGGCGCTCGACCGCTCGGTGCAGGGTCAGGTAATCGAACTCTTGCGTGACCTGCAGCGCTCGCATGGGCTTTCCTACATCTTCATCAGCCACGACCTCTCGGTTGTGAGGGCGATGTCGGACTATGTGATCGTCATGAAGAACGGCAAGATCGTCGAGGAAGGCGAGACGGACGCGATCTTCGAGGCGCCGAAGCAGCCCTATACCAAGACGCTGATTGGCGCAGCCTTCAACGTCTGAGCCGGTAGCCAGCACCATTGACGGGGACGCGAGCGATCGCGTCCCCGTTTTTGTTTGCGGTCATTGCGGCTTTGATGCCCGCTCCGTCTAGAGCTCGCCATCGGTCGGGAAATCTGCAGCGACAAGCTTTTTATCGAGCCCGAACTTCTGCATTTTCTCGTAGAGCGTCTTGCGCGAAATGCCGAGAGACTCGTAGACCGGCTTCAGGGCGCCCCCATGCGCGGCAATGGCGCTGGCGATCAGGCCTTTTTCATAGGCTGCCACCTTATCGGCAAGCCGGCCGCTCTCTTCCTTCGCGGCCTCGAGCGGTGCTGAATCAAGCCCGAGCACCAGCCGCTCGGCGGCGTTGCGCAGTTCGCGCACATTGCCTGGCCAATCGCGCTCGGCCATTTCGGCCAGCATGGCTTGCGAGACCTCGACTTCATCGCGGCCATAGCGTGCCGCGGATTCCCTGACCAGTTGCAGGAAGAGCAGCGGGATATCGGCACGGCGCTGGGCGAGCGAGGGAACCCGAAGCGTTGCGACATTGAGGCGGTAGAGCAGATCGGCGCGGAAGCGTCCTGCGGCAACTTCCCTTTCGAGATCGACCTTGCTGGTGGCGATGAAGCGCACGTCGAGCGGCACGACTTCGTTCGATCCCAGGCGGGTGATGACGCGTTCCTGGAGGACGCGCAGGAATTTTGCCTGAAGGTCGAACGGCATCGAGCCGATCTCGTCGAGCAGGATGGTGCCGCCGCGACCATGCTCGAATTTGCCGTAGCGCGGGCGGATGGCGCCGGGAAAGGCGCCGGGCTCGTGGCCGAAGAGCTCGCTCTCGATCAGGTTCTCCGGCAGGGCCGCGCAGTTGATGGCGATGAACGGGCTGTTGGCGCGGGCGCTAAGATCATGCAGCGTGCGGGCCAGGACCTCCTTGCCGACGCCGGTATCGCCGATGATCAGCGTGTCGGCGTCGGCTGCGCCGATCGCGCGAATACGATAGCGCAGATCGACCATGACCTGGCTGCGGCCGGGGAGCCGCTGCTCGATGTCGTCGCGTTTTCCGGCGACGGCTTTCAGCCGGCGGTTTTCCAGAACGAGCGCACGCCAATCCAACGCCCGGCGAATGGTGCCGGCGAGCATCTGTGCCGCGAACGGCTTCTCGACGAAGTCATAGGCGCCTTCGCGCATCGCGCGCACGGCAAGCTGCACGTCGCCATGGCCGGTGACGAGGATGACCGGCACCTCGGCATCAATCTCTCGGATGCGCTGTAGCAGCGTCATGCCGTCCATGCCGGGCATGCGGATGTCGCTGATGACGACGCCGGCGAAGCTGTAGCTGATGAATTCCAGCGCAAGTTCGGCTGCGGCGAAGGGATCGACGCGGAAACCCGCCAGTTCCAGCGCCTGCGCGCTCGAATGGCGCACCTCCTCTTCGTCGTCGACGAGCAGGATCCGGCTCTCGATCATTCGGCAGCCTCCCGGGCATTGCTGTTTTCTGCGGCGAGTTCGATCCGGAACTCGGCACCGCCTTCCGCTAGGTTGGTTGCGACAAGACTGCCGCCGAAATCCTTGATAATGTTATAGGAAATCGAAAGGCCAAGGCCCAGCCCCTTACCGACGCCCTTTGTGGAAAAGAACGGATCGAAGATGCGCTCGGCAATCGCCGGCGCGACGCCAGGCCCCCGATCGCTGACCGTCAGCACCACCTTGTGGGCTTCCTGTCGAGCGCGAAGGCGAATGGTCCGGTCATCAAGCCCTTCGACCGCATCGGCCGCATTGGAGATGATGTTGACGAGTACCTGCTGCAGGCGCACGGAACCGGCACGCACGACGAGCGGTTTATCGCCGAGATCGATGTCGATGGTCGCCGCTGCGGCCTTCAGCCGAACCGATACGATCTCCATCGTATCGCGCACCACCTCTTCGACCGGAACCGGCCCAAGCTTTTCATTCGGCTTGCGCGCGAAATTTCGCAGATGCTTGCTGATCGCCGCCATGCGGTCGACGAGCCCGGAGATTCGGCGGATATTGTCGGTCGCCTCGTCGGAGCGACCACGTTCGATCAGCAGGGCCGCGCTGTCTGCATAGGTCTTGGCGGCGGCAAGCGGCTGGTTGAATTCGTGCGAGAGGGCCGCGGACATTTGGCCGAGACCTGCCAGTTTGCCGGCCTGGATCAGATCGGCCTGTGTCCGGCGCAACTGCTGTTCCGTCAGGCGACGTTCGGCGATCTCTTCCTCGATCTGGGCATTGACGCGCGCGAGGTCGGCTGTGCGTTCGTCGACACGGCGTTCGAGTTCGACCTGTGCTTCTGCCTGCATGGAGATGCGTTCGTTGAGCCGAGCACGCCGTTGCAGAATAATGGCCACGCCAAGGCCCGCAAGACAGATCAACAGCAGCGCGGCGGCGACGGTGGTCAGAGCTTGCGTATAGGCAGAGGCCGTATCCACGAGGACATTCACGGTCCAGTCGGCATCCGGCATATATTGCGAGAGCACGAGGTATTCGCGGCTCGAACCGCCGGAGGAGACGGTCATGAAGCGGTGGTCGGACGCGTTGCTCTCTGCCATTGGCAGCGGACGCAGGGTGGCGTCGGCGTAGCGCCTCGAGGCTTCGGTGCGCGCGAGGCGGTCTGAGGTCAGCGGCAGGATAGAGGAGTAGAGCCAGTCTGGGTCGCCGGACATGAAGATGATGCCTTCGGGATCGGAAACGAAGATCCTGTATTCCCCACCCTGCCACGAGGCTTCGATGCTTTCGACATCGACCTTGAAGACGATAACGCCGCGGATTTCGTCGCCGATCTGGATTGGCGAGCCGAAATAGTAGCCCCGCTTCAGCGATGTGGTGCCAAGCGCATAGAACCGCGACTGCTGTCCGCGAAGCGCTTCCTGGAAATAGGGCCGGTAACTGAAGTTCTGGCCGACGAAGCTCGTCGGCCCGTCATAGTTGCTGGCAGCGATTGTATCGCCGTCCGGCGTGATGACATAGATGTCGGAGGAGTGGAGCAGCGCGTTGATGTCTTTCAGATAGGTGTTCACCGCCTCCCTCAGTCGCCGATCACGCGGGCGGGTGACCAGTTCCTGAACGTCCTCGTGATCGGCGATCAGTGCTGGCAGCGCCTGATAGCGGTTGAGGTGACCATCGAGCGCCGTGACGGCGAGCCGGAGAGCGGTGGTGGCTTGAGCGGTCGCCTCGCGCAGATAGCTGTCTGTCGTGACCGCATAGCCTTTCCAGGCCAGCATGGTCGCAAGCAGCGGCAACAGCAGGAATCCAAGAGCCAAGCGAAATTTCACAGGTGTCCGCGCGCCTCCTCGCGTACTTACGGCAACATGCCGCGAGCCGATCTTATGCATCGGCGCAACCGGTCACAAGCGCAGCGCTGCCAGGCATATGATTGTTGACGAGTCTCTGGCGTCGTCAATGAAGTGTTGACAATGCGTTTGGCCGCCGCCGTCTTTCGCCGACGCCCGGATGAGCGCATCTATGACCCAACGGAGCGCCCGGTGGCGCCGGAGAGAAAGGATCACGGCAATGCTCAATCAGATTAAGGGTCTGCATCACGTCACTTCGATGGCCGACGATGCGCGCGAAAACAACCTGTTCTTCACTAGGTCGCTCGGCCTGCGCCGCGTCAAGAAGACGGTCAACTTCGACTCGCCGGACGTCTACCACCTCTATTACGGCGACGAAGCCGGCACGCCCGGCACAGTCATGACCTATTTCCCGTTCCCGAACATGCCGCGCGGCCGTGCCGGTACCGGTGAAGTCGGGACCACCGTCTTCTCCGTGCCGGAGGGTTCGCTCGGCTTCTGGCGGGATCGCCTGACGGCATCGGGGGTCTCCGGTCTCAAGGACGAAGAAACCTTCGGCGAGAAGCGCCTGAACTTTGCCGGCCCTGATGGCGACGGCTTCGCGCTCGTCGAGGTCAAGGACGATCAGCGCACGCCCTGGACGGAAGGCGGCATCTCGGCGGATCATGCGATTCGCGGCTTCCACTCCGCCGCACTCCGCCTTCGCGACGAAGGCGCGACGGCCGAATTGCTGAAGTTCATGGGCTATGAGGAGCTTGACCGCAAGGACGGCGTCACGCGTTTGATCGTGCCTGGCGGCAACGATGCGCGCGTCATCGACCTCGAGACGATGCCGAATATCGGTCGCGCTTCTCAGGGCGCCGGTTCGGTTCACCATATCGCCTTTGCCGTCGAAAACCGCGAAAAGCAGCTCGAAGTGCGCAAGGCGTTGATGGACACTGGCTACCAGGTCACCCCGGTCATCGACCGCGATTACTTCTGGGCGATCTACTTCCGCACGCCGGGCGGCGTGTTGTTCGAGATCGCCACCAACGAGCCGGGCTTCGACCGGGATGAGGATCTCGCTCACCTCGGCGAGGCGCTGAAGCTGCCGCAGCAGCACAAGCACCTGCGTCCGATCCTGGAAAGCCACCTGCAGAAGATCGACGACTAACACGTCGATGCAGGCAAGGCTCGCCGTTGCGGCGAGCCCTCGGGATCGGATCGTACGGAAAGGACCGTTCACAGTTTCGTCGAAACCGTGAATCTAACGCTTTGAAATCACGCAATCTCGGACGGGTGTTTGCCCGTTTCCGGAAATTGCTCCAGGAGACAAAAATGGTCGATCATGGCTACGTTCACAAACTGAAGGCCGGCAAGCCCGGCCAGCCGATCTTCTTCGTCTTTCACGGGACGGGCGGAGATGAAAACCAGTTCTTCACCTTCGCGTCCGAGCTTCTACCCGATGCGACGATCGTCTCGCCGCGTGGCGACGTGGCGGAATATGGGGCTGCGCGCTTCTTCAAGCGCACGGGCGAGGGCGTCTACGACATGGCGGATCTTGCCCGCGCCACGGAGAAGATGGCCGGTTTCGTCAAGGCATTGGTCGCGGAGCACCAGGCTTCGGAGGTGATCGGCCTTGGCTATTCCAACGGCGCGAACATTCTTGCCAATGTGCTGATCGAAGACGGTGTCTTCGACAAGTCGGTGCTCATGCATCCTCTGATCCCGTTCCGGCCGAAGGACAACGCGGGCCTCAAAGGGCGCCGGGTGTTGATCACGGCCGGCGAACGCGATCCCATCTGCCCGGCGCCGCTGACGCAGGCCCTGGCAGACTATTTCCAGGGGCAGGGCGTCGTAACGGAAACCGAATGGCACCCGGGTGGCCACGATATCCGCCAGACCGAGGTCGCCGCGATCGGGCGTTTCCTGAAAGCTTGACGCTATTCCAGCCGGCGGCGGAACAACCATGAGGCGGCCGAGAGGGTGACGATGGCGATCAGCAAGAGCGGGATCGTCTGGCGCACCACCTCGACCGCCGGAATGTCCTTTAGGAATACGCCCTTCACAATTACGAGGAAGTAGCGCAACGGGTTGACGTAGGTGATCGGTTGCAGCCACGAGGGCATGTTCTCGATCGGCGTCGCGAAGCCGGAGAGCAGCATTGCCGGCACCATGAAGAGGAATGCACCGAGGATCGCCTGCTGCTGTGTCATCGACAGCGCCGAGATGAACAGGCCTAGACCGACGACGGCGGCCAGGTAGAAGACTGCGCTGCCGTAGAGCAGGAACAGCGAGCCGCACAGCGGCACGCCGAAGATGAAGACGGCGGCCAGAATATAGATGGTGATGTGGAACAGGCCGATCATCATCGGCGGGATCAGCTTGCCGATCAGGATCTCATGCGTCCTCAGCGGTGAGACCATGAGCTGATCGAAAGTGCCGAGCTCGCGTTCGCGCGCGATCGATAGCGCGGTCACGATCAGGCCGATCAAAAGAGCGATGCTCGCCACCAGGTTCGGCAC
The DNA here is from genome assembly GCF_052044795.1 of Ensifer sp. 22521. Lineage (NCBI taxonomy): Bacteria > Pseudomonadati > Pseudomonadota > Alphaproteobacteria > Hyphomicrobiales > Rhizobiaceae > Ensifer > Ensifer sp. 22521. The sequence goes on from NZ_JBQENM010000004.1 coordinate 360,133, forward strand.
CATGAACCATTGATAGGTGAGGTTCGGATTGAACCAGTTGCGCGCTACGACCGTGACGGCGCCCGACGCCATACGCTTGCCGGCCGGAGTCTCGGCGGCAAGCGTTGCGACGATGCGACTGAGATAGCCGGAGACGATCTGCGACGCGTTTGAGCGGCGCCCGTCGAGGATGAGCTGCACCTTTGCCGGCCGGCTCCCCTCAATATCGCGCGAGAAGGTCGGGCCGATTTCGATCGCGGCAATGACCTTTTGGGTGTCGATCGCCACGCGCACCTCGTCAGGGCTGTTGGTGAAGCGGATGCTGCGGAAGGTCGGCGATCCCTGGATCTCCTGAACGAGATCCTGGCTCCAATGGCCGTTGTCTCGGTTCAGCACCAGGACGTCGACATTCGTCACTTCGAGCGTCGCGGCATAGGAAAACACCAGCAACTGCATGATCGGCGGCACGATCAGCACGGTGCGTCCCTTGGGATCACGCAGCACCGCCAGCAACTCCTTGACGATCAGCGCTTTGAGCCTTGTCCACCACATCTCAGCCAATCCTCTTGCGGGTGCTGCGGGCGGCGAGCGCAAAGAAGACGCAGCCGATCAGGAGCATGACGGCGATGGCGCGCGTGAACATCGGCCAGATGTCGCCGGCAAGGAACACGGTCTGCAGGCTTGGGATCAGATAACGCGCCGGCACGATGAGAGTGATCCATTGAATAACCGTCGGCATCGAATTGATTTCGAAGAGAAAGCCGGAGAGCAGGAACGCCGGCAGAAAGGCTGAGATCAGCGCGAGCTGCGAGGCGAGGAACTGGTTCTTCGTGGCCGCCGAGATCAGCAGGCCCTGGCCAAGCGCCGGCATCAGGAAGGTTGCCGAGAGCGCATAGAGTGCAGCGACCGAGCCGCGAAAGGGGACGCCGAACAGGAAGACGGCAAGCAGTACGCAGAGCGTCATCGAGGTAAGGCCGAGGATAAAATAGGGCAGCAGCTTTCCGGCCAGAAGTTCGGCGGCCGAGACGGGCGTCGCCATCATCGCCTCCATCGTGCCCCGTTCCCATTCGCGGGCGACGACGAGCGAGGTGAGCAGGGTCCCGACCAGCGTCATAACGATGGCGATTGACCCGGGCACAAGGAAATTCCGGCTGGTCAGCTCCGGATTGAACCAGAATCGCTGCTCGGCCGAAATTGCCGGCGGCCGGCCGGCGCCGTCGCTCAAGCGCTGGCGCTCCCAGTTGGCAAGGGTCGCCTGGGCGTAGTTTTGCACGAAGTTGGCGGTGTTGGGGTCCGAGCCATCGACGAGCACCTGCACCGTCGGATGGCGCCCGGCGGCAAAGTCCGCCGTGAAGCCGGCCGGAATCACGACGATGCCGCGCACGCGACCAAGCACCAGGTCTTCTTCGAATTCGCGCCGGTCGCGGCCGACCGTTACCTTGAAATAGCGTGACGCCTGGAAGCCGGCGGCGAGGTCGCGGGTCAGCGGTGCCTCCTCCTCGATGATGAGCCCGACGCGGGTCTGCGTCGTATCGAGCGAGACGCCGTAGCCGAAGAGAAACAGCAGGATCATGGGCAGCACGAAGGCGATCAGGATGCTGCTCGGATCGCGAACGATTTGATAGCTTTCCTTGCGCACGAGTGCGGCAAAGCGACGGGCTCTGGCGGCCCGGCTTTCGAGGTTGGCGGATTGCGCGCTCATGCCTCCTTTTCCTCCGACCCCTGGACCAGGGCGATGAAAGCATCCTCCATCGTCGGATCCGGAAGCTTGTCGCTGGCGACCTGTGCCTTCAGTTCGTCCGGCGAGCCGAGCGCGATCGACCGGCCGCGATAGACGAGCGAGATACGGTCGCAATACTCAGCCTCGTCCATGAAGTGGGTGGTGACGAGCACGGTCACGCCCTTTTCGACCAGCCCGTTGATATGGGTCCAGAACTCGCGCCGGGTGATGGGGTCGACGCCGGAGGTCGGTTCATCGAGAAACAGTGCTTCCGGCTCATGCAGCACGGCGCAGGCAAGGGCCAGCCGCTGCTTGAGCCCAAGCGGCAGATCCTTGGCCGACATGTCGAGCAGCCGACCGAAGGCGAAGATATCGGTCATCAGCTGGATGCGTTCGCGCTTGCGCGTGCCGGAAAGGCCGTAGACGCCGGCGAAGAAACTGAGGTTCTGCGCGACGCTTAGGTCGCCATAGAGCGAGAACTTCTGCGCCATGTAGCCAAGCCGGTTGCGCGCCTCTGCTGCGTCACGGCGCAGGTCGAAACCGGCAACGCGGCCTTCGCCGGCCGACGGTTTCAGCAGGCCGCAGAGCATCTTGAACGTCGTCGATTTGCCGGCGCCGTTCGGGCCGAGAAGTCCGAAGATCTGGCCGCGCGGAATGTCGAAGGTGATGTCGTCGGCGGCGGTGAAGTCGCCGAAACGTTTTGTCAGGCCGTGGGCCTCGATGACCGGCTTGCTGTCCTCCATCGTGAAAGGTGTCTGTGTTTCCGCCAGTTTCGAGCGGCCGCCGGGGCCGCCGCCGAGCATGTCGATGAAAGCATCCTCGAAGCGGGGCGGGGTGGTCGTTACGTCAGGCGCAGACGAGCCGTCGTCCGGTGTCGGCGGTTTTGTGTCCGGCTTCATCACCAGTCGGATTGCTTCACCCTGGATGACACCGTCGACGACATCGTCGTCATCGAGCAAGCGAGCGAGCTTCTGGCGGCGTCCATGCGCGATACCGGAAACCTTGAAGACGCGGTCGGCGACTCGAGCGGTCAGATCGGCGGGACTGCCGGCAAAAAGCAACTTGCCCTCGTTCAGCAGGAGAACGCTGTCGCAGGCCTCGGCTTCGTCGAGATAGGCCGTCGACCAGACGACGCCAATGCCCTCGGCCGTCAGGTTCTCGACCATCTTCCAAAGGTCGCGGCGCGAGATCGGATCGACGCCGACGCCCGGTTCGTCCAAGAGGAGCAAGCGGGGCTTGCGCAGGAGCGCACAGGCGAGACCGAGCTTCTGCTTCATGCCGCCGGAGAGTTTGCCGGCAAGCCGTTCGGTAAAGCGCTTGAGATCGGTGAATTCCAGCAGTTCGTCGAAGGTCGCGGCTCGCTCGGCAAGCGGCAGGCCGCGCAGATCGGCGTAAAGGTTCAGGTTCTCCTGTACGGAAAGATCTTCATACAGGCCGAAGCGCTGCGGCATATAGCCGATCGCCGCTTGGATGTCGGCGGCTTTGGTCACAATGTCGAAACCGAGAACCTCGACCTTTCCCTTGTCCGGCACCATCAGCCCGGTCATCAGCCGGATCAGCGTGGTCTTTCCCGCGCCATCAGGACCGACGAGCCCTGTGATCCGTCCGCCGAGGATTTCGCCATCGATGTGGTCGAGCGCCGGCGGGGCATCGCCGAAACGCTTGACCACGTCCATTATCCGGACGAACGGCGCGTTCTCGTTCATTGTTTTGCCTCTGCGGCGTCAGGCAAGTGCACCGTCACCGGCATGCCCTGCCTGAGATCGGGCCCCGGCTTGTCGACCACGATGCGCAGGCGGTAGACGAGATCGGTCCTGAGTTCTGGCGTTTCCACCGACTTCGGGGTGAACTCGGCGACGGGCGAGATGAAACCCACCGTCCCCTTATAGGGGCGATCCGGTGCACTGTCTGACGTGATTTCGACAGCCATGCCCGGATGCACTCGGCCAAGATCCGGTTCCGCGACATAGGCCCGGACCCAGACGGGTTCGTTGAGCGAGACGACATAGACCATGTCGGACGGCGCGACGATGGCGCCGACTTCGCGCACCCGGGACAGAATGGTGCCCGCGTTTGGCGCAAGCAGGCGGGTATCGGCAAGCGACGTGCGGGCACTTTCGAGCTTGGCTTCGGCTGCGAGCACCTGTGCCTGACCCGCCTCGATGTCCTCAATCCGGCTTCCCTCTACGATGAGCGCGAGCCCCTCGCGGGCGGAGGTGGCCCGTGCAGCCGCGGCAGCCCTGTTGGCGCTTGCCTCGTCGAGGTTGGCCTGAGAAATGGTGCCGTTCGGACGCAGTTGCCGCGCGCGTTCATAGGCGAGGTTGGCATTTTCCAGGTCGGCCAGACGCTCCTCATGAGTGGCGCGCGCCTGGGCGATTTCGGTCGGGCGGGCGCCCGCCTTCAGTTTTGCAAGATTGGCCTTGAGCGCGCCGAGTTCGGCTTCGGCCGCGGCCACTGCCTGTTCGAACGGAACGGCGTCAAGGGTCGCAAGGACATCGCCGGGCTTCACCGCGTCGCCTTCGTCGACGCTAAGGCTCGCTATACGGCCATTGACGCGGAAGCCGAGAGAGACTTGGCGGATGTCGACATTGCCGTAGAGAACCGAGGCTCGCTCCGTGCCCGTCCAGCCGAGCCGCTGGGGGACGTCGAACCACCACGCACCGGCAGCACTGCCAGCGAGCAACAGAAGGGCGATTGCCGGCTTGTTCATGGCTGGGCCTCCTTCTCGCCGCCAAGTGCCGCGACAAGCTCGGCGACGTGCCGACGCAGAATGTCGAGTTCGTCGGGGCCAACGACCTGCCAGCTCATCTGCCGGAGCATGGCCGCATGGGCCATCCGGAAGACGAGGATGCTGCCGACGAAGGAGAGGGTCTTCAGCCGGACATGCTCGGACTGCGGTGGTTCACCGAGAATTGTCGCAACCAGCCTGCTGGCCATGCCGATCATCGGGCCCATGACATTGGCGTAGACCCGTTCGAAGGCTTCGGTTGGCTCCATCTGTTCGCGGATGATGAAGCGCGCCCAGCTTTCGGATTGCCGGCTGACGAAGATAGCGACCATGCGCTGCGCCATCTGGGTCAGGAGATCCCGGGCTTCCTCAGCCGACATTGCCTTGCCTTCGCTGTCGAGGCGGGCAAGACGCTCGAGGATCGCGTTTCTGAGATCGCCGACATGTCCAACGATAATTGATGCAAGATGCTCGGCGGCGGCGATGTAGAGGCCTTCCTTGCCGCCGAAATAATAGGGGATCGCCTGCAGGTTTACGCCGGCAGTCTCCGCGAGCCTCCGCGTGCTGGCGCCGTCGAAACCGTAGCGGCCGAAGACATCGATGGAACTCGTCAAAAGCTTTTCACGCGTGACATCGCCGCGGTCCTGCTTGGGTGCTTGGGTCGAGGTTTTGTTTTTCATCATGTCCTCAAATTACATCACTCCATTGATTAAGTCAATCGAATGAATTTGTGTTGCCCGATTGCGCGGCTTCTGGTCCGGGCCATGGGCGGACCAGCGAAGCGTTCGCGGCTCACGGCAGAGCGAGGTTGGCCATACGGCGTAGACCGTTGCGCATGGCGCCTAAGGACGGCGCGCGATCACAAGGGGATGGGGGGTGCATATACTGCCGGATCGGCCAATTGGCGGAGCCTAGACCGCCGCAGAGAAATCTATCGAGATCTTAGTGCCGCGCTCCGGGGCGGTATCGACCGCGATGATCGCCTGGTGGAGCTCGCTGATGCGCCGGACAATCTTCAGGCCGAGCCCGAGCTGACCGGAACTCTTCACGTAGCCGAGGTCCTCGTGGTGTTCGGGCAAGTCGACGAGCCCATTGCCATTGTCCTCGACGGAGACAACCGGGCCGGGACCGCAGGCGAGAACGATCCGCGTGCCCGGCGGATTGTGCTTCACAGCGTTCTCAATCAGGTTTCGCAGCATGTTCTCGACGAGCGCCGGGATCGCGGTGACCGGCGGCGTGCCTTCGTCGACGAATTCGAGAGACTTGTCGTGGTCGAAGACGAACGGCGCGATGGCTTCCGCAACGGCGGCTCCGATTTGCGACAGGCTGGTGCGCTGGTAGGCGGAGGGATCGACTGCATCGGCACGCGCCAGAGAGGTGAGCTGCTCCAGGATATGGGTCAGGGCGTCAAGGTCCCTTTCGGCATTGCGGGCCCTTGGGTCGTTAATGCGGCTCAGTTCCATCTTGGCGATCGAGACCGGCGTCCGGATCTCGTGAGCGATCGAGGAGGAGAACAGCTTCTGCGACTGAATGAGATCGGCAACGCGCGTGAGCATGCGATTGACCGCGGTGACCAGGCGGGCGATCTCCTGCGGCATCCGCGTCAGTGGCAGGCGTGCATTGCTGTCGCGCGGGTCTAGTCCATCGGCAGCCTGGGCCGCCATGGCGACGGGCTTGAGCGCGCTGCGAATGGACCAGATCGTAGCACCGATGACGAGGCAGAACATCAACGTCATCGGTACGATCATCGAATCGAACATCTCATGCAGCAGGGCGCCGTACATGAAGCCGTTCGGATCGTTGAGGATCGCAAGTTCGATGAGCACGGTCGTCCCGTTCCGTTCGAAAGACTGGCCGCCGGCGACGCTGAAGGGCTTGCCGGGAGCGATCAGCCGCTTCCAGAACTGCGGTGCATCCATGCTGACGGGCAGGAAATGCTGGGCGCATTCGCTCGTGCAGTTCGAATAGACGATCACGCCTGAAGCTGTGCGGATGCGCAGGAAGATCGAGCCATCGTCGTCATGGCGGTCCTGATAGCGCTCGCGCATCTCGTGATTGGGTTCGTAGCTCGCCACGCCATCGCGGACCTGGACATAACCGGCCAGGTTTTCGGTTTCCTGCTGGAGCATGAGAACGCTCAGCTTGTCGTCGTCGAACCAGTAGTCGGCAAAGACGACGCCGATCTGGATTGCCATAGCAATCAGCGAAAAAGCGATGATGCGGCGGGCGACGATGCCGATCAGCGAAGGGTTGCGGGGCTTCATGAGGCGCGCCTGAGCAGATAGCCGATACCACGCACGGTCTCGATCTGTACGCCGGTGTCAAGCGGCTGCAGGCGCTTGCGCACGCGTGATACCGCGAGCTCGAGCGCATTGGGCGTCACTTCCTGGCCGTATTCGGAAAGTGCCGTTTCGAGTTTGCGCTTTGGCACGACGCGGCCGACTTCCCGCATCAGGATTTCCATCAGCGAACGCTCGCGCGGCGGCAACGGCACTACGATGCCGTCACAAGTAAGGTCTGCGGTTGCCGGGTCATAGCGCAAGGCGCCAGCCTCCAGCACCGGCTGGACCGCTTGCGGGTTGCGCCTCAGCATCGCACGGCAACGGGAGAGAAGCTCCCGATGATGGAATGGCTTTACGAGATAGTCATCAGCACCGGCATCGAGCCCGGCAATACGCTCGTCGACTGATCCCTTGGCGGTGATGATCAGCACAGGCAGCCCCGGATAGTCGAGCCGGAGGCGACGAAGCAGAGACAGGCCGTCGCCGTCGGGCAAGCCGAGATCGAGCAATACGAGATCGTGCTCCCGCCCGGCGATTGCCGTTTCGGCGTCCGCAACGGTTGAAACGGAATCGAGGCGCCAGCCAGCGTCCCGCATGGTTTCTCCGACCAGTTCTACCAGTCGCGGGCTGTCTTCAACCAGGAGCAGGCGCATTGAATCGTCTCGATATTACAGGGGCCGCTGCCGACCATATGGGCTTTCGCTTGGGCTGCCAACTCCCGGTCGCAAAACCCACCACCGCGTGCATGAAGCGGGCAATGAGCAATCTTGACGGGGTTTCGACAGCTTGCACGTCGTATCTCGACCGGTGAGGGGGAGGGTGCAACTGAACAGGTGGCCGTATTGCGGTCTCCACTTCCACTGAATGCTCGCGCCTGTATTGACCATCTCAGATGATCGCGCAGTCGCCGCTGGAGACGACCGCATTGATTTTTTCGAGAATTCGCCGGCCAGAGATCGGTAGTATCGCTCTGAGCGCGCTTGTCAGCGCCTATCTGCTTCTTGTCAGCAACAAATCCTTCTGGACGCACACGTTTGCCTATTTCAACGATTCCGTCGTGGCGCTTGTGTCCTTCAGCGTGGCACTCTGCCTCCTGACCTTTGCTGGGCTTACGACCGCTTCCGTCAAATATGTGATGAAGCCGGTGGTGATCTTCTTCATCATGGTGTCGGCGTCGGCTTCCTATTTCATCGATACCTTTGGCGTCATCATCGACAAAGACATGATCGGCAATGCGGCCGTGACGACGCAGGCCGAAGCCGGCCACCTGCTGACCGGCAGCCTGGCGATGCACCTGCTGCTCTACGGTCTGCTTCCCGCGCTTCTCGTCATGTCGGTCAAGGTCCGCCGTCGCCCCTTTCTTGCCAATGCCGCGATCAATCTTGCGGTGATCATCCCCTGCCTCATCGTCAGCGGTGGGCTGGTCTATGCCAATTTCGCGAACGTCGCCTACGTGATCCGCGAGCACAAGGACCTGATGAAGCGGTTCAATCCGACGGGGCCGGTCTCGGCGGCCGTGCGGTATGCCGCGTCGACCTACAAGGAGCGCAACATCGTCGTGCAGCCGCTCGGCACCGACGCCCGCCAGGGCTCGCGGATTGCGGCGGCCGGCAAGCCGGTGGTCGTTGTCGTCGTTGCCGGCGAGACCGCGCGCGCAATGAACTTCTCTTTGAACGGCTACGCACGGGAGACCAATCCGGAACTGAAGGCGCTGGGCGTCGTGAACTATACGGACACCACGAGTTGCGGCACGGCAACGGCGATTTCGCTTCCCTGCATGTTCTCCGTCTATCCGCGCAATGAATACAGCGACTGGAAGGCGCGTTCGACGGAAAATCTGATGAACGTGCTGACGCGTGCCGGCGTCTCGACCACCTGGTGGGACAACAACACCGGCAGCAAGGGCATTGCCGATCTCATCAACTTCGCCAGCATGACCAACCAGAAGAACAGCCCTCTGTGCAAGAACGGCGAATGCCTGGATGAAATCTTCCTCGGCGAACTCGACAAGAAGCTCCAGGCGACCACATCGAACAGCGTGATCGTCCTGCACCAGCTTGGCAGCCACGGTCCTTCCTACTATCTGCGCTATCCTGAAAAGTTTCGCCGGTTCACGCCGGATTGCCGCACGCCGGAACTGATGAAGTGCTCGGTTGCCGAGATTACCAACGCCTACGACAATTCGATCCTTTACACCGACTACGTGCTGGCGAGTGTTGCCCGTCTCCTGGAGAAGCACCAGGCCCGCGTCGCCGGCGCGATGATCTATATGTCCGACCACGGTGAGTCGCTCGGCGAAAACGGTATCTATCTGCACGGTGCGCCCTACGCGATTGCCCCGCGGGAACAGACGCAGGTACCATTCGTCGCCTGGTTTTCGAGGCCCTATCAGGCGACCATGGGGGTCGATACCGCCTGTCTCGACAAGGACACGGCGCAGCCGAAGTCGCACGACAACCTCTTCCATACCGTTCTCGGCATGATGAACGTCGAGACGAAGGTCTACAGACGTGACCTCGACGCTTTCGCAAATTGCACGCGGAAGCCGGCCGGTGGCCCGATCTTCCAGTCGGCAGATACGGCCAACGATCTGCCGGCCAATACAACGCGCGCCGTCGCATTGCCGGGCGCACTGTGAGCACCCGCGACCGCTTGCCGCGATTTTTCCGGGTTCTCGGGAACAAAAGCGCGTTTCGACACTTCCTTGCTTACATGTCCTCGACTCCGCGCGGACGGTCCGCGACCCCTTTTGCCATATTAGTCCGGTGGACAGAGGCGCCAATCCGTACGCAGGAGGATTAGATGCGCATCGTCGGTATACAGGTTTCCCCGGAAAGAGCCGGTCGAGTTGGATTTAGCGTCGAGTTCGTCGGCGATGGCGGGGAAGTTGTGACCGTGATGTGCCCGCAGGATGATGCCGGCTCCTTGAACCGGCTCAACGCCATCGCAAAGGCAAAGGAAATGCTCAGAACGGCGCTCGACGCAGACGAAGCGCTTCAGGCTGCGGGCGGTGCGCAGGGCGCCTTCCGCGGACCGCTGCCGAATGCACGTCACGCGCATGATCGGGATGCGATGGAAGAGCAGCTCGACGAGGGGCTCGAGGATACATTTCCGGCGAGCGACCCGGTATCGATCGCCGCTTCGACGATCGCAAAGGGCCATTCCCGCCGCTGACGGCTCAGCGACGGTACCGCCTGTTCCGAGTGACGGCGAATATGGCTTTCGCGATTTCGCTCGAAGGCGTACCTCCGCCCAGTTTCGGCCATCTCGGCGGATTACCGGAAAAATTGTCGGGCACTTTGACGTGAGTCGGTTGTTTCAATCGACATCGCGCGCATACGTTTCGGCGAAAGACTTGTTATAGTGTTTTGATTTATCGATATTTTCCCCCTGGATCAGCCCAGTTCGAGGGGGTGGAGTATGTGTGGAGAGTAGACACATGGCCGGCCGGCAACTCACCTTCGCTATCGGCGACATTCATGGTTGCCTCGACCAGTTGCGCGTGCTTTTGCGCGAGATTGAAACCTATGCGCCGGCGGGCAGGGTCATTTTTCTCGGCGACTTGATCGATCGGGGGCCGGACAGCCGTGGTGTCGTCGAGTTGGTCATGGCCGGTCCGTCAAAACCCGGTTGGACCTGGATGACACTCAAGGGCAACCATGAAGAGATGTTGTGGGGCGCCAGCAGCGGCGAGAGCGACGTTGATTGGTGGCTCATGAACGGTGGCCAGGAGACGCTGGTCTCCTACAATGGCGTCGTTCCCGGTCGGCATCTGAAGTGGATCAAGGAGCTTCCCACGATCCTTGTCGAACGGCATCGCATTTTCGTGCATGCGGGTATCGATGAGACCTTGCCGCTCGAACAGCAAGGCGACGAGATCTTCCTCTGGATCCGGCGACCAGAGGACTATTCGGGCGAGTACTTTGGAAGACATCTCTGCCATGGGCATACACCCAGCATGGCCAATCCGCGCACGATCGGAAACCGGACCAATGTCGATTCTGGCGCGGTCTTCAGTGGCGTGTTGTCCTGTGCCGTCTTCGACGACGATCAGCCTGGTGGCCCGATCGATTTCCTCATGACGACGCAGATCCAGGCCGCAAGCTAAGCGACATCGCTGGCGGTTGCGGCGCGAATGGCATTGTGCGTCCGGCCGTCCGGTAGTAGGTGTGCCTTCTCCATAGGGCGATGTTGCTGCCGCCCGTTTCACCACCTCAGGGGATTGCTTTGGACGCTGCGCCTTCATCCGTGTTCACGAAGAATTTTGCTGCCCTGCTGTTCGATATGGATGGCACCTTGTTGAACTCCATGGCCGTCGTCGAACGTGTCTGGGGCGCCTGGGCGGTGCGCAACGGGATCGATCCGATCGAATTCATAAAGACCGTTCACGGCGTCCGTGCCGTTGATACGATCCGCAACCTCGAACTGCCTGATGTCGATCCGGAAAAGGAAGCCTATGATCTGGCGCTCGCAGAGATCGCCGATGTCGAGGGCATCGTCGAAATCCCCGGTGCCGTCGCCTTCCTGAATTCACTGCCGCCGCAGAAATGGGCGATCGTCACGTCCGCGCCGCTGGACTTGGCAGTGCGCCGCCTTGCTGCTGCCGGTATCCCGACCCCGCAGTTGATGATTACGGGCGAAGATGTTTCCGTCGGCAAACCCGATCCGCAGGGATACCGGATGGCGGCCGAGCGCCTGGGTGTGCGACCGGAGGATTGCCTCGTCTTCGAAGACGCGCCGGCGGGTATTTTGGCGGGCCTTGCGGCCGGCGCCGACGTCGTCGTCGTTACCGGCGCACACGCGGCTGCGGAAGGTACTCCGCACCTGACGCTTGATCGCTATCACGAGATCGAGGTGGAACTCGCAAGCGACGGCATGCTGTCGCTGCGTCAAACATTCTGAAAGCCGAAGGTCGGTGATGACCTTCGGCCTCCCATTCGAACTCAGGCGTTGAGCCAGCATTTCGTCAGCGCGTGGCCGCCCATCAGTTCGCCGTTCGGATCGTCGACCCAGCCGCCGACCTTGTCGCTCGTAGCGTCGATGTAGTTGTTGAACATCGGCACGATGACCCCGCCCTCGTCACGCAAAATCATCGCCGACTGGCGATAGAGCGCCTTGCGCTTGGCTGTGTCGAGTTCGCCGCGCGCAGTGAAGATCAGCCTGTCGAAATCCTCGCGGAAGAAGCGCGTGTCGTTCCACTCTGCCTTCGATAGGTAGGCGATGGAATAGACCTGGTCCTGCGTCGGCCGCCCGGTCCAGTAGGACATGCTGAAGGGCTGCTTGTTCCAGACATCCGACCAGTAGCCGTCGCCCGGTTCGCGCTTCAGGTCGATGGTGATCCCGCATTTGGCGGCGCTCATCTGGAAAAGCTGCGCCGCGTCGACGGCGCCTGGGAAGGCGACGTCCGAAGTTCTCAGCAGAACCGAGCCGCTGTGGCCGGACTTCTTGTAGTGAAACTTTGCCTTGTCCGGATCGAATGCCCGCTGTTCGATGTCGTTGTCGAAGAGCGGATAGCCCTTGATCATCGGCGTGTCGTTACCGACGGTGCCGTAGCCGGCGAGCACCTTGGCGACCATCTCTTCGCGGTCGACGGCGTATTTCAGTGCCAGGCGCAGGTCGTTGTTGTCGAAGGGTGTCGTGTTGCAGTGGGCGATGAAGACGTAGTGACCCTTGCCCGGCACGTTGCGGATGACGACGCCCGGCAGACGCTGGATCAGGGCCACAACCTTGGGCTCGATGCGGTTGATCATATGGATCTGGCCGCTCTGCAGGGCGGCGGTGCGTGCCGTCGAATCGTTGATGACGGCGATCTCGATCTGGTCGGCATGGCCGCGCTCGGCGGACCCCCAATAGCCTTCGTGGCGTTGGGCGATGTGTTTCACGCCCGGCTCATTGGAGACCACCTTGTAAGGCCCGGTGCCGATGCCCGCCGTCGGATCGTCCTTGCCACCATTTGGCTGGATCATCAGGTGATAATCGCTGACGACATAGGGCAGGTCGGCGTTCGGTTGGCGAAGCGTGATGACGACGCTGTCGCCATCTGCCTTGATCGTCTCGAATTCCTGGACGAAGGGCAAGGCCGCCGACTTGGAATCGGCATCGCCGTGACGCTCGAGTGTCGCCACCACGTCCGCCGGGGTCAGTTCCTTGCCGTTGTGAAAGGTGACGTCCTTGCGGATCTTGAAGCGCCAGGTCTTGGCGTCGGGTGTTGCCTCATAGGATTCGGCGAGCCGATATTCGATCTCGCCGGCCGGAGATACCTCGAGCAACTGTTCTCCCCAGCAGCGCCCAAGTGTGTAGGGGACCTGGCTTGCCCATGTCGCGGGGTCGAGGCTGTTCGTCGACTCCCCGCCGACGAGGCCGGCCTTCAGTGTTCCCCCTTTGACGGGCCCGGCCGCTCGGGCTGCCTGGCCGAGCAGCAAATTCGCCGACGCGACCGTAACGCCGAGTGCTGCGGCTCGCCCAAGAAACTCCCGTCGCGACAGCCGCCCTGAGGCCACCTGTTGGCTCATGAATTCCAGTTCTCTTGGCATGGCTCACTCCCTCCCTTGTAAGACCCGCCCGGCGCACCGGTATCGTTGCAGGATATTGGAGGCAGATATCGCGTCTGGATTCTTGCCGCGCGACAGTTGGTGCCGCAGATCGACTTGAGAACGTCGTATCCTCGACCGTCGGCACTACCCGACGGCGACAGGCAGCGTCAGCCTTTGCGGGCGTAACGTTGCAGAACGGCGGAGATATCCGGCTCGGTCTTGTCTATATCGAGTTCGGCGCGCAGTTCGACGGCGTGGAGACGCTCGAGCATGATCCGCTCTGCCGTGGCGGTGTCGCGCGACTGCAGCGCGCGGATGATCTGCACATGTTCGTCGACTGCGCATTCCGGAGAATGCAGCCGGGCGAAACGCGCTAGGATCAGCGAGCAACGCGAGACGATCTCGCGGACAAAGCGCGCCAGGGCCTGCGAGCCCGTGAGTCGGCGAGCAGGATGTGGAATTCGCCTGCGAGGCGGATCGAAAGCGGGCCGTGATCGGAAAGGGCTGCTTCTTCCTGCTTCACGTGCTGCTCCAGTCGCTTGACCTCGGCGCTGCCGAGATCGGCCACCAGCCGGCGGATAACTTCGGCTTCCAGCATGCGCCTTAGCGCGAAGATATCGCGGGCTTCTTCCAGCGTCGGCTCCGCCACGCAGGCGCCCTTGTTGGCTCTGAGATCGAGGATGTCCTCGGCGTTCAGCCGGACCAGGGCCGCGCGAACGCTGGTACGGCTGACCTTGAAATGATCGGCGATCGTGTCTTCGGCAAGCTTCGTTCCCGGCCTTAATGCCTGCTCCAGGATGGCCTGGCGCAGGAGCCTGTAGACGACGTCGCTGCGGCTCGATTTCTCAGACAAGGTTGCCTCCCCGACGGGCCGATCGAGGATCGACCAAACAGGTCCTGCATTTCGATAACGCCCGAATATTTCGTCGTCAAGATTGTATACAATCATGTTGATGTTTGTATCCGTCTATCGTATGCAATTGATGGCGCTGACAATTACGGGTTGGTGTCGATCGGTTCGGGAGGAGGCGTGCGATGAGGACCGCACGACCAGGACCGGTCAGGACAAGGAAAACCAAAGGGAGGGAATTCATGAAAAACAGAATCCTACAGCTTTGCGCGACCGTTGCGGGCATCGCGGTCGGGCTTGTGGCCGCAACGTCTGCGAACGCCGCGACGACGCTTGAAACGGTCAAGGCGCGCGGCAAGCTGATCTGTGGCGTCTCGATGAGCACGCCGGGCTTTGCCACCGCGGATGCGAAGGGTCACATGGGGGGCTTCGACGTCGACGTCTGCCGTGCCGTGGCCGCCGCCGTTTTCGGCGATCCGGAAAAGGTCGATTTCGTCCTGACGAACATCAATACGCGCTTCCAGGCGCTCCAGTCCGGCGAGATCGACATGCTGTCGCGCCAGACGACCCTTACCTTCTCGCGCGAAGTCTCGCTCGGCCTCGATTTCGGGCCGACCGTCTTCTACGACGGCCAGGGGCTGATGGTGCCGAAGTCGCTCGGCGTCAACAGCGCCAAGGAACTGACGGATGCTGCGATCTGCACGCTGCCGGGCACCACGACCGCGCAGAACCTCAGCGACTTCTTTCGCTCGATCGGCGGCAAGTTCGAACTGGTCGTCTTTGAAAACCCGGACGAAAACCGCAACGCCTTCTTCTCCGGTCGTTGCGAAGCGATCTCATCCGACCGTTCGGACCTCGCTTCGATCCGCGCCGTTGCCAACAACCCGGATGATTACGTCGTCCTGCCGGAAACCATCTCCAAGGAGCCGCTGGCGCCTGCTGTTCGCCAGAACGATTCCAACTGGCGTGACATCGTATCCTGGTCCGCCTGGATGCTGATGGCGGCCGAGGAGCGCGGCATCACCCAGGCCAATGTCGACGAGATGGTCAAGAGCGAGGATCCGGAGATCCAGCGCATGCTCGGCGTGAACGAAGAACTCGGCAAGATGCTGAACCTCGACAACAAGTGGGGCTACAACATCATCAAGGGTGTGGGAAACTATGGTGAAGTGTTCGAGCGCAATCTCGGCACCAAGACCGCTCTCGGCCTGACGCGCGGCCCGAACACGCGCTGGAGCGAGGGTGGCCTGCTCTACGCACCGCCGTTCCGTTGAGATTGACAGGCCCGCGCTCAAGCGCGGGCCCACCTTTCTGCTGCAGAAATTCAAAGTGCCAAAGCGACCTCTGCGCCCGGCAAGACCCGCGGCGCTGTAGATCCTGCCTAAGGGACGGGTGCCGATGCCCCTGTTTTATGATGCGCGCATTCGCGCCTATCTCTATCAAGTGATCGCCATCGGCGTCGTACTGCTCATCGCCTGGGTGATGTTCAGCACCGCAAGCGCCAATCTTGCCAAGCAGGATATCGCGACCGGTTTCGGCTTCCTGGCGCGCCAGGCCGGTTTCGTCATCACGGAAACCGCGATCACCTACGAGCCGACCGATCCGATCGGCCGTGCGATCCTCGTCGGCATTGCCAATACGGGCAAAGTCTCGCTGCTCGCGGCACTGCTGGGCACCATTCTCGGTCTGCTGGTCGGCATCGGGCGGCTGTCGCACAATCCCGTGCTGTCACGGCTGATGCTTGCCTATGTGGAAGCGCTCCGCAACGTGCCGCTGCTGCTCTACCTGCTGCTCTGGTATTCGCTGATCATCTCCGCCTTTCCGCCGGTCAAGCAGGCGATCCAGATGCTTCCGGGTGTGTTCCTGTCGAACAGCGGCTTGGTCATGCCCGCCCTGCACTGGGAGAGCGGATTTTCGGCAATGGTCACGGCTCTCGTTGTCGGCATCGTTGCGGCCGCTTCCGTTGCACGGATTCTCGGCCGCAGGCGCGTCGTCACCGGCAAGGACAGACCGATTGCCTTGATCGCGACGATCGCGCTTCTTCTGCCGCTCGTGGCAGCATTGCTGCTCGCCAACATTTCCGTCACCTGGGATGTGCCTGAGCTCGGCCGGTTCCGCTTGAGCGGCGGCTATCATCTGCGCCCGGAGTTCGTGGCGCTTCTCCTCGGGCTGACGCTTAGCGTGTCGGCCAACGTTGCGGAGATCGTCCGGGCCGGCATCCAGGCGGTCAGCAAGGGACAGTGGGAGGCCGCGACGGCGCTTGGTCTGTCACGCGCGCGCACCCTGAAGCTGGTGATCCTGCCGCAGGCGCTGAGGATCATCATCCCGCCTCTAACCAACACCTATCTGACCGTCTTCAAGAACAGCTCGCTCGCGATCGCCATCGGCTATCCGGACCTGGTGATGGTTTCGAACACGATCATGAACCAGACCGGGCAGGCGATTGAATCCATTGCCATTTTCATGGGCGTCTATCTCGGGCTGTCGATCCTCATCTCGCTGGTGATGAACTGGTACAATGCCAAGGTCGCGCTGAGGGAGCGCTGAGCAATGACACAGATCGATACCCTCATCGGCGACGCATCGCTTAGGTCCCATCACGAGGCGCCACCGGCACCGAAAGGTCGCTGGCTCAGCGCCTATTTCGGAACACCCGGCAACGCGCTGATCACCATCCTGTGCCTCGGCACGATTTTCGCTGTTGCGAAACTGGCGATGGGCTGGCTGTTCATCGATGCCACCTTTGTCGGCACGCCGGCGGAATGCAAGGTGACAAATGGCGCCTGTTGGCCGTTCCTGTCGGCGAAGATGCGCTACATCTTCTTCGGCTTCTATCCGTTCGAGGAGCAATGGCGGCCGCTGACCGCGACGCTCTTGTTCCTCGGCGCCTGTGCCGTCTCGATGGTCCCGAAGCTCTGGGGACGGGCGCTGTTGATCGCCTGGATCGCAGTCGTCCTGCCGGTGCTCTATGTGCTGATGGCGGGCGGGTTCTTTGGCCTGACGGTCGTGCCGACGACGCAATGGGGCGGGCTGCCGCTCTCCTTCATGCTTTCCTTCATCGGCCTTGCCTGCGCGCTGCCGCTTGGGATCGCGCTTGCGCTTGCACGCGCCTCCAGCCTTCCAGCCATCCGCATCCTGGGGGTCAGCTTCATCGAGATCGTGCGCGGCGTGCCGCTGATCAGCATCCTGTTCATGGCAACGGTCATGCTGCCGCTGTTCATGCCCGATGGCATCACCATCGATAAGCTCATCCGCGCCCAGGTGGCGATCATCCTCTTTGCCGCCGCCTATATCGCCGAGATCGTCCGTGGCGGCTTGCAGGCGGTGCCCAACGGGCAGGTGGAGGCCGGACACTCGCTCGGTCTGCACTACTGGCAGATTATGCGCAAGATCGTGCTGCCGCAGGCGTTGAAGAAGGTCATCCCGCCGCTCGTCAGCCTCTTCATCGGCTTCTTCCAGGACACGACGCTGGTGACCATCGTCGGCTTGCTCGACTTCCTCGACACCGTGCGCACCGCCATGCGCGATCCGGAATGGCAGGGCATCGCGGTGCTGGAAGGCTATGTCTTCGCGGCCGTCGTCTATTTCATTTTCAGTGCTCTTATGGGAGCTTACAGCCGTTTCCTCGAACAATACTTCAGGACATCGCATGACTAAAGAGATCCATGTCATCCGCAAGGTGCACACGCTCGTCGCCTTCGACAGCGAGCGCGATGGCCACGTCTATTTGCACGACGCCGACATCGCCTATGACGACAAGGGCTTCGTCCATGTGGGCGGTCACTACGAAGGTCCGTTCGACAGTGAGAGTTCTGGCCGCGACCGGATGATCATGCCGGGCTTCATCAATGTCCATTGCCACTCCGGCGAAGAGCCGATCTCCAAGGGCATCTTCGAGGACACGGGCACGGCAGTCCTTTGGGGCAATGCGCTCTACGAATACTCCAATCTGCTGGAGATCGACGACGACGCGATCGAGGCATCGCTGACCGTCATGATCGGCGACCTGCTGCGAAGCGGCGTCACCACGCTGCTCGATATTGCCGGCCCGCATGAAAGCTGGCTGCCGACGCTCGCGCGAAGCGGCGCACGCGCCTTCGTCGCGCCGGGCTTCCGAGAGGCGCAGTGGCATGTCGAAGACAGCCACCGTCTCGAGTTCCGCTGGGACAAGGCGCGTGGGCGCGACGCTTTCGCTCGGGCTCTGGAGGTCGTCGATGCCGCGACAGCGCACCCCTCCGGTCGGCTTGGCGGCGTCGTCGCACCATCGCAGATCGAGACCTGCTCGCCGGAGCTGCTGCAGGATGCGGTGGCGGCGGCGCGCAAGCGCGGCGTTCCGGTCACCATCCACGCCGCCCAGACCATGGCCGAGCACGAGGAACTGTTGCGCCGGCACGGACTGACGGCCGTGCAATATCTCGAAAGCCTGGGCTTGCTCGGCAAGGACCTGATCCTCGGCCATTGCATCTTCGTCGACAGCCATTCCTGGACGCGCCAGCGCACGGAGATCGACCTACGTCTTCTGGCCGATCGCCAGACGACCGTCGCGCACTGCCCGGTCACCTTCTCGCGCAGCGGCATGGCGCTGGAATCGGTCGGCCGCTACCGTCGGGCAGGCGTCAACGTTGCGCTCGGAACGGACAGCTATCCCTTCAATATGCTGGAAGAAATGCGCCAGGCGATGATCTGTGCACGACTGTCCGGCAAGTCCGTCTTCGATGTCGCGACTGGTGATATCCTGGAGGCTGCAACCATCGCCGGCGCCAGGGCGCTCGGCCGTGATGACATCGGCCGCATCGCCGTTGGCTCCAAGGCGGATTTCCTCGTGGTCGATCTTCGCCACCACGCGATGCAGCCGGTCTACGATCCGCTGCGCAATCTCCTGCATTGTGCAGCCGAGCGGGCGATCGAGCGGGTCTATGTCGACGGAACCTGCGTCGTCAGCGGCGGACGGCCAACCCTGATCGACTACGATGGAGCGCTTGCGAAGCTGCAGGAGGCACAGGACTACGCCTGCCGGAAGGCGCCCGCAAACGACCCAAAGGGCCGCGGAATGCAGACGCTCGCGCCGCTGTCCTTGCCCATGGCCGGTCCGGGAAGGACGTAACCTCCCCACAATGCCGGCCGCCAGAAGAGGCGGGCGGTACAAATATCAGTAGAAAAGGCGGTGGGCGGCAAAGAGGCAGATCAGGATCGCCGCCGCCCCACCGGCCAACGTGCTCAGCCGCCGCTCAAGAAAATCACGGATCTCCTCGCCGAAGCGGCGCAGCAGCCTGGCGAGCAGGAAGAAGCGCGCGCCACGTGCAACGATCGCCGACACGATGAAAAAGCCGAGGTTGATGTTGGCAGAGCTTGCCGTAGAACTCCAGCAGCGGCCTTGCCAGCGCATCGAAGGCATAATGGCCGAGATACCAGCCGGCGACACCCCCGAGCACCGACGCGATGGTGGCTACAAGCGCGTAGCGCCACGCCCGCTCCGGGCGCGCCAGCGCCATCGGGATAAGGAGCAGATCCGCCGGGACCGGAAAGATCGAGCTTTCGACAAAGGCGATGATGCCAAGCCAGACAATGGCTGTCTCTCGTGTCGCGAGCGACATCGTCCAATCATAGAGGCGACGGAGCATGAATTACAATTCGCTGTTGGTGGTAGGCCCCTCAATAGGCGAGCGCGCGGGGTGTAAATGTGGCCGCCTTCGGCATTTGAGCGATTTCTTACGAAGTGCGAGGCATGGCCGCCGCTAAGCAACAGCCATGCGTGCATAACGGCTTGGCGGCTGCCCAACATGGCGGCTGAAGGCTGTGCTGAAGGTACTGGCTGAACTGTAGCCGACACGTTCGGCGACGGAGGCGAGATCGACGTCGCGTTGCCGCAGCAGATCCTTGGCGAGCGCCATGCGCCAGACGAGCAGATATTCCATCGGCGGCACGCCAACAGCGCGGGTGAAGCGCTCGAAGAACACGGAGCGGGAGAGTGCCGCCTCGCTCGCGAGTTCCGCCACGGTCCATGCGTGCGCCGGATCGGCGTGGATCTGACGAATGGCCGCCGCCAGCCGCGGGTCACCCAGGCCGCGCAACAGGCCGGGCGTTGCGCTTTCGCCTTGAATAGACCGAAGGGCCTCGATCAGCATGACTTCCACAAGCCGTGCCAGCACCAGGTCCCGGCCTGGTCGTTCGTCACGCGCCTCTTCGCCCACCAGACACACGAGTGTCGAAAGTCGGTCGATCCCGCGCAGATGCATCAATGTCGGCAGCAGCGAAACAAGCAGTCCGGCATCGGGCGAATCGAGGACGAAATAGCCGCCGAGCAGGCGCACGTCCGGTTCGCCGTGTTGCCTGCCGTGGCGAACCTCGCCGGTCGGCGCCGGCATCCCCTTGGGGTCGATGAAGGTCGGCTGAACCGGATCGAACCCCGAAAGTGTGAAACCCGGTGTTGCCGGCAGCAGCACGAAATCTCCGGCCTCCAATGTGACCGGTACCTCGCCATCGACAGCCAGGCGGCAAGCCCCCTCGATGACGGTGCAGAAGCTCGGCTGCCCGAAATCGGCATAGCGCACGGCCCAGCGGCCGGCGCCGCTGATACCCTTGGTGAAGACCGTGCGCGGACGAAGAAGCTGAATGAGTTGCGAGAGTGGATCGACCATGTCAGGACGATAGCAAATGAAATCAGGACTTCAAGCCGTAGAGCGTCCAGAGCGGAGGCGATATCTCTTCTCCATCGAAACAACTGACAGGAAATCGCGATGAAGACCGTACTGATTACCGGCTGCTCTTCCGGTTACGGGCTGGAGACGGCGCGGCGCTTTCATGTCGAGGGCTGGAACGTGATCGCCACGATGCGCCGACCGCAGCGAGACATTCTGCCGAACTCCGACCGGTTGCGTGTCTTGGCTCTTGATGTCACCGATCGCGACAGCATCGCGGCTGCGATCGAGGAAGCCGGCCCGATCGATGTGCTCGTCAACAACGCCGGTATCGGCGTGGTTGGCGCCTTCGAGGCGACTCCGATGTCCCATATCCGCAAGGTTTTCGACACCAATACCTTCGGTGTGATGGCGATGACCCAGGCGGTGATACCGCAGTTCCGTGCCCGCCAGTCGGGCGTCGTGGTCAACGTTACGTCCACTGTGACGCTTGCTTCCATGCCGCTCGCCGCAGCCTATACCGCCAGCAAGTCGGCGATCCAGGGCTTCACCGGCTCGCTCGCTCACGAACTGGAAGCTTTCAACGTCAGGGTTAAGCTGGTCGAGCCCGGCTACGCGCCGACCACCCGCTTCGCCCACAACACCACTATGCGCGTCGAGGATCTGATTCCGGCGGCCTATGCGGATTTTGCCGCACCCATCTTCGCGCAGTTTGCCGCCCCACCCTTGGTCACGACCGAGACCGATGTGGCCGAGGCTGTCTGGCAGGCGGCGAACGATCTGTCCGGCCAGCTCCATTTCCCGGCTGGCGCCGACGCCGTGGCGCTTGCCAAGGCGAGCTGATCTCGCCTTCCGATACGGGACCGCGACAGCACGCGGCCCGTGAAGGCGCTAGGCGATCAGTCGGAGACGCGCGTCTGTCTCCGTCTGGTTGCGTACGCCGGATGTCGTGCGGAAGCGCTCGACGAGATCGAAGAGGCCGGATGCCTGGCTTGAGAGCCGAAGAGTCATGGCGGTGCTGTCTTCAACCATCGCATTGTTCTGCTGCGTCACGGCGTCCAGCGACAGCATGGTCTGGTTGATGTGCTGCAGGTCGCTCGCCTGGTCGCGCGCGTCGCCGGCAATCTGCTGTGTCTGCTCGTTGATGGCATGGATCTGGCCGGAGATCTCGTCGAGCGCATCGCCTGCCGCCCGCACCAGCGAAACGCCCTTCGTCACTTCCTCTGCCGACGTGGTGATAATCGCCTTGATTTCCCGGGCGGCGAGGGCGGATTTCTGTGCCAGCTCCCGCACTTCATGCGCGACGACCGCAAAGCCCTTGCCCGCTTCGCCGGCACGGGCCGCTTCGACCCCCGCGTTCAGGGCCAGCAGGTTGGTCTGGAACGCGATGTCGTTGATGGTGCCGATGATCTGGGAAATGGCGACCGACCCTTTCTCGATCTGGGCCATGGCGCCGACGGCGTTCATGACCACCTGACCGGAGCGGTCGGAGCTCGCTTTAGCCGCAGCGGCGATCGTCGTCGCCGATGAGGCGTGTTCGGCAGTGCGCCCGATGGTGGCGGTAATTGCGCTCAGGGCCGCAGTTGCTTCTTCCAAGGTTGCTGCCTGATGCTCGGTGCGTTTGGCGAGTTGGCCGATGGCGTCGCGCATCTCGCCGGTCTCGCCGTCGATTTCAGCGCTTCTCGCCTTCACGTCGCCAAGCGTGACGGCAAGGCTTTCGAGCGACAGATTGAAGTCCGAGCGCAGACGGTCGAAACCGGCGCCGAAGGGCCGGTCGATGCGTGCGGTCAGGTCGCCTTGCGACAACCGTTCGAGCCCCGACGCCAGCATCTCTACGGCCTCGTTGATCTGGCGCGCCACCTCGGACTGGGTCATCTCTCGGACTTGTCGTTCCTCTTCGATCATGGTCCGCGTTTCCGTCGTCTCGGTTTCAAGGCGGGCGCGATCGAGAAGCGCGTCGCGGAAGACGAGGACGGAACGGGCCATGTCACCGATCTCGTCCTTGCGGTTCCGGCCGACGCCGCCGATCGTCGTGTCGCCCTCGGCGAGTTGGCTCATGTCCTGAACGAGGCCGGTGATCGGGCGCGTCAGCCGGCGTGAATACCAGATGGAAATTGCCAGCGCTGCCGCGAGGACGGCCAGAGCCGTCGCGAGCGTCCAGTTGCGCAAGGCGGTGACGGCGGCAAAGGCTTCCCGTGACGTCATGACCGCGGCCATGGTCCAGCGAGTGCCGAAAGCATCGAGGCTTGTGGCAGCCATCTGCGCTTCCTTGCCGCGGAAATCGGCGAGCCTGCTGCTGACGATGACATCTTCCGCCGGCTGGTCCGGCGAGACCCGGGCCTTGAGGATATCGTTGTCGGGTGTGGTAGCGCTGTCAGTGAGGAAAAATCCGTTGCCGTCGAGAAGGATCGTTTCGCCAGTCTCGCCAAGGCCCGTGCGGTTGCCGACGATCTCTCCGATGCGCGCGTCCGGCATCTCCAGGATCAAGGTACCGATCTTGCCGTCGATCGATTCCAGCGGGATGGCGATGAACGCCGCGGGGCTGCCGCCGAGCGGTGCATAGGCCTCGTAGGACGCAAAGGCCAGTTTGCTCTTGTCTGTTCCCTCGGCGGTTTCGCGGAAGATGCGGCCGAGCCCCGTGTCCTTCCAGGAGCCGTCCTTGAGACTGACGGCAAAGTTGCCCTTCTTGTTGAGGGAGTAGACAACGTCACCGCTGAGATTGGCGAGCAGCACGTCGCGATAACCGTGGGCTTCCGCGAAACGGCGGAAAAACGGGTGAAAGCGCGCATGCAGCGCGTCGTAGTCGTCGACGCCAGCGGTGCTGTAGAGTGCGCGCTTGTCTTCGGGATTGGGGTTTTCCGTCAGGTAGCGGCGCTGCAATTCGCTCTCGGTCTTGTCGCCGAACTTGGCAGCAGCGCCATTCAGATCGCTGAGCGCCTTGGCGACGGATTTCTGCGCCTGCAGATTGCGCAGGTCGTTTTCCACGGTGGTGAGATAATGGCGAAGCTCGTTGCGGCGGGCATCGGCGAGCGCCTCCAGCTTCTCGATCGCCGCGCGGGACGACAGGTCGCCGCTGACGGTCAGGCTGGCAAGACTGGTGGCAGCGATAGAGAAGGCAGCCAGAGCCGCCGCTGCGAGGGGTAGCTTCGCGGACAAACGCATAACAATCACCGGGCTTGAAGGGGAGGAGGCCATGCCAAAGGGCTGGTCGCGACGCCTCATGCGCCCGGCGGGAGAGCTCCCGCGCGGAGAGTTATACGGTCGTATGTTACAGTTTGATGACGTCCTGATGACATCGCGAAAGATTGTCTGTGAACGACAGCCGAACTATCTGGGTACGGTACCGGACAAGAATATCTCAGCGCAAATATCGGCCCGGGTGATGATTGTCGCTTCGTCGATCGCGTTCACGCGTCCCATCATGACAGCGCGTTGCGGCTCCATCGCCATCATTCCGCGCAACATGCCCGCCGTCTGATAGGGGCAGACGATCACCAGCCGGCCGGCCTCCGATTGCCTCTTAAGCCACTGCTCCAGCGTCGCATTCGTCCGCTCGATCGCCTTTTCCCAGAATGTGGCGGCAATCTGCGGAAAGCGCTCGGCCTCGGCGAGCACCAGACGGATGATGGCGATCGTGTCTGCCGCAAGCACGAGGTGCCCGTAGGCGGCGAGCAGGCGCACCAGACCTGCCTTCAAGCTCATGGCGTCCAGATTCTCCTCGTCAACTTCGATAACGAACTCGTCGATCCTGAGCGAGATGACACGTTCGAAAAGATCGGCCTTGGTGGGAAAGAGGCGATAGAGCGTCTTGGTGGAGACGCCGGAATTCTGGGCGATGACGTTGATGTTGGCGGTCTCATAACCGAGGTCGCAGAATTGCCTTTCGGCGGCAAGGATGATCACCTTGCGGGTCTCGTCGTCAGATCGGACCTGGGGTCGGCCACGGGAACGCGGCGATTTCTGGTTTTCGACCATGTCGACTTTCCAAATTCCTCGGCAATTTTTAGTCGTTGCCAGATGGGAAAGCAAATGTTTTCCGAAGCAGGCGTGTGCATAGCCGCAGAGTTCCCTGTCTTTGGCGGATATTGCGACCTCTGCGAACACGCCCTAGCTTTGCGATATGGCGACGTCGAAGCTCAAGACCTACCGCGCAAGGCGGGATTTCTCCAGGACGCCGGAGCCTGCTGGAATAACCGGCGGGGAGGGCAATCGTTTTGTCGTGCACAAGCACCACGCCACGGCCGATCATTATGATCTGAGGCTTCAGGTCGGCGATGTGCTGAAAAGCTGGGCGGTCCCCAGGGGGCCGTCACTCAATCCCGCCGACAAGCGTCTGGCGGTCGAGACCGAAGATCATCCGCTCGACTATATCGACTTCGAGGGCGTCATTCCGGAAGGCGAGTATGGCGGTGGGCCGATGATCGTCTGGGATACCGGCGTCTGGGCGCCGATGGACGATATCGACAAGAGCGTCAGGACCGGCGCCTTCAAGTTCCGTCTGGCCGGCGAAAAGCTCAATGGCGGCTGGATGCTGACACGGCTGAAGCCGAAGCCGGGTGAGGAGGATCAACGTAACTGGCTGCTTTTCAAGGAACATGACCTTGCAGCCGAACCTGATGTCGACATCCTGACGTCGCGTCCCGAAAGCGTGAAAAGCGGCAGGCGGATCGAGGAACTGGTCGAGCCGCCGAAGAGGCCGGCAAAGCGGGTCGTACTTAAACCCGGCGCGCTGCCGGGTGCGGTGAAGGGCCCAAAGCCGCAGCGGATCGAGCCGCAGCTTGCCAGCCCAACACCGAAGCCGCCGGGCGGTCCATCGGAGAAGCCGGTCTGGCTGCACGAGATCAAGTTCGATGGCTATCGGACCATGGCGGATATTTCGGGCGGCAACATCAGGCTGATCACCCGCAACGGGCTGGACTGGACGAAGCGTTACGGCGACCTTCCCGATGCCTTCCGCAAGCTGCCTTGCCGTGAGGCGATCATCGACGGCGAGATCGTCGTTCTAGACGACAGGGGCATCAGCCGTTTCGCTCTGTTGCAGGACGCGCTTTCGACAGGCGTCGACAGCAAGCTCGTCTTCTATGCTTTCGATATCCTCCATCTCGAAGGGTGGAACCTGACCGAGGTCCCGTTGGAAAGGCGCAAGGCGCTGCTGGCGCAATTGCTCGAGGGGCAGGTATCCAGCCGTTCGGCCATCCAGTTCAGCGACCATGTCGAAGGCGATGGACACGGGCTTTACGACCAAGCCTCGGAGTTGGGGCTGGAGGGGATCGTTTCGAAGCGAGCCTCGGCACCCTATCGAAGTGGTCGCACGCAGACCTGGACCAAGACGAAGGCGTTCCAGTTCGGTGATTTCGTGATCGCCGGATTCACCACTTCCGAGGCGGCCGAAGGCCTTGCTTCTCTCGCACTCGGCGAGTGGGAGGAGGGCGAGCTGCACTATCGCGGCAAGGTCGGAACCGGGTTCGATGCGGCGACGGCCAAGCAGTTGCTGACCCGGCTGGAGGCGTTGCGCGGCGACGCGGCGGCGCTGGAAGGCGCGCCGAAGGAAATCACCTGGGTTCGGCCGGTGCTGAGCGCCCGTGTCCATTATTCCAACCGCACGACCGACAATGTGCTGCGCCATGCGGTGTTCAAGGGGCTTCGTGATGTCGAGCTTTCGGCACCGGCGCGTGCAACGCGCAAGCGGCTGATCACGGATGCCGATCTCGCAAGCATCCAGGTCACCAACGCCGATCGTCGAGTGTTCGGCAAGTCCGGGCCGACCAAGCTCGACATCGCCGTCTACTATGCGCTCGTCGGCGACTTCATGCTGCCTCATATCCTCGGTCGGCCCGTGTCTCTCTTCCGTTGCCCGACGGGAAAGCGTGCAGACTGCTTCTTCCAGCGTCATCCCTTTACCGGCATGCCGCCCTCGATCATCAGCTTCAACTCGACCAACTCCGAGGGCGAAACCAATTCCTTCCTCTCGATCGAAGGCACGAAGGGCTATCTGGCGCTCGCTCAGTTCGGCGTGATCGAGCTTCATAGCTGGGGCACGAAGCGTGAGCGGCTGGAAAAACCCGACCGCATCGTCTTCGATCTCGACCCCGGCCAAGGCATCGCCTGGCGCGATGTGGTCGAGGCAGCCGTCCATATCCGCGGTGAGCTGGAAGAGCTCGGCCTCGTTCCCTTCGTGAAGACGTCAGGCGGCAGCGGCATCCATGTGGTCGTG
This sequence comes from Ensifer sp. 22521, assembly GCF_052044795.1. Lineage (NCBI taxonomy): Bacteria > Pseudomonadati > Pseudomonadota > Alphaproteobacteria > Hyphomicrobiales > Rhizobiaceae > Ensifer > Ensifer sp. 22521. Next base: position 387,077 of record NZ_JBQENM010000004.1, read on the forward strand.
CCGGTGACGCCGAAACTCGACTGGAAGAAGACGCACCAGGCGACGAGCGCGATCGCGACGCGGCTGGCCGCAACCGCGCCGCAAACCTTCACCACCACGATGGGCAAGGAAAACCGTATCAAGCGGATCTTCATCGATTTTCACCGCAATGCCCGCAGCCATACGGCGGCCGCGCCCTATTCGCTACGGGCGCGCACGAACCTGCCGGCCTCGACGCCGCTCAACTGGGCGGATCTTGAGACTATCGACGCTCCTGAGGATTTGAACTATTCTTCGCTTCCTGGACTTCTGGATACTTTCGGCGATCCCTGGGCGGAAATCGACGACTTTGCCAAGGATTTGCCGCTTCTGTCCGAAACGAGGACGTAATGCGTTTGGCCGCGTAGGAGACAATCATGGCGCCCAGGGCAAGTTGGAAAGGTTACCTTAAACTCAGTCTCGTCAGTTGCCCCGTGAGGCTCTATCCGGCGACCAGCTCGAGCGAACGCATCAGCTTCAATCAGCTTCACAAGGACACCCACAACCGGATCAACATGAAGCCGGTCGACCCGGAGCTCGGCCTCGTCGAGCGCTCGGACCTGGTCAAGGGTTACGAATACGAAGACAAGAAATACATCATCATCGAGGACGCGGACCTCGAAAGTGTCAGGATTGAGTCCAATCACACCATGAACATCGAGGCCTTCGTCGATGAGGGCTCCGTCGATGTGATCTACCAGGATGCGCCCTACTATCTGGCGCCCGATGGCGCGATGGCCGAGGAAACCTTCGTTGTCCTGCGCGAGGCGTTGAAGAAGAGCGGCAAGCTGGCGATCGCGCGGCTAGTTCTTTCGAGCCGCGAGCGGGTGGTGACGATCGGTTCACGCGAAACCGGAATGTTCGTGTGTACTCTGAGAAACCCGAGCGAAGTGCGTGGTACCGCTGAGTATTTCGGCAACATCCCCGTCGGTCATCCCGACCCCGAAATGCTGCAGCTGGCCGAAGCGCTGATCCAGCAGAAGATGACGGTCTTTGATCCTAAGAATTACGAGGACCGCTACGAGATCGCGCTGATGAAGATGATCCGCGAGAAACTTAAAGGTCATAAGCCTATCATTGCGGCCGCACCGGAACGTGGCAACGTCATCAATCTCATGGATGCCCTGAAGGCGAGCCTGTCGCAGTCGAAGCCACCGGCAAAGAGCAAGTCCAAGGCCGAGCCGGCGGCGAAGGAAACGGCCAAGGCGGCAACCTCGACTGCGGCCAAGCGGACGGCGGCAAAACCGACCGCGAAGAAGAAAGCCTGATGGCGATTGCAGGCCAGACATTCGGCATCGTTGGGGGCCTCTCGGCCTTCCCGCGGCGACTTGTGGCGCGGGAAGTGGAGCGACAGTTCGGCCACTTGCGGCGCGGCGTTACGCGCCAGACGACGTATCTGGTGTTCGGCCGGAACCTGCTGGCGAAGTCGAGCGAAGCGGAGATCGAGGCGCGTTTCGATGCGGAACATGCGGCGGGGCGATGGCTCGTCAGCGAGAACGGCTTCCTTCGCCTTCTAGGGCTGATGTCGGTGCCTGTAGCGTCCGCACTCACACGTCAGTCTCTGATCGATCAGGCCAAGCTTTCTCCGAGGACCTTCGATCTCCTGTCCCTGTTCGATGCTTTCGAACATGACAGCGAGCCCTTTTCGTTCCGTGATCTCATCCTCGCCAGAAAGTATGCGGAACTGATTGGAAGCGGTGCGAATTGGAGCGCCATCGTCCGATCCGTTCATCGTTCGGGACAGGTCGCTTCTTTGACGGCGCTTTCGCTGCATAGTGGCGGTCCCGATGCGATCTACGCGCGGAGTGCCGAGGGGCTGAGCGAGCTCAATGGGCAATTGCTCTTCGATCTCGGCGCGCCCGATGATGCCGCCCTGGAAGATCTCTTTGATCTGGCCGAGGAGGCGGAGGCGAATGGCGACTACGAAGAGGCCGCCACCTTCTATCAGCGCTATCTCGCCATGGACCGGACGGATTCGGTTGCGGCTTTCAACCGTGCCAATTGCCTGAAGGCTGCGGGACGGGAGCTGGATGCGGCGCATGACTACGCCCGTGCCATCAAACTCGATCCATCCTTCGTCGAGGCGTGGTTCAACCTCGCCGGGCTGATGAGTGAACGGGGAAGGATCGACGCTGCCCGCAGGCACCTCAAGAAGGCAATCGAACTCGACGGCGACTATGCCGACGCGGTATTTAATCTGGCGAAACTCGAATTCGATGCCGGTGATCTCGGTGAAGCCAGGCGCTGGTGGAGTCGCTATCTCGAACTCGATAGCGATAGCGAATGGGCGCGAACGGCGGAACGCGGCGTGCAATATGTCGATCTGCAAGGCCGTCCAAGGACAACGGGCTGATATGGGCGACAAATTCCTTTTCGACGGACCTGATGATGCAGCCGTCACCATCCTTCTTGCCCATGGCGCCGGCGCGCCGATGGATTCCGCATCAATGACTGCGACCGCCAAGGCGCTTGCAGCCGCCGGCTTCCGCGTCGCCCGCTTCGAGTTCGGGTACATGGCGGCGCGGCGGACGTCGGACGGGCGCAAGCCCCCGCCGCGCGCCGAGACGCTCAATCCGGAATATGTCGCCGCCATCGAAGCGCTTGATGCAAAGGGGCCGCTCATCATCGGCGGCAAGTCGATGGGTGGGCGAGTAGCGAGCATGGTCGCCGACCAACTCCATGCGACCGGCAAGATCACCGGGCTGCTCTGCCTCGGCTATCCCTTCCACCCGCCGGCAAAGCCCGAGCAGTTGCGCACCAAACATTTGGCTGGGTTGAAGACGCCAACCCTGATTTGCCAGGGAACCCGTGACGAGTTCGGCACGCGCGAGGAGGTTCCGGGCTATACGCTTTCCGACGCGATCGAAGTCCTGTGGCTCGAGGACGGCGACCATGACCTCAAGCCGCGCAAGAGCCTTTCCGGCTTTTCGACGGCCGATCATTTGAGGACCGTGGCCGATGCGGTGGCAGCCTGGGTCGCCCGCCTGACGCTCTGATCTGACCGCCGAGATGAAGATCGCCACCTTCAACATCAACGGCATCAACAAGCGGCTCGAAAACCTGATCGCCTGGCTGGACCAAGCCAAGCCTGACATTGTCTGCCTGCAGGAATTGAAAGCCACCGACCGCCAGTTTCCACGCGCGGCGATCGAGGCGGCCGGCTATGGCGCCGTCTGGCAGGGACAATCCGCCTGGAACGGCGTGGCGATCCTCGCTCGCAACAGCGGGCCCGTCCTGACCCGCGTCGGGCTCGACGGTGATCCCTCGGACAACCAGGCTCGCTACATCGAGGCTGCCGTCAGCGGCGTCCTGGTCGCCTGCCTCTATGCGCCCAACGGCAACCCGCAGCCTGGCCCCAAGTTCGCATACAAGCTCGCCTGGCATGAGCGCCTGGCCAAACACGCCGCCGAACTCTTCGCCCTCGATGTGCCTGTTGTGCTTGCCGGCGACTACAACATCGTGCCGGAGCCGCGCGACATCTACCCGACAACGTCCTACGACGACAACGCGCTGGTGCAGCCGGAAAGCCGTGCGGCGTTCCGTACGCTCCTCGACCACGGCTGGCTCGATGCGCTGCGCAAGGTCCATCCGAAGGATCGGCTCTTCACGTTCTGGGACTATCGTCGGAACCGGTGGCAGCGCGATGCCGGGCTCCGGCTCGATCATATGCTGCTCAGCCGCAAGCTGTCCCGCAAGCTTATTGGCGCCGGCATCGATCGCGAGGTTCGCGGCATGGAGGGCGCGAGCGACCACGCGCCGGTTTCGATCACGTTGCGCGATTGAGCTGGCTATATTGCGGGAATGAAGCTGAGAGCGTCAGCGCTATTCGCAGCCCTTATCCGGATTACACCCGCTGCGGCAGGTGGATGGAAACGGCGACCGCGAACGTCCAAGGTAACCAACACGAAGGAGAGCCGCATGAAAATCAGCGCACGCAATCGCCTCAAGGGCAAGATCTTCGAAGTGATCAAGGGCGCTACCACCGCGCACGTTCGTATCGACGTCGGCGGCTCGATCGTGACTGCTGCAATCACCAACGAGTCGGTCGACGAGTTAGGTCTAAAGGTCGGCGGCGAGGCCTATGCGGTCATCAAGGCTTCGGACGTTATGGTCGGGATTGACTGACAATTCTCAGGGAGGGCGCGTGGGTCTTCCGTCGCGCCCACCCAAATCTTGATCGATCACGCCTTCTCGCAATTATGTGGGCCGCTGTCGCCGGCCTCGAAGTCGCCGCGCTGCGGCGGCGCGATCGGCTTGAACGGGGTCCGGTCGGGCTTCAGGTCAATAAGGGGCGTGCCGTCGAGGCAATCGAGACCGCGCACGAGCAGCGTTGAGCCTTCCACAGCTTCAAGCTTGACGATCGACGTGCCGATCGGATTGGGGCGCACGGGCGAGCGCAGTGAAACGTGCACCGCTATCTGACAATAGAGGCCGGGACCGTCCTGGCCTCTTTTGCTTGGTCCATCTGTGCTCACCGGGTCGAGCGAGCATCTGGCCGCGATCGTGTGTCGCGACGTGCCGCCGCCCCGCAAACGCCGCAGCTGTTGCACTGAGATACAAATCTCCGCAGATCGGAAACATCCGCGATACGTCACGATGGTCCTCTGCCGCACATGTCAAGTGATCACTGCCTCGGGGCATTGATCCAGTGCGGAGAGACGATGATGATCCTCTTTGTTGTAGCCTATCTTGCAGGCGTACTGACGATCGTCAGTCCCTGTATCCTGCCGGTCCTGCCATTCGTGTTTGCCCGCGCTGGCCAGCCCTTTTTCACCAGCATACTTCCGATGCTGCTCGCCAAGATCGTGACCTTTGCGGGCATCGCCTCGCTTGCCGCGCTCGGCGGCAATTGGGCGGTCCAGGCGAACGCGTTCGGCCGCTACGCCGCGATCGCGCTGCTGGCGGTATTCGGCGTAACACTGCTCTCAACGCGTGCCGCAGCTTTCGTGACTGGCCCGCTCGTGGCGCTGGGAAACCGGCTGTCGAGAAAGGCTGCGACCGGGGAGAAGGGCAGTGTCGGCGGCGCCATTCTGCTCGGTGTTGCGACTGGATTGCTCTGGGCACCCTGCGCCGGACCGGTGCTCGGCCTGGTGTTGACCGGCGCGGCGCTGAACGGCGCGAACGTGCAGACGACGCTTTTGCTTGGCGCCTACGCCGCAGGCGCCGCGACCTCGCTGGCGTTTGCCGTTCTTGCCGGCGCCAGAGTGTTCGCGGCGATGAAGCGCTTCCTCGGCATCGGCGACCGCATCCGCCAGGGTCTCGGCGTTGCGGTGCTGGCCGGCGTTGCAGCCATCGCCCTTGGGTTGGACACCGGCCTGCTGGCGCAGCTTTCTTATGCGAGCACTTCGGGCTTCGAACAGTCGATCCTCGATCGCCTGCGCGCCAATGCGGCGCCTGCCGACGTCTCCAGCACCCGCATGACCCTTGCCGCTAAGGATACGAGACAGGCGGCCTATCGCAGCGACCTCCCGGTCGAAGGTCCGTTCCCGTCGCTCGACGGCGCGGTTCAGTGGCTGAATTCGAAGCCCCTGACCCCGGCGGAACTCCGCGGCAAGGTCGTGCTCGTCGATTTCTGGACCTATTCATGCATCAACTGCATCCGCACTGTCCCCTATGTGCGGGCCTGGGCCGAGAAGTACCGGGATCAGGGTCTGGTCGTCATTGGTGTTCACGCACCGGAATTTGCCTTTGAAAAGCAGATCGGCAACGTCGAAAAGGCGGTGCGTGACTTCAAGATCACCTATCCGGTGGCCATCGACAACAACTTCGCCATCTGGCGCGCTTTCTCCAACAGCTACTGGCCGGCCCACTACTTCATCGATGCCGAAGGGCAGATCCGCTACACGCATTTCGGCGAGGGCGACTATGAAGGTTCCGAGCGGGTGATCCAGGATCTGCTGGCGGAGGCCGCGGGAAAGCGGAAGGTCGAAAATAACTTCGTCAAACCGGATGCAAAGGGTGCCGAAGCCTCGCCCGACCTCTCCCGGCTCGCATCGGGCGAGACCTATGTCGGTTATGAGAGGGCCGCGAATTTCGTGTCTCCGGAGGGCGTCTCCGCAGACAGCGCCAACCGCTATACGATCGATAGCCCGCGTCTCAACGAGTGGGGCCTTACCGGCAACTGGACAGTCGGGGCCGAGCAGGCCCGTGTCAACGAAGCGGGCGGCGGTATCACCTACCGGTTCCGCGCTCGCGATCTGCATCTGGTGCTTGGGCCTGGCGCCGGCGGCACGCCGATCCCGTTTCAGGTGACGGTGGATGGTGCGGCGCCCGCAGCGGACCGTGGCTCGGATATCGACGCGTCCGGCAGGGGGACCGTCACGGAGACCCGCCTCTATCAGCTCGTGCGCCAGTCAGGCCCGGCGCGGGAACGGACCTTCGAGATCCGCTTTCTCGAGCCCGGCGCGGAAGCCTTCGTTTTCACTTTTGGATGAGAGTTCACAGATGACCGACAAACAACAGCAGCATAGGCGCCGCATGCCCGCCCTTTCCCGACGTCTGTTCGTCGCGCTGGCAATGGTTGGCGGCGGGCTGACGTTCGCCTTCGACGAACAAACGGCGGCGCAGCAGGCCAAACCCATTCCCAAGGCGCTCCATGACGTCGCTTCAACGGAGACAAGGCAGACGGCAGTGCTCGCAGGCGGTTGCTTCTGGGGTGTGCAAGCCGTGTTTCAGCATGTGGCCGGCGTCACGGGCGTCAGGTCCGGCTATTCCGGCGGCATTGCGGAGACGGCGATCTACGAACAGACGGAAACCGGCACCACCGGCCACGCCGAAGCGGTGGAGATTACTTTTGATCCCAAGACGATCAGTTATGGGCAGCTTCTCGAGATCTTTTTCTCGGTTGCGCATGATCCGACGCAGCTTGGCAGGCAGGGGCCGGACAGCGGCCCGCAGTATCGATCGGCGATCTTCCCGCGCAATGAAGCGCAGGCGAAGGTCGCTTCCGACTACATCGCGCAACTGAACGCGGCGGACGTCTTTGCCCGGCCGCTTGTGACGACCATCGAACCTGGCAAGGCTTTCTATCAAGCAGAGGCCTATCACCAGGATTACATCTACAACAATCCAGGCCAGCCCTATGTGGTCCTCTACGAGCAACCGAAGATAGAAGCGCTGCACCGCCTGTTCCCGAGCCTCTATCGCGAGAAGCCGGTGCTTGTCGCAGACAGCGCGTCGTAGCCGATCGGAGCTTGCGCGGATCGCGAGCACGACCAGACCCGTGACGTTTCGAACGGATCTTGCAAGGGGTCGGGCCAAGTCGGCCTTCTACAGAAGGATACAGTTTTGCGGCCGCCCGCACACATCCGCGACACGCCCAAAGGACACTCTGGCGGTGAGCAAGGCTTGGGCCAGTGGTGACGGGACGCGTCGCTGCCGCCATGATCAACGGAAGGAGCCATCATGCGCATATTCGCAACAGCTTTCGCCATAGTCGTCCTCGCGGCGGCGCCATGCGCCTGGGACAGCGGCCCGGGAGAGCCCTCGTTTCTTGCCGCGCTCGTCGCCAACCCGGCGTCCCCAACGGCCGCGGCGCGGCCGCAGCCGGCCGCGATTGAGGACGGAGGGTTGCTACCGGAGGCTCCGCACGAGGAGCTTGCCAGCCCATTCTTCGAGTGATCACCGCACCGCGAAAACTGGCGGCGCGAACCTTTGAAACCAATCAACGGGCATTCTCGCAGCGAAGCTGATGGGCGCATGAAGGTTCTAGAGCGGGGTCGACGCTGCGTCGGCCCCGTCTTCTTTTGCTGACCTCCCCGGTGCAGCGGCAGAATCCCATAGCAATTCGTATCTGTCTGCCGTCGTGCTCGGCCGTTCAAACATTCAGATACATAGACGCCGCTCCAGAACACATCTCGGATACACCGCCCACGCATGGTCACGGCGAAGCGCATCCCGCCCACACGGCGTAGCAGTCGTTGACAATGCATATGTCTTAAATTGCCGGAATTACGACATTTGAGACATTGGCGTTTCGTCTTACCATCGAGGCTCCAAACAAGGCAAAGGAGCTTGAAATGAGCAGGAATTCCAAAGGTACGGCACTCATCACCGGCGCATCCTCCGGTATAGGCGCGATTTATGCCGATCGTCTGGCGCGTCGCGGTTTCGACCTGATCCTCGTTGCCCGCAACCGTGAGCGATTAAATGGTCTCGCCAGCCGGTTGGCGGATGAGACCGGGCGCGCCATCGAGGTCGTCGCGGCGGACCTCGGCAACAAGGACGATGTCAGGCGGGTCGAGAAGATCCTCCGGGACGACGCGAGCATCACGGTGTTGATCAACAATGCGGGTGTTGGTGCCACCGCACCGCTGCTCGCCTCCGATGTCGACAAGATGGAGGAGATGATCACGCTCAACGTCAGCGCGCTGACGCGGCTGACCTATGCGGCTGCACCCGGATTTGCCGCGCGTGGCGCCGGCACGATCATCAACATCGCTTCGATCGTCGGCATTGCGCCCGAACTCCTGAACGGCGTCTACGGTGGCACGAAGGCCTTCGTGCTGGCCTTCACTTTGTCGCTGCAGAAGGAACTTGCCGACAAGAACATCCGCATCCAGGCCGTGCTGCCGGGTGCGACTGCGACCGACTTCTGGGGCATTGCCGGCACACCGCTCGAACATGTTCCAAGCGAGATCGTCATGCGGGCCGAAGACATGGTTGATGCCGCGCTTGCCGGTCTCGATCAGGGCGAAGTGATCACCATTCCGGCGCTGCCGGAGGCCGCTGATTGGGCGGCCTATGAGGCGACCCGGCAAAAACTCATGCCGAACCTTTCCAGGAGTTCACCCGCCGCCCGCTACAATATCGGGGGGTAGCCCCCGATCTGCCTCCGGGCTCCTCCCATCCCGGAATTGCTCGGCGATGCCTCTGGCATCGCCTCAACTCGAACCAGGAGAATGATGATGTCCAGACGCTATTTGCCAACTGCCAAGAGCTGTCGCTTGGCCGCCTTCGCGCTGTCCGGAGCGATCGCGATCCTGCTTCCTCCGCTCGCCGCCGACGCCGCAGGTGCTTCCTCGGCGGGCGGTGCTCAGATCGTTGCTGCTGCAAAGCCTGCGGCCGACGAGTCCATTCGGCCATTCCAGTTCCATGCCAGCGATGCGGCGCTTGCCGACCTCAAGCAGCGCATCGCGGCGACCAAGTGGCCGGACCGCGAATTGGTGGCGGACGGCACCCAGGGCGTGCAGCTCGCCACCATGCAAAAGCTCGCCGACTATTGGGCGACCAAATACGATTGGCGGAAGGTGGAGAAGAAGCTCAACGACCTGCCGCAGTTCGTCACCAACGTCGACGGCGTCGACATCCATTTCATTCACGTGCGGTCCAAGCACAAGAACGCGATGCCTCTCATCGTCACCCACGGCTGGCCCGGCTCGATCATCGAGCAGTTGAAGATCATCGACCCTTTGACGAACCCGACAGCCCACGGCGGCAACGAGGCCGATGCCTTCGACATCGTCATTCCCTCGCTCCCCGGCTACGGCTTCTCCGGCAAGCCCAATGAACGCGGTTGGGATCCGGTGCGCATCGCCCGGGCCTGGGCGGTGCTGATGCAACGTCTCGGCTACACCCGCTACGTCGCGCAGGGCGGCGATTGGGGGGACGCGGTTACGGAGCAGTTGGCGTTGCAGCAGCCGACCGGCTTGCTCGGAATCCACACCAACATGCCGGCGACCGTTCCGGCCGAGATCCAGAAGAGCCTCGACGCCGGCAAACCGGCACCATCCAATCTCTCGGCCGACGAGCGCCGTGCCTATGACCAGCTCGATTTCTTCTACAAGAACGGGCTCTCCTATGCGCAGGAGATGAGCAAGCGTCCGCAGACGCTCTATGGCATCGAGGACTCGCCGATCGGGCTTGCCAGTTGGATGCTGGACCATGACGCCCGCAGCTACGAACTGATCGCCCGCGTCTTCGATGGTCAGTCGGAGGGCCTGAGCCGTGATGACGTGCTCGACAACATCACGCTCTACTGGCTGACCAATACCGCCGTGTCGTCGGCGCGTCTCTACTGGGAGAACAAGCTCGCCTTCTTCCAGCCTAAGGGCATTCAGATTCCCGTGGCCGTCAGCGCCTTCCCGGACGAGCTCTATCAGGCGCCGAAGTCCTGGGCGGAGAAGGCGTTCCCCAAGCTTATCCATTATAATCGGCTCGCCAAGGGCGGACACTTTGCTGCCTGGGAGCAGCCGGCAGCCCTGGTCGATGAATTGAGAGCTTCCTTCAAGTCACTGCGTCAACCGAGCTGACAGAAAGGGGCGCGCGAAAGCGCGCCCACCGTCGCAACAAAGGAGAAGTGTCATGACAGGTGCAGGTAGCGACAACAGAGCGCCATCGGTCGATCTGAAGCTCGAGGTCGCCGTCATCCCGGTCTCGGACGTCGATCGCGCGAAGAATTTCTATGGCCGCCTTGGTTGGCGGCTCGACGCCGACTTTCCGGTCGGCGATACGTTTCGGGTCGTCCAGTTCACGCCGCCCGGCTCGCCGGCGTCGATCCACTTCGGCACAGGGTTGACCCCGGCCACTCCCGGTTCGGCAAGCGGGCTTTATCTCGTCGTCTCGGATATCGAAGCCGCGCGTGCTGAGCTCGTCGAACGCGGCGCTGAGGTCAGCGAAGTCTTCCACCGCGAAGGTCCCGGAAAGCCGCCGATCAGCGGCCGTGACCCGGCGCGCCGCAGCTACCGCTCCTACGCGACCTTTAGCGACCCCGATGGTAACGGCTGGCTGCTGCAGGAGGTGACCGAGCGTCTGCCCGGCCGCGTGGACGCGGATGTCACGGACTTCGCTTCGGTCGCCGATCTTGCGGCGGCACTGCGTCGTGCGGCAGCCGCGCACGGCGAGCACGAGAAGCGCAACGGCGGTCAACACGACCACAACTGGCCGGATTGGTATGCCGCGCACATGGTTGCGGAGCATGCCGGAAAGCCGTTGCCCGAATGAAATAGAATCGATGCCCACCGCGTTCCCTTCATGGCGTAAATCTGCCATAAGCGATCATTCCGGACGGAGTGGTATGGCATGCACAGGATCGGCTACGTTGTCTTTCCGAGGTTTCAGCTCATGGGGTTCGCGGCGGTCACCGCCTTCGAGGTCGCCAATCTGACGCTCGGGGAACAGGCCTACGAGATCGAATTGCTTTCCGAGGCCGGCGGCGAGATCAAGTCGTCCGCTGGCTTCGGCGTGCTGACGAAGGCCTTCGACAACACCGCCTTTGATACCGTCATGTTCGGAGCGGGCACCGAGATCGAACCGGTTACACCCGGCCTGGTCGCCTTCGCGCGCCACGCGCTCAAGGCCTCGCGGCGGGTGGCTGCCCCTTGCACCGGTGCCTTCATCCTGGCGGAGTCCGGACTGCTCGACGGGCGTCGCGCCACGACCCATTGGGTGTTTGCGCGTCAGTTGCGGGAGCGTTTCCCTGAGGTGCGGGTGGAGGAGGATCGCATCTTCATCGTCGACGGCAGCGTGTGGACCTCTGCCGGCATGACGGCCAGCATCGATCTGGCCCTGGCGATGATCGAGAAGGACCATAGCGAGGAGGTTGCCCGCCAGGTCGCCCGCAAGCTTGTCGTCTATCACCGGCGCGCCGGCGGCCAGTCGCAGTTTTCAGCCTTACTCGAGCTCGATCCGAAGTCGGACCGCATCCAGAAATCGGTCAACTACGCCAAGGCGAACCTGCGCAGCATCTTGTCGGTCGAGGAGCTGGCGGACGCCGCAGGCCTGAGCGCGCGGCAATTCAGCCGCGCCTTCCGCTCCGAGACCGGCCAATCGCCGGCCAAGGCGGTCGAACATCTCCGCGTGGAAGCGGCACGCCTGTTGATGGAGCAGGGGCGACACTCCATGGATGTGATCGCGGAGGAAACCGGCTTTGCCGACAGCGATCGCATGCGCCGCGCGTTCCTGCGCACGCTCGGGCAACCGCCACAGACGATCCGGCGCAATGCGCGCGAAAGCATTGCCTGAACCTGACGGCACTGCGATTGGTCGCTCCTCAGGAGAATTGTATCGCCGTGTATCCGCCGCCGGCCGATTCTACATGCGCTTTCAATAGGAGCCGCAGAGCACACGGCCAGGATACACCAGCACGCCATTTCTGATGTCAGTTCAGTTCACGGGAGGCAATCAATGTCGGACGAAATCAACCACCCACGCCGTCGTTTCATCGGCGCAATCGCGCTCTCGCTGGCCGCGACGCAATTCGCTTCGGCTGGCGCCGCCAGAGCGCAAGCGGGAAACAATGAGGCGCCGCGCCTGCCGGCAGTTACCCCCGGGACGAACAAATCCTTCGCAAACCTCAAGCAGATCGATGCCGGCGTCCTGAACGTCGGCTACGCCGAACTTGGCGCCAGCGACGCGCCGGTCGTGATCCTCCTGCACGGCTGGCCCTATGACATCCACACCTATGTGGATGTGGCGCCGCTGCTGGCAGATGCCGGCTACCGTGTCATCGTTCCCTATCTGCGCGGCTACGGCACGACCCGGTTTCTCTCCGCCGATACGCCTCGGAACGGCCAACAGGCGGTGATCGCCACGGACATCATTGCCCTGATGGACGCGCTCAAGATCGAAAAAGCGGTCATCGGCGGCTGCGATTGGGGTGCGCGAACCGCCAACATCATCGCCGCGCTCTGGCCCGAGCGCTGCAAGGCGATGGTCTCAGTCAGCGGCTACCTCATCGGCAGCCAGGAGGTGAACAGAAAGCCGCTGTCACCACAGGCTGAGCTTGCCTGGTGGTACCAGTTCTACTTCGCCACCGAGCGTGGGTATGCCGGTTACAAGCAGAACCACAAGGAGTTCGCCAGGCTGATCTGGAAGCTTGCTTCGCCCAAGTGGAATTTCGACGATGCCACTTTTGATAAGAGTGCAGAGGCGCTCGAAAACCCCGACCATGTCGACATCTCGATCCACAATTACCGCTGGCGCCTCAGCATAGCCGAGGGCGAAGCGAAGTATCACGATCTCGAGAAGCAACTCGCTGCGTTCCCGGTCATTACCGTCCCGACCATCACGCTGGAGGGCGATGCCAACGGCGCTCCGCATCCGGATCCATCGACTTACGCCAAGCGCTTCTCCGGCAAGTACGAGCATCGGCTGATTACCGGCGGCATCGGCCACAACCTGCCGCAGGAGGCGCCGTCCGCTTTCGCCAAGGCGATCGTCGACGTCGACCGTTTCTAGTTCTTCTCCAGCAGATTGAGTGGAGGCGCGGGTTCCGTTTCGCCGGGTCCGCGTTTTTTTGTGCGCTGATTCTCGTTGGGCTGCTCGGGGAGGGGCCGCTCACGCCCGCGCACCGAGATGGCCGCCTTCGTATCAGCGTGTATCCGTTCCCGTACTTGGCAGACTTGCACACATTTCCGCTTCTCGGTGAAACATCCCATACACCTGCGAAGCGCCATCTGTGTCTCGACGGTCGCACAGGGCAATCGGGCCCGAAAAGACACCTGTCGAAAGGAAGAACACGATGAGCGAAGCTGAAAAGGTACTCTACACCGGCAAGACCCACACGACCGGCGGCCGCGACGGCGCCTCCCGAAGCGACGACGGGCGTCTGGACGTCAAGCTCTCTTCACCCGGCAGCTCGCGGCCGGGCACGAACCCGGAGCAGCTCTTCGCCGCCGGCTGGTCGGCCTGCTTCATCGGCGCAATCGGACTGGCGGCCGGCCAGATGAAGGTCGCACTCCCTGCAGACCTCGCCGTCGATACCGAGGTGGATCTGCGCAACCGCGACGGCGGTTATTTCCTGCAGGCTCGGCTCAATGTCAGCCTGCCTGGGGTCGACGCGGATGTGGCGCGTCAATTGGTGGATGCTGCGCACCAGACCTGCCCCTATTCCAAGGCGACGCGTGGCAACATCGATGTGACGATTAACCTCGTCTGACGGAGCTCCGATTGCCGGAGCATCCTGCAACATGACCCAACGGAAGCGGNCCGCTTTTTGATTGGAGGGTTGGCTATTTCGAAGTGGAAAAGTTGGAGGCGTGTGAAGTGCCGCGCTTTGCTATGCCTCATGCCCGACGATGACGAATGGCAAGCTCGGCAACCAAGCCACCGCCATCGCGGTTCGTCAGCGTCAGTGAGGCATTGATGGAGGCCGCGAGCTGTTGGGCAATGGCAAGGCCGAGGCCGGTTCCGCCGGTATCGCGGTTGCGGGAGTCCTCCAGCCGGACGAAGGGTTTGAGGACGGCATCCAGCTGATCATCGGGAATGCCAGGCCCGCGGTCGAGGACCTTGATTGTCACCGTGTCGTCCGCCAGCCGCCTGACCTCGATCTCGGCGCTACCACCAAACTTGAGTGCGTTGTCGACCAGGTTGGTAAGGATGCGTCTGAGCGCCTGGGGCCGGGTGACGATCGCGCCGTTATCGACATCGCTGGCGGTAACCGCCCTGCCGGTGTCCTGATAGTCATAAACGAGGCTTTCGACGAAGGACGCAAGATCGATGCGTGTCGCTTTTTCGACATTGCCATGGGCGCTGCGTGCATAGGCGACGCCTTCCTTGACCAGGCTTTCGATCTGGCCGAGATCCTGGATCAGCTTCTCCCGGTCGGCGAAATCATCCGCCATTTCGGCGCGCAGCTTCATGCGTGTGATCGGCGTCTGCAGATCGTGGGAAATGGCGGCGAGAATCTGGACCCTCTCTTCGAGATACTGGGCGATACGGTCACGCATGGCATTGAACGCGGTCGCCGCATAGGCAACCTCGGTGGGCCCGGTTTCGCTGAGACGCGGCGTGTTCCGGTTCGGGTCGAGCGTATCGGCAGCCGCCGCGAGATTGACGAGCGGGCGCACCGCCTGACGCATGGCGAACCAACTGCACAGGAGCAGCAGCGCGAGCTGGGCTACGAGCACGAAGGGCAGCCAGTCGGCCAGGGGCATGACACCCCTGGGAAAGACGTCGATCGTCAGCGGTGAACCGTCGCTCAACGTCAGATGCGCCTGAAGATGGCGGCGGTCGCCCGGGATCGTTTCGACCTTGACCGGAAATTGACGGCCAGTCGCCCGCTCGATCTTGGTCGCGATCTCGCTGGCGGCCGGGTCGAGCGACGGATTGCCCGCAACGCCGGGGCCGAGAAGGAAGCCGTAATTGTCGCGGTCCAAGCGAGGGAGCCACGCCGCACGCTCCGGCGCGGGCAGGCGATCAAGAATGGCGATCGATGTTGCGATTTCGTTTTCGAGCGTATCGAACATCACAGACCTGGCGGCCATGTAGCGTTCGAAGAACAGAACGGTGAACGACATGACATGCGCGATGGTGAGACCGGCGAGCAGGATAACGAAGAGCCGCGCTCTCAGCGTGCGCGGCCATAGTCGAAATCCCTTTGGGTCTGCGCTCGCCGTCATTCGCGCGCCTCCACAATCTCAATCGGGACCGAGAAGACATAACCTTCGCTGCGCACCGTCTTGATGTAGGTCGGCTCACGTGCATCATCGCCGAGCCGCTGGCGCACCCGGCTGACGAGCAGATCGATCGATCGGTCGAAGAGCTCGGCCTCGCGACCCTGGGTGAGATTGAGCAACTGGTCGCGATTGAGCACGCGCTGGGGGTGGTCGATGAACACCTTCAGCAGCCGATACTCGGCGCCGCTGAGTGCAATCACCGTGCCGTCAGCATCGATCAGGTGCCGGGCGGTCGTGTCGAGTTTCCACTGTCCGAAGCGCAGCAGCTGTCCAGCCTCCGAGATCTGCAGGTTCGGCGGCAGCATGCGCGCGCGCCTGAGCACCGCCTTGATACGGGCGAGCAGTTCGCGCGCGGAGAACGGCTTGGTGAGATAGTCGTCGGCACCCATCTCGAGGCCGAGGATCCGGTCCATCTCGTCGCTGCGGGCCGTCAGCATGATGATCGGGATCGCCTTATGTTTGCCGGCGCGCAGCTCGCGGCTAAGCACGAGCCCATCGTCGCCCGGCATCATCACATCGAGTACGATGAGATCAACCGTATCTCCTTCGAGGAAGCTGCGCATCTGTCGCCCATCGGCGATTGCCGTTGCGCGCAGCCCGTTCTTCTTGAGGTAACCAGACACGAGTTCCCGGATCTCACGGTCGTCATCGACAATCAGTACATGGTCGATATGCTCCATCGAGCAAACTCCTCAAATCCGGTTTGGTCTTCGCATCCTTGCGGTACTGCCCGGCCGGGGCCGGGGAACATCCGCTCAGTTTCATTGGCGCCCAGGATATGTCCTCGGTGTGTTCGCGATATCCAGACTTGCATGCGAAAGTAATGCAAGCACCTCCGGATACATTTCGACACAATTTCGCAAACGAAACCCGCCGCTTGTTGTCGAGCGGCGGGTTGCAAGAACGTCTGACCGGCGATGTCAGGCTTTTGCCTGAGCTTCCCGCTGGGCGCGGTATTGCGCGGTCGGCAGGCCGCCCCAACCCCAGTTGTCGAGCTCTACTTCCTCGATGACCACGTAGGTCGATTCCAGCGGCTTGTTGAGCACGTCGAGCAGGACCTGGCTCACGCCCTTGATGATTTCGGCCTTTTCCTCGGCCGTGACCGCTTTGCGGTCTGGAGTGGTGCCTTCGCGGGTCACCTGAACTGTAACAATCGGCATTGCCGTCTCCTTTTCAAACCTGGATGTTGACGGCACCATCAGGTGCCGCATCTGAGATGGATGGGGAGGGGAGGAGCGGCCAAGCCTGGGTAACGGTCGCTCCCGGACATACCTGCGCTGTTACCAGCGCCCGGCGTTCTGTCCGCCATCGACGTGCAGGATCTCACCCGTCACGAAACCGGCATTCTCCAGGTAAAGGACGGCGTCGACGATATCGCGGATCTCGCCCATCCGGCCGACGGGATGCAGCGTCGAGAGCGCCGCGTGCGTTTCCGGCGCGTGCATCGGGGTCTTGATGATGCCCGGCGAGACGGCATTGACGCGAACACCGGTCTTGGCAAATTCGATCGCGAGCGCCTGGGTCACGGAATTCAAACCACCCTTCGTGATAGACGCCAGGGCCGCCGGGACGCCGGCAATCGGCTGGTTCACGAGGCTGGTCGTGATGCTGACGATGTGACCGGAGCCCTGCTTCAGCATCTCGCGGGCCGCGTGCTGGGTAATGTGGAAGAAGCCGGCAACGTTGACGCCCATGTTCAGATCATAGTCTTCCTGAGTGAACTCGGTGAACGGCTTGGCGGTGAAGACGCCGGCATTGTTGACCAGTGTATCGATACGCCCGAACCGTTCCAGGCCCTGGCGAACGACCCGCTCGGCGGTCTCAGGCTTGCTGATATCGCCGGCGACGCTGAGGATGCCAGCGTCCGAACTTTCCTGAATGGAGCGGGACGTGGCGACGACACGATAGTTGCGATCGCGGTATGCCTGAACCAGGGCGGCGCCAATACCCTGCGATGCACCGGTGATGATGGCGACCTTCTGTTCGTTGCTCATGGATGTGGTCCTTTTTCGATTGCAACGGGCGCTTGGTGTGGCCCGTCCTCCGCCCTCGGCGTTGGTGCAGTCAGATTTAGACCCATCCGATGTCTGGGAGAATTGGCGCCATTCGGCAGTCAGTCAACCGATAATCGGCATAATTAGCCGAGCGTGCCAGCTTCCGTTGCCATGCGTGCGAACTCGGTCCGCAGACGTGGCAGCGCGAAATCAGCAAAGGCGCGAACCTTCGGCACCGACATGCGGCCCTGCGGTGCAAGAAGATGAACCGGCATCGGCGGATGCTCGGCGTCAGCCAACACGATTTTCAACCGCCCGTCGCTAACGTAGCGCGCGACGTGATAGGAATAGAGCCGGGTCAGGCCGGTACCCGCGGCGGCGGAGTCGGTCGCGGCACGCACACTGTTGACGATGCAGCGCGGTGTGAACTGCACCGTGCGAGGGATCAACGAGCCCTCGGCTGGCGTGAATGTCCAGGAATCGAGGCCGAAGTTGGTAAAGGCGACGATCTGGTGTTTGGCGAGATCGGCCGGCTCGTCAATCCGCGGGTGGTTGGCGAGATAACGAGGCGAGCCGACGACGACACGCCGGACATCGCCACCGATTCGTGTCGAAATCAGCGAAGAGTCGGCGAGATGGCCGATGCGGAGCGCGATATCGACACCCTCGTCGACAAGGTTTACGAAGCGATCGAGCAGGAGGAGCCGGGCCGAAACCGAAGGGTAGAGGTTGAGGAAGTCGTCGAGGATCGGACGCAGCACCTCTTCGCCAACGATCGGTGGCGCGGAGATCGTCAGCGTGCCGCGAGGGGCCGCACGTTCGCCACCTGCGAGCATGTCGGCCTCTTCGAGATCGATCAGCACCCGCCGGCAGGCAGCCGCATAGCGCTGGCCGGCTTCGCTGAGCTTCAACGATCGCGTCGTTCGATGGAGCAGTTCGACCCCCACATGGGCTTCAAGCAAGTTCAGGGCGCGGCTGACAGCCGTCGGCGATCGCTTCAGCCGCCGGGCTGCGGCCGCAAGGCTGCCTTCATCGACCGCGGTCACGAAGACCTTCATTGCGTCGATACGATCCATTCTGCCGACTTTCGCGATGATCATTGCCAATCGCCTAGAATTCACCCGCAACTAGGCAGAAGTAAAGAGGTCCCTCCCTCCTCTCGTCAGCGGTGTCGGGGCACAATTCGGGCAGCGGGGCGATCAATCGGCAAACAGCTTCTCGATCAGTTCGGCCGCCGAGCCCTGCCAAAGCTCTCCCTTGCCGGTTCCCGCCCAAAGGGAGAGGAAGTCCGCCGATCCCTTTGCGGCAGACGCGCCTCTGATATCGCGCGTGAACTTGTTCTGGGCCGGGAAGGGCATTGCGGCGGCGGCGTCCAGCTCGTTCATGAAGCGGTTCTCGATGCCACGGGCAAACCGGCCGGAGAAGGCGCGCGTTGTCCGCGTCGCGCGTTCTTTCCCCTGGAGCGCTGCCCGATAGGGGGCCGAGGTTCCCGCTTCCGAAGTGGCGAGGAAAGCCGTGCCCATCTGTACTGCGCTGGCGCCCATGGCGAGGGCGGAGCGGATGTCCGCAGCCGTCATGATGCCGCCTGCCGCGATCAGTGGCACCTTCGCATTCGGGAGGGTTCGGGTCAGCAGATCCCGAAGGCCGATTTCACTGTCCTCGGCCTCTGGATCGAATATGCCGCGATGGCCGCCCGCCTCAAAACCCTGGAGGGTGATCGCATCGACGCCGCTTTCTTCGAGCGCCTCTGCTTCCTCCGGTGTCGTCGCCGTGCCGATGATCAGCATCCCCGACTTGCGCGCGGTCCGCATGTACTCGGCAGGCAGCACGCCGAAGACGAAACTAAGGACTGCCGGCTTCGCCTTCAGCACGGCGTCGAACTGCTGATCGAAATCCTCCTCATAGGGTGCGGCGAATAGCGGCGCCGGCAGATCAAGTTCCGCACGGTACTTCGCCGTCGCCGCCACGGCCCGCTCGACCGTCGCCGCGTCGATCTGCGGCTGCGGGTGCTGGATGAAGAGGTTGATCGCAAAAGGACGGTCGGTGCCTGCACGAACCTTGTCGACGAACTCGGCGATGGCCGCCGGGCTCGAATAGGCTGCACCGATCGACCCCAGCGCTCCGGCTGCCGAAGACGCGATGATGAGCTCCGGCGACGAGGGGCCGCCGGCCATCGCCGCGACGATCAACGGGTGCTTCAGGCCGAGTCTCGCCAGGGGATCCTGCATATTCGATTTCCTCAATGAAGGTGCGTTCTTGCGTGCCGGCGGCGTGCGGGCTGAGGTGAAGGTTGACGAGCCGTCGCATTGATCGCCCGAATATGCCGCACCATAAAGGAGACCCGGAGCGCCCAGAGGTCAACTGTACAATGGTCGCACTGTTGGATGGCGATCATGCCGCCGAGCAGTTGCGGCGAGATCGATTGGCTGGCACAGTCGCTCCGTGACGAGAGTTGCCCATGAGGACCCTGATGTCGCGACCGACGGACAAGCAAGACCCATCTCCAAGCCTTGTCGAACACTATCGGCCAGTGCAGCTCAAGGCCGTGCTTGCCGCCTGCGCGGTGAAGCATCGCGAACCTCCGCCGCCGCCACCGGAGGAACAATTCTATGGATCGCAATTGCCGGAGGGATTCCACCTCCCGCAATCGGTCTACGACGACTAGGCGCGGCTTTCGCAATCAGTTCGTTGCCAGCGTCCAGGCCATGCCTGCAAGCGCGCAGGCAAGCAGCGTCGTGATAACCGAGGCGTTGAAGCGGAAGATCGCCACGCCGGCGGCAAGCGTCAGCAGGAGCGACGGCAGTACCAGCGACCCTAGCACCGGTATGTCGAGCGCAAACGGCCCGAATTGCCCGCTCACGAGCTCCCCAAACAAGGTGTGCAGCCCGAACCAGACGGCAAGGTTGAGAATAACTCCCACAACGGCGGCGGTAATCGCCGACATGGCGCCCGTGAGCGCGATATTGTTCCGCAGCCGCTCAATGAAGGGCGCCCCAAGAAAGATCCAGAGGAAACACGGGACGAAGGTGACCCAGGTGGTCAGTATCGCCCCCAAGGTCGCCGCCATCATCGGATGGAGCGTGCCGGGGTCGCGGTAGGCGCCCATGAAGCCGACGAACTGGACGACCATGATCAGCGGCCCCGGCGTCGTCTCGGCCATGCCGAGGCCGTCCAGCATTTCGCCGGGCTTCAGCCAGCCATAGTGCTGGACGGCTTCCTGGGCGACGTAGGCGAGCACGGCATAGGCGCCGCCGAAGGTGACGACCGCCATCTGGCTGAAGAACAGGCCGATCTGGCTGAAGACGCTGTCCCGACCGAGGATGATGATGAGCAACGCCAGGGGCACGAGCCACAGCGCGAGCAGCACGCCGGAAATCCGCAGCGACCATGCAAGGTTGGGGCGCGCATGCGCGGGGATTTCCTCGCCGAGCGCGGAGTCCTCGTCCTTCAGAACCCGGCCCGTGCCACCCTTGTGTCCACCGCCAATGCGAAAGAGCGGCGAACCGGAGCGAGCGCCGATATAGCCGAGCACGCCGGCTGCCAGGATGATCAACGGGAAGGGAACGCGGAAGAAGAAAATGGCGACGAAGGCGGCGGCCGCAATGCCGATCATCATTCGGTTCTTGAGTGCTCGACCGCCAATGCGGAAGACAGCCTGGACGACCACCGCGAGCACGGCGGCCTTCAGGCCGAAGAACAGCCCTTCGACGACGGTGACATTGCCGAAGGCGGCGTAGATGTAGCTCAGACCGAGGATCGCCAGAAAACCCGGAAGCACAAAGAGAAGTCCGGCAACGAGGCCACCGGCGGTCCGGTGCAGGAGCCAGCCGATGTAGACGGCGAGCTGCTGCGCCTCGGGTCCGGGCAGTAGCATGCAGTAGTTCAGCGCATGCAGGAAGCGATGCTCGCCGATCCAGCGCTTCTCATCGACAAGGATGCGATGCATCACCGCGATCTGTCCGGCAGGGCCACCGAAGCTGAGGGCCGCAATGCGTGCCCAAACCCGGACGGCTTCGCCAAACGGGATGCCGTGGCTTTGCCGTTGCCGCGCCACTTCGGGCGCGGCCTTGTCAGCAATATCGGTCATCTCAGAGGTCCTTCTTGGGCGAGGGCCAGTTGTGCGTCTCGTTGGTAGCATCCCGGCACCAGCGATAGAAGGCGTCGTAGAGCAGCATCCCCGCATCCAGTTGCTCCAGGTCGTCGGCATACATGCGCGAGAGACCGAGGGAGGCGGCAAGCAGGCCCGGCGCCTCGGGCGCAAGCTCGGGACGGGCGGTGTCGGCCCCGCGCACGATGGTGGCTAGCCGCAGAAGCGGAGCGGTTGCAAGGCCGAACTGCTCGACCATCACGTCAAAGGTGCAGAGTTCACCGCGATGGCTCCAGCGGATCGGAGCATCGATATCGAAGGGCGTAGCGCCGAAGCGCTCGCCGACCATCTCGACCTCTGACGGCGCCACGTACAAGAAGACTGCCTTCGGATCGACGAAACGACGGATCAGCCAGGGGCAGGCAATGCGGTCGATCTTTGGTCGTGCCCGCGTAACCCAGACGGTCCGTCCGCCGGCGTCCCGTTCGGGTATCGCGGAAGCGGGCACGGCCGGATAGCCGCCTTCCGCCCAGGCTTCGAAACCGCCTTCGAGCACGTCGGCAGCAATGCCGGCATTGCGAAGCCAGGCGGCAACGCCATGGCTGAGTTTCTTGCCCTGCTGGCAGATGATGATTGCCGATGCGTTGGCGACGTCGTCGATCCAATCCTGAACCTGGCGGTAGTCGCGCCTGTACGAACCTGGGATGAGGCGGGGATCGGCGTCGAAATCTTCGTCGATCCTGACATCGATCAGTGCGGGACAGTTCGGCGTGCCGATGAGGCGAGAGAGTTTTTCCGAGGATATTTCGAGAAATGACGACATGACGCGTCCTCCGGATGAGCGGTTGAATGGACGCGATGCTTCGGCTGGCGCCTCATGGGGTGATCGCACCCCCATGCGCGAAGTTTTCCGCTCTTTGAGCGGACTGTCAAGCCGGCAATCAAGAATGGAAGAACGTCGCCGATCCGCTGTCCTGAGTGCGGAAGGGCGCCGCACTCAGGACGCAGACGCTCGGCGTGTTCGGGTTATTTGCCGGCGTCCTTGGCTGCGGTCTCTATGATCTCGGCAACCTTTTCCGCTTGCGAGGCAAAGACGGCGTGGCTCGCCTTGATTTCGCTTACCTGGCTGCCGGCGCGCTTCGCCATGCTTCGTTCAAGGTCCGGATTGATGGCGCGATCTTCGGTCGCCACGACCGCCCAGCTTTTCTTCGTCCGCCATGCCGGATCGCCGGACTTGGCGGTGAAAACCTCTTTCGCGGCAAAGACCTGCGACTTCGCCGCAAAGGCCGCTTCCGCTTTGGGAAGGTCGGCGGCGAAATCAGCAGCAAACGCTGTCGGATCGAGATAGAGATATTTGCCGTCGGCGGTTTCCTTGATGCTCATTGCCGCCGGCGGCTTCGATTCGGTAAGCGTTGCCAAATCCTCGCCCTTGTCCGGCTGAAACGCTGCGACGTAGACCAATCCTTCGACCTTCTGGTGATGTCCGGCTTCGCTGATCACCATACCGCCGTAGCTGTGCCCGACGAGCAAGGTCGGCCCATCCTGCAGGTCCAGGACACGGTTCGTCGCCTCGACGTCGGCGGCAAGCGAGGTCAGCGGTTCCTGCACGACCGTCACGTTGAAGCCGCGCCGCTCCAGGATATCGCTGGCCTGTCGCCAGCCCGAACCGTCGGCAAAGGCGCCGTGCACTATGACGATATTCTTGATGTCCGCAGCCTGGGCGGCGAAAGCAACCACGCTCGTTGCAAAGGCGAGGGCAAGAGTTGGGATGATTCGGCGGCGCATGCGATCGTTCCTTTCGGGCCGTTGAGGTGACGATCGCAATCTGGTCCGGCGAGGTATCGCGGATATGTCGGCCGCCACCAGCAATTGTACCGCAATGTATGGGGTCGGCTCAGGTCGCAGCGAAGCACCGCGGGAAGGGCGGTTCCCCGGGGCGTTCCGCTGGCCTCAATGGCTGAATACGGGCGGACTGTGCCCTATGATTCAACCAGGATCACGATTGATTCCGGCACGACGCCATCAAAGACCATCGCATCGGCCGCGGCCTGGGTCTGCATGGCTTTCGACAGGGCGTCCAGATCGGGGACATCCATGAGAATGGCCACCCGGGTCTGGTCCTGGGGATCGACGAAGGTTCGAATGCTGGTCACGCCGAGCGTGCTGAAGAACTCCTTGCGCTTCGGTGATTTCAACCAGTGGTCCGCGCTTTTCGTGATCTTGTGGTGGGCGATGATGGTCGGCATTGCATTCTCCCTGTCGTGGCTCGGACGTTGGATTGTCGCAACTTTTCCTTTGCGTCAGCGTTCCCTCACGGAAGGCCTCGTCGGCCCGACTGTCAATTAGCCCGTCGGAAGTAGAGTGCCGTCACCGGGAGGATACTGCTGATGCCGAAATTCGTGACCATTGGATATGGAGACCGTGCAGGTTACGACCGCACAGCGGCGGACGTCCGTGATGCTGCGCACGCGCATGATGCGGAACTTCGTGCAAGAGGAGCCTTGATGGGGATCGCCGGAGCGCCTGTTCAGGTGCGCAACGCCAACGCCGCGCATGTCGAGAAGCGAAGCGGTCCGTTCATGTCGTCGTCGCTTCCTGTGGCCGGCTTCGCGGTGATCGAGGCCGCAGACCTGGCCGAAGCCATCGATATGGTGTCACGCACCCCGTGCGCGGTGGCTCATGGGGTGGTCGAGGTCTGGCCGCTCGAGACTCCTTAAGTCCGACGATATGTCGCCCTGCTTAAGAGGCCTGGGCGACCAATGATGGTTCCTGTATCTCGACGGCGCGGCTCTCGATCTTTGCCTCTGCCTCTACAGCCTGCTCTCTGTTGTCTCTGAAGAGTTTCCACTTTGTCGGCCGGAAGGCGATGCGGCTGTGGTCGCCGGCGGCGGCGCGTTCGGGCGACAGTTCGATCTCGACATGCGGATGGTTGCGGCCAAGATCGAGTTCGAGATGGCGGGTGCCGGCAACGCGGCGGCTGGCGGTGACGAGGCCGGCAAGACAGCCGCCGCAGCCGTCGATCAGCTCGATGTCGTGCGGGCGGAAGTGCAGGTTGGCAGGCCCGTCCGGCTCGGCCGGGGCCCTGAGCCCGATCGGCCGGTCCTCGAACCAGATCTCGCCGTTCTGGAGCGTGACGGCGAGCGCGTTCGACTGGCCGATGAAGCCGAAGACGAAGGGCGAGACCGGATGGTCGTAGATCTCGTCGGGGGTGCCGACCTGTTCGATCGCGCCCTTGCTCATGACGACGACGCGGTCTGCCAGTTCCAGCGCCTCCTCCTGGTCGTGGGTGACGAAGATCGTCGTGTGGCCGGTGCGGTCATGGATCTCGCGCAGCCACTTGCGCAGTTCTTTTCGCACCTGGGCGTCGAGCGCGCCGAACGGCTCGTCGAGCAGCAGCACGTTCGGCTCGACCGCCATGGCGCGGGCGAGCGCCACGCGCTGGCGCTGGCCGCCGGAGAGCTGGGCCGGATAGCGTTTGTCGAGACCGGAGAGCTGCACCAGGTCGAGCAGGTCGAGGGCCCGCTTGCGGATTTCGGCGGCCGGCGGCCTTCGGCCCGACGGGCGCACCTTGAGGCCGAAGGCGACGTTGTCGAGCACGGTCATGTGGCGGAAGAGGGCATAGTGCTGGAAGACGAAGCCGATGTTGCGCTGCTGCACGGTCTTTTGCGAGGCGTCCTCGTCACCGAAGAAGATCGTGCCGCCGGTCGGGCTTTCGAGCCCGGCGACGAGACGCAGCAAGGTCGTCTTGCCGGAGCCGGAGGGGCCAAGCAGCGCGATCAGCTCGCCGGAGCGGATATCGAGCGAGACGTCGTCGAGCGCCGGGAAGCGGCCGAATTCCTTGCGGATGTTGTGAACGCGCACGTCCATAGCGTTTGACCTTTCAATGCCTGCGGCTGGCGGCGATCTCGGCGCTGTAGCGGATCTCCAGCGCCGTCTTCAAAATCAGGGTGATCAGCGCCAGAAGCGCCAGCAACGCCGCCACCGCGAAGGCGGCGACGAAGTTGTATTCATTATAGAGGATTTCGACCTGCAACGGCATGGTGTTGGTCTCGCCGCGGATATGGCCGGAGACGACCGAGACGGCGCCGAACTCGCCCATGGCGCGGGCGTTGCACAAAAGCACGCCGTAAAGCAGCCCCCATTTGATGTTGGGCAGCGTCACGAACCAGAAGGTCTGCCAGCCCGATGCCCCCAAGGACAGTGCCGCCTCCTCGTCGCTGGAGCCCTGTTCCTGCATCAGCGGGATCAGCTCGCGGGCGACGAAGGGGAAGGTGACGAAGACGGTGGCGAGCACCAGCCCGGGCACGGCAAACAGGATCTGGATGCCGTGGCTCTGCAGCCAGGGACCGATCAGGCTGTGCGAGCCGAACAGAAGCACGAAGACGAGGCCGGAAATGACCGGCGAGACCGAGAACGGCAGGTCGATCAGCGTCGTCAGGAACGCCTTGCCCTTGAACTCGAACTTGGCGATCGCCCAGGCGGCGGCAACCCCGAAGACGAGGTTGAGCGGCACGGCGATGACGGCGACGATCAGCGTCAGGCGGATGGCCGAGAAGGTCTCGGTGTCGCCAAGCGCGGCAACGAATTCACCCACCCCCTTGCGCAGCGCCTCGGTGAAGACGGCGGCAAGCGGCAACAGCAAAAACAGCGCGACGAAGACAAGGGCGGTGATCGTCAGGGTCAGCCGGGCAAAGCGGCTTTCGGAGGTGGCGGCGGCCAGCGCCGGCAGGGCGGGCTGTGGGCCGGATGCGGGCAGAGGATTGGCGGTCAGATCATGCGACATAGACATATCTCCGCCGGCTCCAGGCCTGGATCGAGTTGATGAGGAGCAGCATGGCGAAGGAGATCGCCAGCATCACCGCGGCAATGGCGGTGGCGGCGGCGTAGTTGAACTCTTCGAGCCTGATGACGATCAGAAGCGGCGCGATCTCGGAGACATAAGGCAGGTTGCCGGCGATGAAGATCACCGAGCCGTATTCGCCGACGCCGCGGGCAAAGGCGAGGGCAAAGCCGGTCAAGCCGGCCGGCAACAGCCCCGGCAGCAGCACCCGGCTGATCGTCTGGAAGCGGCTGGCGCCAAGGGTGGCTGCGGCTTCTTCCACCTCCTTGTCGATCTCCTCCATGATCGGCTGCACGGTCCTGACGACAAACGGCAGGCCGACGAAGATCAGCGCGACGACGATGCCGGACGGCGTAAAGGCGATCTTCAGGCCGAGCGGCTCGATGAACTGGCCGATCCAGCCGTTGCCGGCATAAAGCGTCGTCAAGGCAATGCCGGCGACCGCCGTCGGCAGCGCGAACGGCAGGTCGACCATGGCATCGATCACCCGTTTGCCGGGGAACCGATAGCGCACCAGCACCCAGGCGAGGATGACGCCGAAGACGAGGTTGATGACGGCGGCGAGAAACGCCGTGCCGAACGAGATCTTCAAGGCATTGAGCGTGCGCGGATCGAGCGCCAGCTCAAAGAACTTGGCCCAGCCGAGCCCGCTTGCCCGCCACACCAGTCCCGACAGCGGGATCAACACGATCAGCACCAGCCAACTCAGCGTGATCCCGAGCGACAGCCCAAAACCAGGCAAAACACTCGGCTGGCGAAATCGCCAG